>CAXTCV010000010.1:0-49695 GCA_964242725.1 uncultured Methylobacterium sp.
CGCTTCGCCGCTTCGAGAAGGCTTCGGGCCGCGGCCCCGCGGAGGCGGCGCGATCGAAGCCGTCGATCACCGAGATCCGCTTCTTGACGGCCACTGCTCCGAACGAACGGGCCAGATGAGGGCCGCCGACGATCTCCAGGATGTGGTCGATGCCGCGATCCCCGGTGAGACGATCAACGGCCTCGACCCAGTCCGCGCGGTCGATCGCAGGATCGGCCCCGAGGGCCCCGGCCCGCGCCCGCTTGTCGGCGCTGCCGGAGGTGACGAACACCTCGGCGCCGAGCACCGTGGCGATCTGGAGGCCGAACAGCGCCACGCCGCCGGTACCCGGTCCTGGCTCTTCCCGCAGCCGGGGGATCTGGCGACGGAGATCGTCCCGCCGAGCCGGATGCATCCCGACGATGTCGGCGCGATCCGGGCCGCGGCTCTCGCGGGGCACGGGCTCGCCCGGCTGCCGGGCTGGCCGATCCGCGACGCGGTGGCGTCCGGACGGCGCGTCACCGTGCTGGGCGATCTGCCGGCTCATAGGTTCGACCGCCACGCCCTCCAGCCCCGGACATCGCATCGTCCGTCGCGCAGGCGCGTCGCGATCGATGCGCTGGCCTCAGCTCTGCCGCCGACGATCGCCCTGCCGCCCGCGGCCCGAGGCGCCGCCCGGTTCCAAGAACAATCCTGGACGGCGGGGAGTCCGGTGTTGGCCTCGGGAGGACTTGGCCTTAAGGTCTCCGGGGGGACGCTGTATCGCGCGGCGTTGGGGGGAAGCAGCGATGAATGTCCGCACCGGCGGCGCGGCCGACCGCGATCGGGACTGAAGACCGCGGTTTGCGCGTTTCCCGATCCCTCAGTCGATTCCCGCGGGCCGACACGCTTCGCCTCTCGACGCGGCTGGCCCTGGCGAGTGCCGCCGGGCTGGTCCTCCTGGCAGCCGCGCCGGTCCCGGCGCGGGCCTTCGACCTGTTCGGCCTCTTCGGCAGCGAACCGGAGCCACCGGCGCCGAGCGCGACGGCCCTGCCGTATTCCGTACGCATCACCGGCACGGACGATTCCGATGTCCTGAGCGCGGTTCAGGATTCCTCCACGCTGTATCGCCTGCGCCAGGAGCCGCCGCCGGACGGGGAGGGACTCCTGCGCCGGGCCGAGACGGACCGCCCCAAGCTCACCGATGTCCTGTCGGGTTACGGCTATTACCAGGGCACCGTGGACATCCGGATCGACAGCGCCCCGGTGATTGATGAGGCCGCCCCGGCGGTCCGCGCCGCCGAGGCCTGGCGCAACCGCGGGCTCGTGCCGGTCCGGATCGCCGTGGATCTCGGCCCCGTCTATCACTTGCGTCGGATCGTGGTCCGCGACCCGGCGGGACGGCCCTTCCCGGAGGAGGTGCTGCCGGCGCGGATCACACGCGTCGACGCGGATACTCCGGCGCGGTCGGCCACGATCCTGGCGCGCGAAGCCCGGATCGTCGATCAGTTCCGGGGCCGGGGGCATCCCTTCGCCAAGGCGATCGCCCGTGACCCGGTTGTGGACGACGCGGCCCACGTCATGGACGTGACCTTCACGATCGACCCCGGCCCGGTGGCCGGCCTCGGTCCAGTGGCGGTGACCGGTGCCCCCGGCATCGACCCGGCCACGATCCGCTCCTTCATCTACGCCGAGCCGGGCGACCCGTATTCACCGCAGGCGGTGGCGGCGATCCGGCGGTCGGTGGCCCGGATCGAGGGGATCGGGGGCGTGCGCGTCCGGGAAGCCGCCGCCCTCGACGCCGACGGCAACCTGCCGCTCTTCGTCGAGCTGAGCGAGCGGGAGCGCAACCTCGTCGGCGTGTCGGCGCGCTACTCCACGGTCGACGGGCCGGGGGTGCGGGCCTATTACGCCAACCGCAACCTGTTCGGCGGCGGCGAGACCTTCCGGCTCGATGCCGACATCTACTATCTCGGCCTCGGCAACGACCCGTTCGCCACCCAGCGCAAGATCGCCGGGATCGGCACCAACGGCCTCGGCGGCCGCCTCTCGGCCACCTACGTGCAGCCGGCCCTGTGGGGCAGCCGCAACGATCTGCTGGCCAACGCCTTCGTCACCCGCGAGGTGCAGCAGAGCTATCTGGTCGATGGCGGCGGCGCCTCAGTGGCGATCCGGCACCGGTTCTCCGACACGTTCTCGGCCCAGATCGGGCTCGACGGGCAGGCGGGTCGCTCGAAGGATGCGCTGGGCACCGTCAATTACCGGCTGATCGGCGTGCCGGCTTCGGTGACCTACGATTCCACCGACAGCCTCCTCGATCCGACCCGCGGGGTGCGGACCATCGCGTCGCTCGCCGCCTATCCCGGGGCGATCTCGTCCCCCGGCATCCTCGTCGCCAAGGCGCAGGGCTCGACCTACTATGCCCTCGACGACGAGGCCCGGTACATCCTGGCCGGACGGATCGGCTTCGGTTCGGTCTCCGGGGCGCCGCTCGGCGAGATCCCGGACAATTTCCGGTTCTTCGCGGGCGGCGGCGGTTCCGTGCGCGGCTATCCCTATCGCACCCTCGGGCCGATCGGGCCGTACAACCTGCCGATCGGCGGCCGCAGCCTGCTGGAAGCGTCCGTCGAGGCCCGCATCAAGGTCACCGACACGATCGGCGTGGTGCCGTTCTTCGACGCAGGGACCGCGTTCGCCTCCGCGCTGCCGGATTTCAAAGAGACGATCCGGAAATCGGTCGGTATCGGCCTGCGCTACTACACCGGGATCGGCCCGATCCGCGCGGATCTCGCGTTCCCGCTCGATCCCTACAAGGGCGGCCACGTGCGTCCGGCGGTCCTGTATCTCAGCCTGGGGCAGGCATTCTGAATGGCGGATTCCTGCGGGCGGGATGGAGCGCGGCGGCCGGTCTTCGCCCTCGGGATGGGGCTGGGGATCATCGGCGCGCTGATCTGCCTCGCCGTCCTGCTGGCCGGGGCCGTCACGCGCACGCACGCCGACGAGGGCGACAAGTCCGTGCTCGGCGGCCTCCTGTCCCGGGCGCTGTCCACGCCGTCGTCCCGGGTGGCGATCGGCGCGGTCGACGGCGCCCTGTCGTCCGACGCCACCATCCGTGACGTCGCCCTGAGCGACCGCGACGGCGTCTGGCTGAAGCTCGACAGGGCGCGCATCGTCTGGCGCCGGCTCGCCCTGCTGTCGGGGCGACTGGAGGTGGACAGCCTGGAGATCGGGCGCCTGGAGGTGCTGCGCCGGCCGATCCCCGGACCGACCCCGCCGGAGGCCAAGCCGGACGGCAGGCTCTTGCCGGACCTCCCCGTGAAGGTCGAGATCAAGGGCTTCCGGCTCGCGGAACTGGTCCTCGGCGAAGCGGTCGCGGGGCAGCCTGCCCGTCTGTCCGCCGAGGGGCGGGCCCGCCTCGGCGCGGCGAGCGAGGGGCTGGACCTCACGGCCCGGGCGCAGCGCCTCGACGCCGCCGGGCGTTTCCTCCTCAGCCTGCTCTACGTGCCGGACGGCGACCGCCTGGAGCTGAAGGCCAACCTGGTGGAGCCCGCCGGGGGCCTGCTCTCGAAGGCGGCCAACATCCCCGGCACCCCGCCGATCGATTTCAACCTCGACGGGACGGGCACGCTCGATGCGTGGTCCGCCAAGCTCGATTTCGCGGCCGGTCCGGAGATCGGCGCGAAGGGCGGCGCCAAGATCTCGCGGATCGGCGCCGAGCGGCGGCTCGCCCTCGACCTCGCGGCGCGCATCGAGGGCCTGATGCCGGGTCCGGCCGCCGCGGTGTTCGCCGGCACGACGCAGCTCGCAGGGGGCTTGGCCTTCGCCGATAGCGGCGGCTTCCGAATCGACCGGCTGGACCTGACCTCCCGGACCGCCAAGCTCACCGCCGGGGGCAGCCTGACCGCGGACAGGGTCGCCGACCTCACCCTCCAGGCCCGCGCCCTGCCCACCGAGGGCGGCACGACCCGAGCGGGCGAGGCCGAGATCGCCAAGCTGACGTTCGACGGCAGCCTCAAGGGCCCCATCGCGGCGCCGACGATCCGCGGAAGTCTGGACGCGTCAGGCCTGCGCGGCCGCGACTCCGCCCTGGATCGGATCGAGGCACGCCTGGACGTCGCGCCGCAGGGCGATCCGACCGCGCGGCGCTTCGCCATCACCGCGGACGGGAAGGTCGAGGGCCTGCGGCTGGCCGATCCGGCCCTGCGGCGGGCCGTCGGAAGCCGGGCGCAGCTCACGCTCCGGGCGGCGGCCGGGCCGGACGGGGTGATCGACGTCGCGACGCTCCGGCTCGACTCCGAGACCGCCCGGGCCGGCTATGCCGGCCGCATCGGGCAGAACACGCTGACCGGGACGCTGGATGCGGCCTTGCCGGATCTCGCGGTGTTTTCCGGCATCGCCGGGCGCGGGCTCGCGGGATCCCTCGACGCCAAGGCGCGGCTGAGTGGCGACCCGGCGCGGAAGGCCGTTGCCGCCGATCTCACCGTCGCCACGACCGGTCTCGCGACCGGGATCGGGGCGGCGGACCGGATCCTCGGTCGCACGCCCTCGCTCCAGGGGCGGGTGTCGCGCTCCTACGACGGGTACGGATTCGATCACCTGCGGCTGGAGGGACAAGGCCTCTCCGCCACCCTCCAGGGCGAAGCGACCTCGGAGACCGCCGATGTCGGCGGCCGCCTCGACCTTCGGAGCCTCGCCGATCTGGATGGCCGCCTCACCGGGCGCGCCGGGGTCGAGGCGCGGCTCACCGGCTCCCTCGAACATCCGGACCTCGCGGCCACGCTCACGGCGCCCGCCGCCACGGCCGACGGCAAGCCGATCCGCGACCTGCGGGTCGAGGCCCTCGTCAAGGATGCCCTCCTGGCGCCGGACGGCAGCGTGCGGCTCTCCGGCACCGTGGCCGGCAAGGCCCTCACCGGCGATGCCCACGGCGCGCGCACGGGACCGGACTGGGTGCTGGACCGGCTCGCGCTGAACCTCGGCTCGGTGGCGGTGGCGGGCAGCGCCACGGTTGCGGCCGAGACCTGGCTCTCGGCCGGATCGCTCACGGTACGGGCCGCCAGCCTGGAGGACATCGCGCCCCTCGCCCCGGCGCCGATGGCCGGCCGCCTCGACGCGGCCGTGACCCTCGCCCGCGACGGTGGTCGCCAGGATGCGGCGATCCGGGCGACCGGGGCGGGCCTGCGCTACGGCGGCTACGCCCTGTCGCGGCTCGACGCCGACCTGAAGGGCCGTGACCTGCGCGTCCACCCGATCCTCGACGGGCGCCTCGAGGCCGACCGGCTGCTCGCCGCCGGCCAGCAGATCGACGCCCTCCGGCTCGTCGCCGACGGCAGCCCCGCCTTCAGCGACGTCACGCTGACCGCCAGGGCCCGCGGCTTCGGCCTCGACGGGGCCGCCCGCATCGTCCCGGCCGACGACACCCGCATCGAGCTCAAGACCCTCTCGGCCGCCCGCGGGAACGACCGCTTCGCCCTGGCCGGACCGGCCGTCATCACCCTGCGGGACGGCGGCGCCATGATCGACGGGTTGACCGTCGCGGCGGGCTCCGGCCGGATCTCGGTGGCGGGCCGAGCCGGACGCGAGCTCGACCTGCGCGTGGCGATCCGGGCGCTGCCGCTGTCGCTCGCCCGGATCGCCGCGCCCGATCTCGCCCTCTCGGGGAGTCTCGACGGGGAGGCGGACCTGCACGGGCCGGCGGACAGGCCGGAGGGCCACTACGCCCTCACGGTTTCCAAGCTCACGGCGCCGCAGACCCGGCAGGCGGCCCTGCCGCCAATCGATGCCAGCGCCCGGGGCACATTGTCGGACGGGCAGGCCAGCCTCGACGGCCGGGTGACGGCGGGGCGGGGCGTCGCCCTGACGGTGGCCGGCCGGATCCCGGTCGAGACCGGGGGAGCGCTCGATCTCCGCGCCAAGGGCACCCTCGACGCGGCGCTCGCCAACTCCCTGCTGAGCGTCGGCGGTCAGAGCGTCGCCGGGAAGGTCGCCATCGACGGCGGCGTCACCGGCACGCTGGCGGCCCCCCGCGCGCAGGGTGCGGCGACCCTGACGGGTGGCAGCTTCACCGATCCGCTCAACGGCATACGCCTCACCGGGATCGAGGGCCGGGTCACCGGCCGGGGCGACAGCCTCGTGGTCGAGCGCCTCACTGCGGCGACACGCAACGGCGGCCGCATCTCGGTCACGGGCCGCGTGGCGCTGGAGCCGGATTTCCCCGGTCAGTTCCACGTCCTCGCCGACAGGGCCGAACTGGTGTCGAGCCCGCTGATGACCGCCGTGTCGAGCCTCGACCTCACCCTCGCCGGCCCGCTGGCGCGGACGCCGCGGATCTCCGGCCGGGTCGATATCGCGTCGATCGATGTCGCCGTGCCGGACCGGCTTCCCGCGACCGTGCGGCCTCTGCCGGGGGTGCGCCACGTCAACACGCCGCCGGAAGCGCGCGCACGCCTGGCGCAGCGCGCCGGACCGCGGGTTGCGGCGGCGTCCGGGCGGAGATCGAAGAAACCCGCCTTGCCGTTCGACGCCACACTCGATGTCGCGGTCGATGCCCCGAGCCGCATCTTCGTGCGCGGGCGCGGCATCGACGCCGAGCTCGGCGGCGCCCTCCGGGTCACCGGCACCTCGCTGGCCCCCAACGCGGTCGGTGCCTTCGCGATGCGGCGCGGCCGCCTCGACCTCGTCGGGCAGCGCCTCGACTTCAGCCGTGGCCGGGTGAGCTTCGCGGGCAGCCTGACGACCCCGGACCTCGATTTCGCCGCCGAGACCAAGGCCGGCGACGTGACTGCCCGCGTCGCGGTGACCGGGCCGGCGGACGCGCCGCAATTCGCCCTGACCTCCGATCCGGTGCTGCCGCAAGACGAGATCCTGTCGCGGCTCCTGTTCAAGAAGGCCGCGGGCGGGCTGTCGCCGTTCCAGGCCCTGCAGCTCGCGCAGGCCGTGGCCCAGCTCTCCGGCGGCGCCGCCGGTCCGGACGTGTTCGAGCAGGCGCGCAAGGGCCTCGGCCTCGACAGCCTCGACGTCTCGACCGGGTCCAGCGGCGGCCCGGCGCTCGGCGCCTCGCGCTACATCTCCGATCGGGTCAGCGTCGGCGTGAAGGCCGGGGCCAAACCCGCCGACACCGCGGTCGGCGTCGATTTCGACGTCACCCGGCGGATCAAGCTGAAGGGCGAGGCGGGCAGCGACGGCCGCACCAGCCTCGGCGTGGGCGCCGAGTACGAGTGGTGATCGGCGGTCGGAGCCGGATCGGGTCTCACCGGAGGCCCTGATCCTGCGGTAACCGCGCATCCGGACATCTCGGCCCGGAAAACGGTCCGGCGTCTTCGGCAAAAGACGATGCGAATCAAAAAGCTAGCGCATCGTGCCGGTTCCGATATCCGGACCGATGCGCTAGCTTCGTCACAAGCGGCTCCGACGACCGCGGATCGGGCGGGACATATTACGGGCGATGGACGACCTTTTCGAGACGGACGACGATCCCCCGGTCCCGGAAGGCGGGATCCTGCGCAGGCTCCCGATCATCAACCGGCGCGGCCTGCACGCCCGGGCCTCCGCGAAGTTCGTGCAGACCGTGGAGCGCTACGATGCCGCGGTCGCGGTGACCCGGGCGGGCGAAACCGTGGGCGGGCGCTCGATCATGGGGCTCCTGACCCTGGGCGCCGCCATGGGCACGCAGATCGCCGTCACCGCCGTGGGGCAGGACGCCGAAGCCTGCCTCGACGCCATCGCGGCGCTGCTCGCCAACCGGTTCGGCGAGGACGAGTAGGGCGTTCAGGTCGTCTTGCCCGGCCAGGTGCACAGGTCCGAGACCGGGCATCGCGGGCAGGCGGGTTTCCGGGCCGTACAGGTGTCGCGGCCGAGGCGGAACAGCCAGACATGGGCGCCGTCCTTGAACCGCTCCGGCACGATCCGGGCGAGACCGTCGGCGACCGCGTCGACGGTGAGGCCCGGGGCGAGCGGGATCCGGTTCGAGACCCGGAACACATGGGTGTCGACCGCGATCACCGGCTCGCGGAAGGCGAAGTTCGCCGTGACCTCGGCGCTCTTGCGGCCGATGCCCGGGAGGCGACGCATGTCGGTGGACCTGCACGGCACGACACCGCCGAACGCCGCGATCAGGGCCGCCGACAGCTTGACGATGTTGCGCGCCTTCGACGGTCCGAGCCCGACCGGCCGGATGATCTCCGTGATCCGGGCCTCGCCCAAGGCAACCATGCCGGCGGGATCGCGAACCTCGGCGAACAGAGCCTCCGCGATGCGGGCGACGGTGGGGCCGGTGGACTGGGCGGAGAGCAGGACGGTCACCAGGAGACGATACGGGTCGCTCCGGTCGAAGCCGGCTTTCGGATCCGGGTCGGCCTCCGCCATCCGCGCCATCACGGCCACGACCCGGGCGGCGTCATGGCCGTCGGTCGATCCCTCCGGCGCCGCGCGCCCGCGGCGCGGGGTCGATCGGAAACCGTGAAGTGTGTCGCGCGCCATGCCGGGCAGCTAGCGTTCCGGTCGGTGCCCCGACAGGCCCGGCCGTCCGCGGCCGATTGACCGTTCACGCCCGCCGCCAGGGGACCGAGGCCGCACCGGTCCCGAGATGAAGCGTGCCGGCGACGATCGCGCCGGCCCGGCGCAGGAACTCGACCCGCAGGGCGCCGCGCCGGGCGAAGAGGCGGCTGACCACCCGGACCAGGGACGCCTCCGCCGGATCGGCGATGATCGGCCGCTCCGCGGTGCGGGCGTCGAGCGTGAGAAAGGTTTCGACCGCGTCGCGCACGGCGTCCGGCGTGGTCACCGCGTGCACCTCCGAGGCGGGGGCATGCCAGCCCACAGGGCGTACACCGATCTGGCTCTCCGTCGGGATCGGCCTGGACCGCACCGGACGGCTCGCCGCGAGGGCGGGACGGTTCGCCACCATGATCCCAACGGGCTCGACCGCACCGACGAGGCGGATCGGGCGGCGCAGCGCCGCGAGCCGGGCCCGCAACGCCCGATCGACGGCCTCCGCGGCGGCCTGCTCGACCAGGGCAGCGGCTTCGGATTCGGCCGGCTGCCAGGGACGGGCGCCACCGCCCCAGATCGGATGCGGCATCGCCAGCGGCACCACGCCGTGCAGCGCCTCGCGCCCGGTTTCGACGTCGCGGCTCCACGCGAGGGCGACCGCGACCCGGCGGCCGGCGGGACGGTGCTGGGCGAGCGGCAGCAGATGATCGGGATCGCGAAGCGGATCGGTCACGGCGTTCCGGACCAGCATGGCCCGCCACGCCGAGACCGCGTCCGCATCCACCGCCCCGGGACGGTGGAGATCGACCCGCATCACCGACGCCCGATCCGGGGCCTGCGCGGGACGCGGCTCGGGCCTCCCGGACAGGCCGCCCTGTATCACGGTGAAGCGTGGCGCCATCGCGTGTCCTGCCTCTCGACGCTTCGTCCCAAATCGGGACGCATCGGCGCCTCCGAAGCGCCGCTCGGGGCACACGCTTCAAGGCCGATGCCGCGCCGGTGAGGCGTCAGGGACCGGGGATCGCCAGGGGATTGTCGGTGAGCGCGGCGGCATCCGGGGCATCGACCCGCGGGCGGCCGAGGAACGCGTCCCACAGCCGCTGGACGAAGGCGGGGTCGAGGTCCCGCAGGATCAGCACGAGCCGGGACGTGTGGTCGGGATCGGGCCAGGCCGGGAGGGTCAGGGGGGCGTGGAACACGTGCTGGACGCCGTGGACCACCAGCGGCCGTTCGGGATCGTCGGCGAGCGCCACGATGCCCTTGAGCCGCAACAGGTTCGGCCCGTGGCCCGAGCGCAGCAGGTCCATGAACATCTCGAAGGCGGGACGCGGCACGGGCGCCGCGCTCGTCAGGCAGACGGCCTGGATCGACGCATCGTGCCGGTTGACCTCGGGATCCCGGTGATCCGCCTCGGCCAGGATCGCGTCGCCGAGCCATGCCCGCACGTCCGCGCCCTTGCCGTCGAGGCCGAACAGCCCGCCGAGCAGTGCCGCGGCGGGGGCGTCCGGCGCGACGATCGGGGCCGCGGGATTGAGGGCGGCGAGGCGGGCACGGATCCCGGACACGTCGTCCGCGAGATCGGCCTTGGAGAGGACGATGCGGTCCGCGACCGCGGCCTGCCGCACGGCCTCGGGATGGGCGTCGAGGGTCGCCGAACCCGTGACCGCGTCCACGACGGTCACCACGGCCTGGAGCCGGTACCGGAGCACGAGATAGGGATGATAGATCAGCGCGTGCAGGATCGGCGCCGGGTCGGCGAGACCGGTGGTCTCGATGATCACGCGGCGGAACGGCCGGATCCGTCCGTTGTCGCGCTTGCGCAGCAGATCCTCGAGAGTGGCGATCAGGTCGCCCCGCACCGTGCAGCACAGGCAGCCGGCGCCCAGGAGGATCATGTCCTCGTCAACGGTCTCGATCAGCAGGTGGTCGAGGCCGATCGCGCCGAACTCGTTGACGATCACCACCGTGTCGGCGAGCGCGGGATCGCGCAGCAGCCGGTTCAGCAGCGTGGTCTTGCCGGCACCGAGGAAGCCGGTGAGCACCGTGAGCGGGATCGGCTCCGGGCGTCGCGGATCGGGGACGGGCGCAGGGCTGGATGACATGAGCGTCGAGGTGGGGGTTCCCGGCACCCGCGGCAACGCGGCGGGCCGGGACAGGGGGGCCTATTCGTCGGACGCGGCCTTCTTGGCGGCCGGCTTCCTGGCTGCCGCCTTGGCCGGGGCGGCCTTGTGGGCGGCGGCCTTCGGTGCGGGCTTCGACAGGCCCTTGCCGGGTTTGGCCTCCGGCATCGTCGGTGCCTCGACGGCGGTGTAGGCGCTCGCCGCATGGGGGAGGGGATGGCCCGCCTTCGCGGCGACCTTGGCGGCCGGGGTCTTGGCCGCCGCCTTGGCCGCTTGCGCCTGTTCCATGCGCGCCGCGCGGGCCTGCTTGGCCGCCTCCAGCGTCGCGAGGCGCCGGGCCTTGGCGGCTTCGAGCTTGGCGGCCCGGCTGTTGGCGACGGCGGCCTTCTGCTCGGCCTCCTGCGCGTCCATGATCTGCTGGCCCTCGGCCGGATTGCGGCCGATCCAGACGGCGATCGGCTGGAGGGGCGCCCGCGGCGGCAGGCTGCGGGCGCGCAGCGCCGGGTTGGAGAAGGCGGCGAGCGCCAGGGCCGGCGAGTTCGCCGCGGCCCCGCCGATCAGCTGCGCCGCGGAGCCGGGGGCATTGAGCGCGCCGGGCCCATCCTCGATGGCCGGGGGCTTCTTGCCGCCGCAGACGAAGGGGCGCATGTCCGGCGGCGCGGAGAGGGCCGAGGCCGGCAGCGCGTCGAGCGTCGGGCTGGTCCAGCCGGCGCTCTGGGTGAAGGCGTAGTCGAACAGGTCTGCGGCCTTCACGTCGCGCTCGCGCGGGCTCGGCTGACCCATCACGATGGTGACAATCCGCCGGCCGTTGCGCGTGGCGGTGGCCACGACGTTGAAGCCGCCCGAGCAGATGAAGCCGGTCTTCATTCCGTCGGTGCCCGGATAGCGCCCGAGCAGGCCGTTGTGGTTCGCCATCACCGCGCGGCCGAACTGGATCGCCGAGATCGAGAACAGGTCGTGGGAATCCGGGAAGTCGCGGATCAGCGCCCGGGCCAGCACGGCCATGTCGCGGGCCGAGGTCCACTGTCGCGGATCGGGCAGGCCATTGGGATTGTACCAATGGCTGTCGCGCATGCCGATCCGCTGCGCGGTCTCGTTCATCAGGGTGGCGAAGGTGTCGATCGAGCCGCCGAGGTTCTCGCCGATCGCGTAGGCGATGTCGTTGGCCGACTTGACCATGATGATCTTGAGGGCGTTGTCGAGGGTGAGCTGCGTCCCCGGCTTGAAGCCCATCTTGGAGGGCGGCTCGGCGGTGGCGGCGGCCGAGATGGTGATCATCGAATCGAGCGAGACCTTGCCCTGCCGCACGAGGTCCAGGGCGACATAGGTGGTCATCAGCTTCGTGATCGAGGCCGGATACCAGGGGTCGGTCGGGGCCTGCGCGTAGAGCACCTTGCCGGAATCGACATCGGCCACGAGGATCGGCACCGTCACCGCGTCCGCCGCGCGGATCCCAACCAGGCTCGCTCCGAGCACACCTGCCAGCGCCGCAAGCCCGACGGTGAGACGCCGGAAGAGAGAAGAGGACATTCAGGCCCGACTCGTCAGAGGATCGCCAGGATCGACGCCGCCAAGCGCCGCTGTTCCGGCCTCGGGCCGGAGGGAGGCACAACCCGAGCGGCCGAATGCGGCCGTCGCGCTGCCTCTCGGCATCAACGGGGCCACCGTGGCAAGAGCAAGGCGAGAGCGCACCGCGACGCTGCGCGGCGTGGTTGTCAGTGGTCCGGGACGCGCGCGCCGCCTATCTGCAGAGCGTGCGGCGCGCGAGACGGTGGCTGGAACGGCAGTGAGTTACGCGGTCAAGGAAATCTTCCACACCCTTCAGGGGGAGGGCGCCCAGGCGGGGCGCGCGGCGGTGTTCTGCCGCTTCGCCGGGTGCAACCTCTGGTCCGGGCGCGAGGCCGACCGCGCCGCGGCGGCCTGCCGCTTCTGCGACACCGATTTCGTCGGTGTCGACGGGGAGGGCGGTGGGCGCTTCGCCGACGCGGCCGCCCTCGCCGCCACCGTCGCGGCGACCTGGGCGGGCGGTCCCGAGAACCGCTACGTCGTCTTCACCGGCGGCGAGCCGCTGCTCCAGCTCGACGCGCCCCTGATCGAAGCGGTGCACGCGCACGGGTTCGAGATCGCCATCGAGACCAACGGTACGCTGCCGGCCCCCCCCGGCATCGACTGGATCTGTGTCAGCCCGAAGGGAACCAACTCCCTCGCGCAGCGGACCGGCCACGAGTTGAAGCTCGTCTATCCGCAGGTGGATGCCGACCCCGCGGACTTCGTCGGCCTCGATTTCCGCCACCGCTTCCTCCAGCCCCTGGACGGGCCGGGCCGGATCGCCAGCACCGAGGCCGCGATCGCGTATTGCCGGAGCGACGCCCGCTGGCGCCTCTCGCTCCAGACCCACAAGATGATCGGGATTCCCTGAGCTTCGGCGTTGCGCCGGGCCGTCCGGCCACCGCCATGCCGTGTCGGACGGAGCCCCTCGCGAATCTCGGGACATCAAGAGCCCCTGGCCGCGCGCTGGGCCGAGGCGGCCCGGATCGCCGAGCGCGCGAACCGCCCGCCGTCCGCTTCCGGGTCGGGGGTCTCGCCGGACAGCACCGCGGTCCGGAGGGCGGTGAGCCCGGGATCGCCCCAGTCCGCGAGGAGGCCCCCGAACGCCCGGTGTCGCGCCGCGTCGAACGGGATCGACCGGCCGGTCCCGTCCTTGGCCGGGTGGGCCGGATGCAGCGCACCGATGGGCACCCAGCCCTTCGGGATCGGCGCCGTCGCCGCGTGCGTCCGCCGCAGGCGGAGCAGCTTCGGCAGGATATGGCTGTGCGGCCCGGGATCGCCGGAACCGCCGGGCGGCGGGATCGCCGTGTACACCTCGATCCGCCCGGCGCGGGCGAGGAAGACCCGATGCGGGCTCGACGCCGCGAGGGCCGCAACGGCCGGATTGCCCGGCTCGAAGATCGGCCGACCGGCCTCGGCGCGGAGCCGGTCGATCAGGGCCGGATCGGTCACGCGGACGCAGGCATCGGCCGCCTCGAGCCCGAGGCCGAGATCGAACAGGAGTCCGCCGCGATCCTGCGGACGGACCGCGTCGGCGTCGGGCCCCAGCTCGGTGAGGACCGCGCGCCGCCCCATCGCGCAGGCCGCCACCGGCAGACAGAGCGCGACCGCCTGGCTCCATCCGCCCGTGAAGCCGGTCTCGTAGGCGACGGGCCTGAGGTCCGGCAACGGGGCGAGGCGGAGCGCGCCGCGATCCGTCGCGAGCCCGATGCGGCCGTCATCGAGGGGCCGCGCCGGCTCGCCGGGATCCCGGCGGAAGACCGCCACGGCGCCGTAGCTGCCGAGGCTCCACGCGCACTCCGGGTCGGCACGCTGCGACCGCAACAGGGCCGGCACGGATTGCCCCGATCGACCCCACATCGGTTTCCCCGCCCTCGGCATCGTAGACGCTACGCCTTGACATGGCCGGCGAATGACCGGAAGTCGCGGTTCGATCATCGAAGTAGAGTTCGGCGACGCGGGCGCCCGGCTGGGAACGAGCCGCGCGGAGACGCCCGCCGCGCCACGGGACCCGCGGGAAGGGCGCTGGTATGGACGTCATCGAGACCGAGATCCCGGACGTGAAGCGCATCGTGCCCAAGCGCCTGGGCGACGCGCGCGGCTGGTTCTCCGAGACGTTCCGCGTCGATGCCATGGAACGGGCCGGGATCGCCAACGCCTTCGTCCAGGACAACCAGTCCTTCTCGGCCCCGCAGGGCACGATCCGCGGCCTGCATTTCCAGATCGCCCCCCGGGCGCAGGCCAAGCTGATCCGCGTGCTGCAGGGCGCGATCCTCGACGTGGCGGTCGATATCCGCAGCGCCTCGCCGACCTTCGGCAAGTTCGTGGCCGTGACCCTCGACGCCGAGACGGGCGCGCAGCTCTTTATCCCGCACGGCTTCGCCCACGGCTTCTGCACCCTCACGCCCGACGTGATGGTCGCCTACAAGGTCGACGCGTATTACAGCCCCGAGCACGACCGGGCGCTCGCCTGGGACGATCCCGAGATCGGGATCCCGTGGCCGGTCTCGGGCGAGGGTGCGATCCTGTCCGACAAGGACCGCCGCGCCCCGCGGCTCACCGCACTCGGGCGCGCCTTCTGACCGCCCCGGCCGCCATTCTGTCACGGCGCGCAGTCTTCTGCTGCCCCGCCATCCCGTTTCCGACCCGTCCGAAGAGGTATCCGCCATGCGCATCCTGGTGACCGGAGGCTGCGGCTTCATCGGCTCGGCGCTGGTGCTGCACCTCGTCGAGGATCTCGGCCACGAGGTCTGCACCCTCGACGCGATGACCTATGCGGCCAATCCGATCTCCCTGGCGCCGCTCGCCGACACCCCGCGCCACCGCCTGATCGAGGCCGACATCTGCGACCGCGCCGCCGTGCAGACGGCGTTGGCCGAATTCCGCCCGCAGGCCGTGATGCACCTCGCCGCCGAGAGCCACGTCGACCGCTCGATCACCGATCCGGGCGCCTTCGTGCGCACCAACGTGATCGGCACCCAGACGATGCTGGACGGGGCCCGCGGACACTACGAATCCCTGCCGGAGGCCGACAGGAACAGCTTCCGGTTCCTCCACGTCTCCACCGACGAGGTCTACGGCTCGCTGCCGCCGGGCGCGTTCTTCACCGAGGAGAGCCGCTACGACCCGCGCTCGCCCTACTCGGCCTCGAAGGCGGCCTCCGATCACCTGGCGCGGGCCTGGCACGAGACCTACGGCCTGCCGGTCCTGGTGACCAACTGCTCGAACAATTACGGGCCGCGCCACTTCCCCGAGAAGCTGATCCCGCTGATGATCCTCAACGCCCTGGAGGGCAAGACGCTGCCGGTCTACGGCGACGGCCAGAACGAGCGCGACTGGATCCACGTCGAGGATCACGCCAAGGGGCTCGTCGCCGTGCTGGAGCGCGGCCGGGTCGGCCAGACCTACCTGCTCGGCGGCCGGGCGGTGCGCAACAACCTGTCGGTGGTGAAGGCGCTCTGCGCGGCCTTCGACCGTCTGCGCCCGGAGAACGCTCCGCACGAGCAGCTGATCAGCTTCGTCGCCGACCGCCCGGGCCATGACCGGCGCTACGCCATCGACTGCACCAAGGCCGAGACCGAGCTGGGCTGGAGCCCGCAGAAGACCTTCGAGGAGGCGCTCGAGGCGACCGTCGCCTGGTACCTCGACAACGAGAGCTGGTGGCGCCCGATCCGCGAGGGCCGCTACAAGGGCGAGCGCCTGGGGCTGAACACCTGATGGACGTCCTCGTCCTCGGCGGCGCCGGCCAGGTCGGCACGGAGCTGCAGGCCCTCGCGTGGCCGGACGGCGTGTCGGTGCACGCGCCGAGCCGCACCGCACTCGACATCACCGACCCGGCGGCCGTGGCGGCGGCCCTCGACGGCCGCGCTTACCGAGCGGTGATCAACACCGCCGCCTACACGGCGGTCGACAAGGCCGAGTCCGAGGTTGTCGCCGCTTGGCGCCTCAACGCGCTGGCGCCGGCGATCCTGGCGGCGGCGACGGCCGAGCGCAAGATCCCCCTCGTCCACGTCTCGACCGACTACGTCTTCGCCGGCACGAAGCCGGACGGGGCCTACGCCCCCGACGCACCCATCGACCCGCAGAGCGTCTACGGGGCGAGCAAGGCCGCGGGCGAGCTCGCGGTGCGCACCGCCAACCCGCGCCACGCGATCGTCCGGACCGCCTGGGTGGTGAGCCCGCACCGGGGCAACTTCGTCAAGACGATGCTGCGGCTCGCCGCGGAGCGCGACGCCCTGACGGTGGTCGACGACCAGTACGGCTGCCCGACCTCCGCCGCCGACCTCGCCGCCGCCCTGGCCACGATCGCGCAGCGCATGGCGACCGACGCGCAGGCGCCCACCGGCACGTTCCACTGCGTGAACGCCGGCGACACCACGTGGTGCGGCTTCGCCGGGGCGATCGTCGCCGGGGCGGCCCGGCGCGGCGGCCGCGCGATCCCGGTCAGCGGCATCCCGACCGCCGCCTATCCGACCCCGGCCCGGCGGCCGGCCAATTCGCGCCTGGCCACCGACAGCCTCACGGCCGCCTACGGCGTCGCCCCGCGGCCCTGGCAGACGGCGCTCGACGACATCCTGGACCGGCTCGTCGGGCCGGTTCGCGAGGGAGTATCCAAGCCATGAAGGGCATCGTCCTCGCCGGCGGCTCCGGCACGCGGCTGCACCCGGCCACGCTGTCGATCAACAAGCAGCTCCTGCCGGTCTACGACAAGCCGATGATCTACTATCCGGTCTCGGTGCTGATGCTCGCCGGCATCCGCGAGATCCTGATCATCTCGTCGCCGGAACACCTCGACAACTACAAGCGCCTGTTCGGCACCGGCGAGCAGTTCGGCCTGCAATTCTCCTATGCCCTGCAGCCCCGGCCGGAGGGCCTCGCCCAGGCCTTCGTGATCGGCCGCGACTTCGTCGGCACCGACGACGTGGCGCTGATCCTCGGCGACAACCTGTTCTTCGGCGCCGGCATGGGCGAGCTGCTGGCCCGGGCCGCGGCGCGCGCGCAGGGGGCCACGGTCTTCGCCTACCACGTGGACAACCCGCAGGCCTACGGCGTGGTCAGCCTCGACAAGACCGGGCGCCCGACCAGGATCGTCGAGAAGCCGCAGAACCCGGATTCGACCTGGGCGGTGACCGGCCTGTATTTCTACGACAACCAGGTCCTCGACATCGCCGCCGACGTGAAGCCCTCGCCCCGCGGCGAGCTGGAGATCACCAGCGTCAACGAGGCCTATCTCGAGCGCGGCCAGCTGCACGTGGAGCGCATGTCCCGCGGCTACGCCTGGCTCGACACCGGGACCCACGACAGCCTGCTGGAGGCGAGCGAGTTCGTCCGCACCCTCCAGCACCGCCAGGGGCTCCAGGTCGCCTGCCTGGAGGAGATCGCCTATCTCCAGAACTTCATCACCCGCGAGCAGCTGGTGGCCCGCGGCGAGATGTTCGCCAAGACCAATTACGGGCAGAACCTGCTGCGCCTCGCCCGGGAGAGCGACGACGAGCGCGCCCTGCGCTGATCCCCCCCCCGTCCGTTCGGGACCGCCCCGCAGGCGCGGGTCGTGACTTGGGGCCGGAGCGTCTGACCCGGCGCCCGGAGAGCGGGCCTGTCGTGGAAGCGACCCCGGCACCGTGACCCGGCGGACCATGCGTCCCCGATGGCGGAGCGTCACGCGGGTGTGATCGTTCCGCTTCGACCCGCCGCGCGGTCTCCCGCTTTGTTCGCCTTTGCAGACCCGGCGCGGCGCCGTATCAGGGGCCGCGAAGCCGCCGCCGACGCGCGGGAAAGTCGAACCCCGGAGCCGCCGCCCCGATGCGGGACCCCAACGCGATCGACTTCTGGCGCGGTTTCGCCCTGGTGACGATCTTCATCAACCACATCCCGGGCAACACCTTCGAGCGCTACACCTTCTCGCAATACGGCATCTCGGACGCCGCCGAGCTGTTCGTGTTCCTGGCGGGCTGGTCGATCGGCATCGCCACCCGCGGCCGAGACGGGGTTCCGGAGGCCCCCGGCAAGAGCGTGGTGCGCCTGCTGGCCCGGACCGTCGAGGTCTACAGGGCCCAGCTCACCGTGATGCTGCTGGCGCTGGCGATCATCGCGGGCGCGGCCCTCCTGCTCGACAATCCGCTGATCCTCGAATGGCACAATGCCGGCGGCTTCTTCGCGGATCCGATCCAGTCGGTCTGCGGCATGGCGCTGCTGACCTACCAGCTCGGCTTCTTCAACATCCTGCCGCTCTACGTCCTGCTGATCGGCGTCGCGCCGGTCTTCGTGCTGGTCGGCCGCGTCAGCCTCGTCGCGGCGCTAATCCTGTCCGGAGGCATCTACGCCGCCAGCCTCGTCTTCGAGTGGAACCTGCCCTCCTGGCCCGGGGAGGGGGACTGGTTCTTCGATCCCCTCTGCTGGCAGGTGCTTCTGGTGCTGGGCTTCGTGCTCCAGCGCTGGAACCTTCGCTCCGACGTGCTGCGCCGCTGGTCGCGCCGGCTGTTCCCGGCCGGCATCGCCATCGTCGTCGCGGGGATCGTGCTCTCCGTGGCGGAGATCCGTCCGGATCCGATGCTGGTGCCGTCGCCGCGCCTGCTGTTCACCTTCGAGAAAACCTACCTGACTCCAGCGCGGCTGGTCCATTTCCTGGGGGTATTGCTGGCGTTTGCGCCGCTTTACGCATTGCTCGCCCCCCGACTTGGCCACATCGTGGGCTATCTCACGCAGCTGGGACGAAACTCCCTGGCTGTCTTCTCAATGGGCTCGATCCTGAGCCTGATCGGACAGCTCGTGCGTTTTCAGACCGGCGGCGGCCTGCTGATCGACATGCTGGTCGCCGGCTCAGGCGTGATCGGGCTGGGTTTCACGGCATGGTTCGTCGAATGGCGTACCCGCAGCAAGTCTCCGAGACCGCGCCCGTGAGCCCGGCCTCGCGCGCCTGGCGCGCCGCGCGTCGGAGGCTGTCCCTGATGCTGACCCTGCTCCTCGCCGGCCCGGCGCTGGCGCAGCAGGTCGCCGATCCCGGGGCGGGCGAGCCCGGGCTGTCCCAGGAATGCCGGGTGCCGGGCGCGCAGCTCTACGCGGCGGCCCAACTGGGCGCCGTCAAGGCGGCCCTGGCCGAGAAGCGGCCCCTGAAGCTGCTGGCGATCGGCGGCTCCGCGGCCCCGGGAGCGTCGGCCTCCTATCCGGCCAAGCTGGAGGCCGCCCTGGAGCGGGCGCTGCCGAAGGTCGACGTGGTGATCGACCATCGCGGCCTCCCGGGCGAGGTCGCCTCGGGGGCCGCCGAGCGCCTGCGCACCATGGTGGTCGAGGCCGAGCCCGACCTCGTGATCTGGCAGGTCGGCACCCACGACGCCATCGCCCGCGTCGATGCCGACGCCTTCGAGGGCGCGCTCACCGAGGCCGTCGCCTGGATCCGGTCCCACGGGATCGACGTGGTCCTGGTCGACCCGATCTACACCGCCAGCATGGCCGCGGACGTGGATTACAACCGGATCGTCGAGGCGGTGCGGACGGTGGCGACCCAGCAGCAGGTGCCCCTGGTGCGGCGTTACGAGGCGCTGCACTACCTGTCGAGCCGCAGCGACCGCGGCGAGGGCCACATGCTCGGGCGCCAGTTCCGTCTCAACGATCTCGGCCTGCGCTGCATGGCCGAGCATGTGGCGTTGACCATCGTCACCTCGCTGGCGCGGACCGAGGCGCCCCCGGAGCCCAAGGCCGATCCGGCCGGACCGGCCTTAACCGGGCCGCAACGCGCGCCGGGCTAGACCGACAACCAGAGGTCGGCCTCCCGCCGTCCGAGGCCCGGCGCGGAGCGCGTTAGTGTCAGCGATGGCTCTCCCCGCCCGCGCGGTCCGGCGCCTGTGGGCCCTGCGCGGCGGCCCGCAGCGGGTGGCGCTCACGGTTTTCGCGATCCGGGTCGGCTCGGCCGGCTTCGCCTACATCTCCCAGGTGCTGGCGGCCCGGCTGATGGGCTGGGAGGCCTACGGCATCTTCGCCTCCGTCTGGGTCTGGACCGCGATGCTCGGCCACACGCTGACCCTCGGCCTGTCGCAGGGTGCCTGCCGGTTCGTGCCGGCCAACCAGGCGCAGGGGGATCTCGACCTCGCCCGCGGCTACATCCGCGCGGGCGCCCTCGTGACCGGCGGAGCGGCGCTGGCCGTCGCCGGCCTCGGCGCGGCCCTCCTCCTCCTCGAACCCGACCTCATCGCGCCGGCCTATCGCGCCCCGATCGCGGTCGCCGTCTGCGTGATGCCGCTTTTCGCGCTCCAGGATTATCTGGAGGGCGTGGCGCGCAGCCAGAACTGGATCGGCCTCGCCATCGCGCCACCCTATCTCCTGCGCCAGACCCTGATGATGGCCGGCATGATCGCGGCGATCCTGCTCGGCGCGCCCCCGCGCGCGGAGGTGGCGATGGCCTGCATGCTCGCCGCCGCCGTCGCCGCGACCGCGCTTCAGGCCGGTCTGCTCGCGGCGCGGCTGCGTCGGACGCTGTCGGACGGACCGCACCGCTATCGCTGGCGGTCCTGGCTCGGCACGAGCCTGCCGATCGCCGCCATCGACCTGGCCAATGCCGGCTTCACCTTCGTCGACGTGATCGTGCTGGGCGCCCTGGTGAGCCCGGCCGAGGTCGGGATCTACTTCGCGGCGACGCGGATCCAGCAATTCGTGGTGTTCGTGCATTTCGCGGTCAGCGCCGCGACGCTCCAGCGCTACAGCGCCGCGCAGGCCGGGACGAACCGCCGCCTCCTCGCCGAACTCGTCCGACGGCAAGCGCGGCTGACCGCGGCCGCAACCGTCGCGGTCGGCTGCGCGATCCTGGCCGCCAGCCCCCTTCTGCTGGCGCTGTTCGGCGCGGGGCTCGGGGGCAGCGTCCCGATCCTGTGCGTCCTCGTGGCCGGCAGCGTCGCGGCGAGCCTGTTCGGTCCCGGCGAGGACCTCCTCACCATGCTGGGTGGCGAGCGGCTCTGTGCGGGAATCACCGGGGCGTCCCTCATCGCCGCCGCGGGCCTGTGCCTGATCCTGGTGCCGCCCCTCGGGGCACTGGGCGCGGCCGTGGCGGTGGCGCTCGCCTCCGTCGTGCGGTCCGGCCTGCTGGCCCGCGCCGCCGGGCGGATCCACGGCCTTCCGACGCCGGTCTGGGTCGCGGGAGCCGTCCGATGAGCCGGACCCGCACCGTTCTCGCGACGTCCGACCTCTCGATCGCCTGCGCGGCGGCCCCGGAGGCCGAGGCCTGGGACGCGCTGTTCGAGGCCGCCGCCGCCCCGCACCCGCATTTCTCGCGGCACGTCATGGCGGCCCACGCGGCCGCCGGCCTGCTGCCGGCCGCGCTGCGCTACGTCACCGTCCGGCGGGCGAACCGCGTCGTCGCGCTCCTGCCCTGCGTGCCGACCCGCGACCTCTCCGGTCTCGGCGGGCTGGTGCAGCGGCCGTTCCTCTCGCCCTTCGTCACCGCCACGTCGCCCCTGGTGGCCGATGGGCCCGGGCGGGCCGGGGACGTGGACGCCCTGGTGACCGGCCTCGCGGCGGCCTCCGGCGGGCGGGCGTGGCGCTGGCCGCTGCTGCCGACCGGGGAGGGCGCGGTGCCGGAGATGCTGGCGGCCATGCGCGCGCGCGGCTGGGCCGTCGGCACGGTGGCGGCCTTCGAGCGTCCGGTCATGGAGCGTCGCGCCGATCACGACGCCTTCCTGGCGGGCCATCCGAACCGGTCCCGGTTCAAGGATCTGCGCCGCCGTGCCCGGCGGCTCGCCGAGGCCGGCGCCGTCGCCCATGAGAGCGCGACGGCCGGCGCCGACCTGGACCGCCTTCGCGCGGCGTTCCTCGACCTCGAACGCGCCGGCTGGAAGGGTCGAGCCGGCACCGCCATGGCCTGCCGCCCCGAGACCGCCGCGCTGGCCCATGCCCTGTTCGCGGACGCCGCGGGCCCGGTCGGCGTCCGGGCGGACGCGCTGACCCTCGACGGGCGTCCCGTGGCGGTCAGCCTCGCCCTCGTCGGCAAGGGGACCGCGACCCTGCTGAAGACCGCCTACGACGAGGCCCTGCGCAGCCATGCCCCGGGTCTTCTCTTGGAGGACGAGATCATGCGCGCCTGCCACGCGACCGGCTTCGCCGACCGCCTCGATTCGGCGACCCTGGACGGATCGGCGCTGGAGAGCCTCTATCGCGATCGGACCCCGGTGGCCGAGATCATCGCGCTCCCGCCGGGCAACCACGCGCTCGCCCTGGAGCGACGCCTGCGCCTGGCCCGGTTCGAGCAGGGGGCGCGCGCCGCCGCCAAGCGCGCCCTGAAGGGCTGACCGACGTTACCACGGCCCCCCCGCCGCGGATCGTCGATGGTCGGCCCGCAGAAAAGCCCGCGCGGATCGGCGCCTACCGGGCCCTGTCGGGACCCTCGACCCGATCGTAGACTCCGTGGCCGGTCCGGGCGCGGTAGGCGCGGCCGGCGATCTCACCGGGGGTCGGCGGTGTGCCGGGCTGGGCGAAGCTCGTCTCCGGCCGGTAGGCCGGCCCCCAGCCGACCTCCTCGTCGCCCGCCGGATCCTTGCCGGGGAACCCGGTCACGTAGCCGGTGCTCTGCGCGAGCGCCGGGGCGGCGGCGAAGGCGAGCAGGGTGGCGAGGGTAAGGCGCAGCCTTGTCCTGGGTCGCATCGATCGAAATCTCCGTGCATGATCCGCGGAACGGATCGTCCGTGGGGTCAACCCCGCTCGAGGGCGCGGGTTGTCGAGGCGCGCAGTGATGTCGCGGAGGCGGGGCGTCATGGAAGACTGGAAGGCCGGCCTCAGGGCCGAATTGCGGGCCATGGAGATCGCCACCGGCGAGGCCGCTTCGGCCCAGCTGCCGGACCTGCTGCGGCGCCTGCGCCGGCATCAGGCGGGGCTCGACGGCAATCCGATCCTCGCCCTGTACAGGCGCTGGCGCATCCGGCGCCTCGGCCGCGCCGTCGCGGATGCGCGCTGGCACATGGAGCAGGCGCGCGCCGCGCGCCTCGGAGGCCTCGATCCGCGGCCCTGAAGCGGCGCCCCGAATGGTCCTGGCGATGTTTGCGGAGAGGTGAGGCGCGGGCCCCCGGCGCTACGCCGCCACGGGCGAACCCGCGCGCCGGCCCGTCCGCGGCGTCTCGGCAGCGCGCGCGGTCGGCCTGTTCGACACCGGTCGATCCGGCCGGTCGGCGATCACGGCCGGCAGGCGCACGAGGACGATGGTGCCGACCGATTCCTCGGATCGGATGCGGAGCGAGCCGCCGTGCAGCTCGACCATCGAGCGCGTGATGGCAAGCCCCAGACCCGATCCCTTGTGGCTCCGGGTCATCTGCGCCTCGACCTGCGTGAACGGCCGGCCGAGCCGGGCCAGGTCCGAACGCGGGATGCCGATGCCGTTATCCTCGATGAACAGATGCGTGCTGGCGCCCGCACGCCGCACGCGCAGGGCCACGCGGCCCCCGATCGGCGTGAACTTCACGGCGTTCTGGACGAGGTTGACGAGGATCTGCTGCATGGCGCTCGGATCGGCCAGCAGGTCGAGCCCCTGCGGCACGTCCACGCTCACGGTGATCGCCTTCTCCTGGGCGGCCGCCGCGACCGGCGCCAGCGCGGACGACACCGCGACCTCGGCCGAGATCGCCCGGGGGCTCAGCCGCACGCGGCGCGCCTCCAGCCGGGCCATGTCGAGGATGTCGTCGATCATGGACAGGAGGTGCGATCCGCTCTCGCGGATATCCCGGCAATACTCGGTGTAGCGCGGGGTGCCGAGCGGGCCGAGCACCGCGTTCTCCATCACGTCGGCGAAGCCGATGATGGCGTTGAGCGGCGTGCGCAGCTCGTGGCTCATATTGGCCAGGAACTCGGACTTGGCCTGGTTCGCCGCCTCGGCGACGGCCTTCTGATCGAGGTAGCGCTCGGCGAGGTCGGCGAGCTGCTGGGTCTGGAGTTCCAGCGTCCGGCGGGAGCGCTTCAGGTCCTTCACGGTCTCGATCAGCTCGCGCTCGGAGGCCTGGAGTTGCTCCTGGTGGCGCTTCAGGCTGGTGATGTCGGTCCCGACCGAGACGTAGCCGCCATCCTTCGTGCGCCGCTCGCTGATCTGGAGCCAGCGGCCGTCCGCCAGCTCGGCCTCGAAGGTCCGGGCCGCCATGCCGCCGAGCGCCATGCCGACCTCCGGCGATTCGCGCCGGACCTGGGGCAGCACGCCCCGCCCCATCACCACCGCGTAGCTCTGGCCGGACCTGGCATCTTCCGGGCTCAGGGCGTGCAGGTGACGGAACTTCGAATTGCACAGGACCAGCCGGTTGCCGGTATCCCAGAGGACGAAGGCCTCCGAGATGGCCTCGACGGCATCGCGCAAGCGCATGTCGGCCGCCGCGTTGGTCTCCTCCAGGGCCCGCTGCTCGCTGATGTCGGTGGTGATGCCCACGAGGTGCTGGCTGCCGTCGGCGGCATTGACCACGACCTCGGCCCGGGCGCGGAACCAGACATAGGCCCCGTCGGCGCCGCGCATGCGGAACGCGTGGTCGATATGGGTCTGGTTGGCCGCCACGCCCCGGGCGAGGCTGTAGAGATCCCCGTCGTCGGGATGGACCAGGCCGTTGACGTCGCCGAAGGAGAGGTACTCGTTCTGCCGCTGATAGCCGAGCAGGCCGTACATCGAATCGGACCAGTAGATCCGGCCCCGGGCCACATCCCAATCCCAGAGGCCGCAGGCGCCGCGGCGCAGGGCCGTCTCGAGGCGGCCGTGAATTGTCTCCCGGGCGCGGTCGGCCCGGGTCGCCTGCCGGGTCTGCAATCCGTAGGCGAGGCTGACGCCGAGGATCACGAGGGCCGCGGCGGCGATCAGGACGATCTGATCGCGGGTGCGGGCGCCCCAGCCGCGCAGGAGCGGCTCGATCGGCTGGAGAACGGCCACCTGTCCGACGCCGCCGGGCAAGCTGTGCATGGCGGCCAGCACGGTCTCCCCCCCCGGGAGGTCCAGGGCGATCGCGCCGGCGCGCTCGCCGAGCCCGGACAGCGGCTCGCTCGCGCCGAGCACCTGGGACAGCGTCTGCAGGTCGGCCGGGAGAGGCGGATGGGCCGCGATGATGCGGGTGTCGGGCTGAACCAGCAGAAGGCGTCGCCCGGAATGCCGCGCGCTCTCCGGCATCAGCCCACGCAGATCCGGCGCGACGATCCCCGCCGGACCGACGGCCCGGGCGGCCAGGCGCGCGAATTCCTCGACCTCGACCTTGGCGACCGCCAGGATCTCAACGCGCTGGCCGCGGATGTGCAGCGTCGCCAGCCCGACGAGGCAGGCCAGGAACACCGCCAGCGTTCCCGGCACGGCGAAGCGCAACCAGCGCTCGGCCTGCCCGAACCGCGACACCGGTGCGCGGGCCGGCCAGGAGACGGCCAGAGTCGATTCCGCACGCGCGGAGAAGGAAGCGGAACCCGCCTCCGGCATGGCCGAACCTCGTCCGTGGGAACACCGACCCGAGCGGAGCGCCCGCTCCCCGAATCTTTGTGAATACAATCACCCTGGGGCGCGGTTTGTCCACGGCTTTTTTACCATACGGCCTTGACGAACACCCCGTGTTGCAGCCGTGCCGGAGAATCAAATTCGCTCGCCGGTTCAGATGCTTAGCCACCTTCCAGGCTGCGCGCGAGGATGTCGGCGCTGTCCCGGGACAGGCCGGGGATCGCCTTGATCCCGTTGAGCATTTCGACGGCTTTGGCGGCGCGCGATTTTTCCAGCCGGCGCCACGATCCGAAGGCCGTGAGCAGACGCGCGGCGACCTGTGGGTTGGTGGAATCGAGCGCCGCGACGGTCCGGGCCACGCACGAAAATCCCGCTCCGTCGCGCCGCGCGAACTGCGTCGGGTTGCCGAACGCGAAACTGCCGATCAGGGCACGCACCCGATTCGGGTTCGTCAAAGTGAAGGCCGGGTGGTCCTGCAGCCGGGTGATTCGGTCCAGCGTCCCGGCTTCGGGGATCTGGGCCTGGATGGCGAACCACTTGTCGAGGACGAGGGGCTCGTCGGCGTAGCGCGCGGCGAAATCGGCCAGCGCCGCCTCGCGTTCCGCCCCGGGAATCAGCGCCAGGGTCGCGAGGGCGGCGAGGCGGTCGGTCATGTTGGTGGCGCGCGCCAAGCGCGCCGCGGCGCGCGCGGCGCCTGCCGGGGGATCGCCCGCCGCGATCAGGTCGAGGGCGGCGTTGCGGAGCGAGCGGCGCCCCGCCGAGGCGGCGTCGGGGCTGTAGGGCGCACCCGCGACCGGCGCCAGGGCGGCGTCGATCCGTTCGAGGCGGGGGCGGAGCGTCCGACCGAGATACGCCCGCAGGTCGGTGCGGGCCCGGTGGATCGCGTCGGGGTCGACATCGGCCGGGAGGGCATCGGCAGCCTCGCCCTCGCTCGGCAAGGCCAGGACGAGGGCCGCGAAGGCCGGATCGGCCAGGGCCTCGTCGTCGAGGAAGCGTCCCAGGGCCTCCGCGAAGGCCTCCATCCGGCCGGCGTCGGCGTCGAGGATCAGGCGCAGGGCCACGTCCTGCGCCGCCTGCCAGCGGTTGAACGGGTCGCTGTCCTGCGCCAGGAGCCGCATGCGCTGCGCGTCGGTGAGGGCGAGATCGAGGCGCACCGGTGCCGAGAAGTCCCGCAGCACCGACGGCACCGGCTCCTCGGTGACGGCCTCGTAGACGATCTCGGCCTCCGGGCGGTCGAGGACGTAGACGCCGTCCCGGACCTGCGCGCAGGTGGCTCCGGCCAGCGGGCCCGCAGCGCCGACGAGACCGAGCGCCACCGGGATCACCAGGGGCGGTCCATCCGCGCCGGGCAGGCTCTGAGCCAACCGGAGGGTGTAGCGCGCCGCATCCGGCTCGTACCGGCCGGAGACCGACAGGCGGGGCGTCCCGGGACGCTCGTACCAGCGGGCGAAGGCCGCGAGATCGCGTCCGGTCACCGCAGCGAAGGCGGCCAAAAAGTCCTCGACGGTGGCGGCGCGCCCGTCATTGTCGGCGAAGTACCGGTCCATGCCGGCCCGGAACGCCTCCGGGCCGATCAGGGTGCGCAGCATCCGGACGATCTCCGCGCCCTTGTCGTAGACGGTCGCCGTGTAGAAGTTGTTGATCTCCGCGTAGGCCCGCGGCCGCACCGGGTGGCGCAGCGGCCCGGCATCCTCGGGGAACTGGCGCGCCCGCAGGGACCGGACCTCGGCGATCCGGTGGACCGGCCGGGACCGCATGTCGGAGGAGAATTCCTGGTCGCGGAAGACCGTGAGGCCCTCCTTCAGGCAGAGCTGGAACCAGTCCCGGCAGGTGACGCGGTTGCCCGACCAGTTGTGAAAATACTCATGGGCGATGATCGCCTCGATGGCCGCGTAATCCCCGTCGGTCGCCGTCTCGGGGCTCGCCAGCACGTATTTGTCGTTGAAGATGTTGAGGCCCTTGTTCTCCATCGCGCCCATGTTGAAGTCGGACACGGCGACGACGTTGAACAGGTCGAGGTCGTAGGCGCGGCCGAAGGCGGTCTCGTCCCAGGCCATGGAGCGGATCACGGCATCGAGGGCGTAGTCCGCCCGGGGCTCCTTGCCGGGCTCGACATAGACCGCACAGGTGACGGCGCGTCCCGCGGCGGTGGTGAACCGGGTCTCGACCATCCCGAGCCGGCCGCCGACCAGGGCGAACAGGTAGGCGGGCTTCGGGTGCGGGTCGTGCCAGACGGCGAAGTGCCGGTCGGCGCCGATCGGGCCGGCGTCGATCCGGTTGCCGTTGCCCAGCAGGACCGGCGCCTCGGCCCGGTCCGCCTCGATCCGCGTGGTGTAGACCGCCATGACGTCGGGACGGTCGAGGAAGTAGGTGATGCGGCGGAAGCCGTCGGCCTCGCATTGCGTGCAGTAGACGCCGTTCGAGCGGAAGAGGCCCATCAGCCGGGTGTTGGCCGTGGGATCGACCTCGGTGACGAGGCGCAGGGTGAAGGGCCGCCGGGGCGGGGCGAGCAGGCTGAGGCCCGACGGTGATGCCGTGTAGGCGTCGCTCGCGGGTTCCGCGCCGTCCAGGTCGAGGTACACGAGCCGCAGGTCGTCGCCGTCGAGGATCAGCGGCGCCCCCGGGACGCCGTCCGGGTTCGGGCGCAGCGCCAGGGTCGCGTCGATCCGGGTGGCGTGCGGGTCGAGGCGGATGTCGAGGTCGACCCGGTCGATCAGGTAGTCGCTCGGCCGGTATTCCTCGAGGCGGATCAGCGGCGGCGTCTCGGTGCGCATGCGGCTCTCACTCCGGGTCTGGTTCGGGTCCGTTCTGGTCCCTCGCGACGCCCGGCGCAACGCGGTCGCGCGGGCCTCCTCCCGGCGCCCCGGTCACGGCGGGCTTCGGGGCCGGTCTACCCGTGAGCCGGACCGCGCTCTAGCTAGGAGCGCGACCGGCCGCCGCGGGCGGCCCGGTCAGTCCGTTTCTCGGGGGGCGTCGCGACGGCCCTCGCCGCAGCAGAGGCAGTGCCGCCGATGGAATACCTGCACACCATGGTCCGGGTGGCCGATCTCGACCGGGCGCTCGCCTTCTACGTGGATACGTTCGGCCTCCAGGAGGTGCGCCGGATCGACAACGAGAAGGGCCGCTTCACCCTGGTCTTCCTGGCAGCGCCGGGGGATGCCGCCCGCGCGAAGGAGACGAAGTCGCCGCTCGTCGAACTGACCTACAACTGGGACCCGGAAACCTATTCGGGCGGCCGCAATTTCGGGCACCTCGCCTATCAGGTCGACGACATCTACGCCTTCTGCGCCAGGCTCCGCGACAAGGGCGTAACCATCAACCGGCCCCCGCGCGACGGCCACATGGCCTTCGTGAAGTCGCCGGACGGCATCTCCATCGAGATCCTCCAGAAGGGCGGCGCGAAGGAGCCGCAGGAGCCCTGGGCCTCCATGGAGAACACCGGCTCCTGGTAACCGACCTTGACCCGGGCGGCGGCGCGGGCGCATCTGCCCGCGGATCAGCCGGCCGGGCGGCCGCTCCGGACGCTTCGGCGTCCGGGGAGGAAAGTCCGGGCTCCATGGAGAGACGGTGCCGGATAACGTCCGGCGGGGGCGACCCCAGGGACAGTGCCACAGAGAGCAGACCGCCCCGGACGCGTCCGGGGTCAGGGTGAAAGGGTGCGGTAAGAGCGCACCGCGGACGCGGCAACGCGGACGGCACGGCAAACCCCACCGGGAGCAAGACCGAATAGGGGCGGCGCGCCCTTCGCGAGAAGGGCAGGCCCGCTCTCCAGGCCAGTCGCCCGGGTTGGTTGCTCGAGGCGGTCGGCGACGACCGTCCCAGAGGAATGGCCGCCACGTCGGGGCGCTCCGGCGCTCCGGCCCTACAGAACCCGGCTTATAGGCCGGCTGATCCACCACCGACCGAAAGCGACGCGGCCGCAAGGCCTTATCGCGGGTCCGCGGTCCTGCGGCGGGACCGCCCGGACAGGATGGTGCGGACGCCGAATTTCCCGCGCGGCAAAAACCTTCGGTTAACCTTGCCGGGTTCAGATCGGTCCGCGCGGCAGCGCCAAGCGCGTGCGTTGACGATCCTCCGAGGCCCATGATACCCGGCATCCTCCCGTCAACGGCGCGTATCGGATCGCCGGGCGCAACTTGCCTCCGAGCAGGTCCCGTCCGTGCGCGGCGTTTTGCGCATGTCGCATCCGGTGCCGTTCCCGTCACGCGTGCCGCCCTCGGGCGGCCCGGTACAGGGCACCATGAGACGCACGAGCCGCATCAGCGCCCGGAGTTCCGGAGCGCGCCGCCCTCCCGCCCCCGGTCGCGCCGCCGCGCCGAGGCGCCCATGATCCGGCGACGTCTCTCGGCGGCGGCCCTGCCCCCGGGGCGCCAGGGCTGCGCGGAGCGGGAACCCGCGGGCCCGCCGCACATCCCGGTCCTGCTCGACGCGGTGGCGGACGCCCTGCGGACCGAGGGCGGCCTCGCGGTCGACGGCACCTTCGGGGCGGGCGGCTATACCCGCGCCCTGCTGGAGCGCGACCCGGCCCTGCAGATCCTCGCCATCGACCGCGACCCGACCGCGATCGCGGCCGGCCAGGCGCTGGCGGCCGCGTACCCCGGACGTCTCCGGCTGATGCAGGGGCGCTTCGGCGACCTCGACGCCCTCCTGGCCGAGGGGGGCGAGGCGCAGGCGGATCACGTCGTGCTCGACATCGGCGTCTCATCGATGCAGCTCGACGCGCCGGAGCGCGGCTTCTCGTTCCGCCACGACGGCCCCCTCGACATGCGCATGGGCGGCGACGGCCCGAGCGCCGCGGACCTCGTCAACGAGGCCGAGGAGGTGGTTCTGGCCGACATCATCTACCATTACGGCGAGGAGCGGCGCTCGCGGGCCGTGGCGCGGGCGATCCACGAGGCCCGCCGCCGCGGCCGGATCGAGACGACCGCGCAGCTCGCCGAGCTGGTCGCCGGCGTGGTCCGGGTCGAGCCCGGGAGCCACATCCATCCGGCGACGCGGACCTTCCAGGGCCTCCGGATCGCCGTGAACGACGAACTCGGTGAGCTGGTGCGCGCGCTGCACGCGGCGGAGCGGGTTCTCAGGCCCGGCGGGCGGCTCGCCGTCGTGACGTTCCATTCCCTGGAGGATCGGATCGTCAAGCAGTTCTTCGCCGCCCGCAGCGGTCGCGCCGGACAGGGCTCGCGGCACCTGCCGGGCACGCCCGTGGAGACGGTGCGCAGCTTCGATCTCGTGACCAAGGGCCCGGTCCTGCCGGGCGAGGCCGAGACCGCGCGCAACCCGCGCGCCCGCTCGGCCAAGCTCCGTGCCGCCGCGCGCACGGAATCCGAGGTGCCGGAGCCGCTCGCGGCCCTGACCGCCCTGGCGAGCCTTCCCGAAGCCGCCCGCGGGGGCCACCGTCGATGATCCGCCTCCTGAACCTCCTGGCGGTGGCCGGGCTCGTGGCCTCGGCGATCTACGCCTACTCGATCAAGTACGACACGCTCTACCAGGGCGCCCAGGTTTCGAAGCTGCAGAGCGCGCTGCATTCCGAGCGCCAGGCGATCGCGGTGCTGCGCGCCGAGTGGCAGCTCCTGACCCGGCCGGACCGGCTTCAGGCGGCCGTCGACAAGCATCTCGAGCTCGTGCCGATCGGCACGAGCCACCTGGCGCGCCTCGCGGACCTGCCCGCCCGGCAGGAGCGGGGCGACGAGATCGGCCGGCTGCTCGCGGCGACGGCGACGCCCAAGGACAAGGGTGCCGTCGAGCCGCGCACCACCGGCGCGATCACCCGCACCGTCACCACGACCCGCACCCCGACGACGGCTTCGAGGTAGTCCCCCGTGTCCGATGACGCCGACCTGATTCCAGACGAGGCCGCCGTGTCGACGCACGAGGCCGCCTTGCTCGAGGCCGCCGCCCGTGCGCTCGCCGCCACCGCCCCGCGCCCGATCCCCGAAGAGGCGCTCGCCCCGGAGCCGCGCGCCGACCGCACGAAGGCCTTCGTGCGCAGCATGTTCCGGCTGGCCATCGAGCGGTCGCACATGCGCGTCGCCCTGGTCGGGCTGGTCTTCGTCGCCGTGTTCGGGACGATCTCGGCCAAGCTCCTGATGATGGCGATCTTCGGGGATCCGCCGAGCCAGGAGCACCGGGTCGCGGCCGCCTCCGCCACCGCCTTCCGGCCCGACATCGTCGACCGCAACGGCGAGATCCTGGCCACCGACATCCGCACGGTCTCGGTCTTCGCCGAGCCCGGCAACATCTACGACAAGGACGAGGCGGTGGAACTGCTCACCGCCGTCCTGCCGGAACTCAACGCCTCGGAGCTGCGCGCCAAGCTGTCCTCGCGCAAGGACAAGAAGGGCGCGGGCTTCGTCTGGGTGAAGCGCGAGCTGACCCCGAAGCAGCAGGCCGAGGTCCACCGGCTCGGGATTCCCGGCATCGGCTTCCTGCCCGACCACAAGCGCGTCTACCCGAACGGCGTCGCCGCCGCCCATATCCTGGGCGCGACCAACCTCGACGGCATCGGCATCGCCGGCATGGAGAAATACATCGACTCCACCGGCCTCCAGGCGCTCAACAGCTTCGGGCTGGTGAGCAAGCAGGCCGACCTGAAGCCGGTGCAGCTCTCCCTCGACCTGCGCGCCCAGTTCGCGGTGCGCGACGAGCTGGCCTGGGGCATCGATCACTTCAAGGCCAAAGCCGGCGCCTCGATGATCCTCGACGTGAAGACCGGCGAGGTCATCGCCCTGGTCTCGATGCCGGATTTCGATCCGAACGACCCGAAGGACGCGCTCTCGCCCGACCGGATCAACCGCATGAATGTCGGCGTCTACGAGATGGGCTCGACCTTCAAGGCGATGACGCTCGCGATGGCGCTGGATTCCGGGAAGTACAACGTCAACTCGACCTTCGACACCCGCGGCGGCGTGCTCAACTGGGGCCGCCAGAAGATCCACGAGTATCACGGCACCAACCGCCTCATCACGATGCCGGAGGTGTTCACGCACTCGTCGAACATCGGCTCGGCCAAGATGGCGCTCGGCGTCGGCGTGCCCGGCCACAAGGCGTTCCTGAAGAAGATGGGCCTGCTCGACCGGCTGCGCACCGAATTGCCCGAGAGCGCGGCTCCGATCGTCCCGTCCCGCTGGAGCGAGATCAACACGATCACCATCGCGTTCGGCCACGGCATCGCGGTGGCGCCGATCCAGGCGGCGGCCGCGGTGGCGGCGATCGCCAACGGCGGCGACCTGATCACCCCGACCTTCCTCAAGGCGAACCCCGACGACAAGGCGCGGGCCACCCACGTCCTCTCGGGTCAGACCTCCGAGGCGATGCGCTACATCATGCGCCTCAACGCCGCCGAGGGCTCGGCCAAGAAGGCCGCGATCCCGTACTATTTCGTCGGCGGCAAGACCGGCACCGCCGAGAAGGTCATCGGCGGCCGCTACATCCACAACCGGCTGTTCACGACCTTCATGGCGGCGGCGCCGATGAACGACCCGAAATACCTGTTCGTCACGATCATGGACGAGCCGCAGGGCCTGCCCGAATCCGGCGGCTACGCAACCGCGGCCTGGAACGCGGGCGTCGTCACCGGCAAGGTGATCGAGCGCGTGGCGCCGATCCTCGGCCTGCCGCCGCAATTCGAGCCGCCGGTGCGGCCGTTCCCGCAGATGGTCAAGCTCAACGCCTACCACGTCAACCAGCTCGGCGGCCCGTGATGGTGGTGTCGTGAGCGCCCGGCTCGCCGAACTCTTCCCGGACGCCTCCGGCGCGGCCAGCGACCTGGCCGTGTCGGGGCTGACCGCCGACAGCCGGCAGGTCGCCACCGGCACGGTGTTCGTCGCCGTGCCGGGCACCAAGGCCGACGGGCGCCGCTTCGCCGCGCAGGCGGCCAATCGCGGCGCCGTGGCGGTGGTCGGGGAGGGCGGACGCCCCGCGGACCTCCCGGACCCCGTCGCCTGGGTCGCCGTAGCGGATGCGCGACGGGCGCTGGCGCTCGCCGCCGCCCGGCTGGCGGGGGCGCAGCCGGAGACCGTCGTGGCGGTCACCGGCACTGCGGGGAAGAGTTCGGTGGCCGATTTCGTGCGCCAGATCCTGGCGCGCCTCGGCCGCGACGCGGCGAGCCTGGGCACCGTCGGGATCGTCACCAACCGCGGCGCGCAATACGGCTCGCTCACCACCCCGGACCCGGTGACCCTGCACGAGACCCTGGCGCGCCTGGCCGGCGAGGGCGTCACCGACCTCGCCATGGAGGCCTCCTCGCACGGGATCGAGCAGCGCCGCCTGGATGGCGTGCGGCTGGCGGCGGCGGGGTTCACCAATCTCGGCCGCGACCACCTCGACTATCACGCGAGCATCGAGGAGTATCTCGCTGCGAAAATGCGGCTTTTCACCGATCTTCTGCCCCCGGGCTGTCCGGTGGTGGTCAACGCCGACGGGGCCTATGCCGACCGGGTGATCGCCGCCGCGCAGCGCGCCGGGCGGCCCGTCCGCACGGTCGGGCGCAACGGTCGGGACCTGCGGGTCGAGGCGGTCCGGACGGAGGGCTTCGCCCAGACGGTCCGGCTCGCCTTCGCCGGCCGCGATCACACCCTCCGGCTGCCGCTCGTCGGCGAGTTCCAGGTCGAGAACGCCCTGGTGGCGGCCGGCCTCGCGCTGGCCACCCCGGCCGGCGCGGCCGATCCCGCCGGCGTGTTCGCGGCCCTGGACCATCTCACCGGCGTGCCGGGCCGCATGGAACGGATCGGGGAGGCGCGGGGTGGCCTGTGCCTCGTCGACTATGCCCACAAGCCCGAGGCCCTGGAAAGCGTGCTGACGGCTCTGCGTCCCTTCGCGTCCGGCCGCCTGGGGGTGGTGTTCGGCTGCGGCGGCGACCGGGATCGCGGCAAGCGCCCGCTGATGGGCGCCATCGCGCATCGGCTGGCCGACACGGTCATCGTCACCGACGACAACCCGCGCACCGAGGAGCCCGCTTCGATCCGCCAGGCGATCCTGGCGGCGGCCCCGGGCGCCGAGGAGATCGGCGACCGGGCCGAGGCGATCCGGACCGCCGTTCGCCGGCTCGGGCCCGGCGACGTGCTGGTCGTCGCCGGCAAGGGTCATGAAACCGGCCAGATCGTGGGGGATCGCACCCTGCCGTTTTCGGATCACGCGGTCCTGCGCGCCGCCATCGCCGATGCGGCCGCCTGACGGCGACGGGGGGATCATGACCGCACTCTGGACCCACGCGGAGCTGGAAGCCGCCACCGGCGGGCGCCTGACGGGCGCGGTCCGGCCGATCGGCGGCGCGTCGATCGATACCCGGACCCTCCAGCCCGGCGACCTGTTCTTCGCGATCCGGGGCGAGGCGCGCGACGGCCACGACTACGTCGCCGACGCGATCGGGCGCGGCGCCGGCGCCGCGGTGGTGCGCGCGGACCGCGCCGCGGACCTCACGGGGCACGGCCCCCTGCTGGCGGTGCCGGAGGCGGGCGACGATCCGGTCCTGACGGCGATGACCCGCCTCGGGGCCGCCGCCCGCGCCCGGACGCGGGCCCAGGTGGTCGCGGTGACCGGCTCCGTCGGCAAGACCGGCACCAAGGAGGCCCTGCGCCACGTCCTGGCCGAGCAGGGCGCGACCCACGCCTCGGCGGCCTCCTACAACAACCACTGGGGCGTGCCGCTGACGCTCGCCCGGATGCCGGCTTCCACGCGCTACGGCGTGTTCGAGATCGGCATGAACCACGCGGCCGAGATCGTGCCGCTCGCCGCCCAGGTCCGGCCCGACATCGCGCTGATCACCACGGTCGAGCCGGTGCATATCGAGCATTTCCCCTCGCTCGCCGCCATCGCGGACGCCAAGGGCGAGATCTTCTCCGGGCTCCGGCCGGGCGGCGTGGCGATCATCAACCGCGATGCCCAGCATTTCGAGCGGCTCGTGGCACACGCGCTAGCCTCCCGGGCCGGCCGGGTCGTCAGCTTCGGCGAGCACCCGCAGGCCGATGTCCGGGCCCAGCGGATCGTGCTCCGCCCCGACCTGTCGGTGGTGGATGCGGTGGTGATGGGCCAGCCGGTCACCTACAGGCTTGGCACCGCGGGCCGGCACACGGCGCTGAATTCGCTGGGCGTCATGGCGGTGATCCACGCGCTGGGCGCCGATCTCGCCCGGGCGGCCCTCGCCCTGGGAGCGCTGACGCCGCCGGTCGGGCGCGGCGAGCGCACCGCGCTGGCGATCGGCGGCGGCACCGCCTACCTGGTCGACGAGAGCTACAACGCCAATCCCGCCTCGGTGCGGGCGGCGCTGGCGACGCTCGCCGGCATCGAGACCGGCCCGCGCGGGCGCCGCATCGCGGTGCTCGGCGACATGCTGGAACTCGGGCCCGCCGCCGCCGACCTCCATCGCGGCCTCGCGGAGGCGATCGAGGCGGCACGCATCGACCTCGTCTTCGCGGCCGGGCCGCTGATGCGTCACCTGTTCGAGGCCCTGCCGGTGAGCCGGCGCGGCGGCGTGGCCGACGCCGCCATCGACCTGATCGAGCCCCTCGCCGGCGTCCTGCGCCCCGGCGACGCCGTCATGGTCAAGGGATCGAACGGCAGCCGCATGGGCCGGATTGTCGAGGCGCTGAAAGCCCGCTACGCGGTCGACCCGACCCGGCGCGCCGATCTCGAGATCCGCGCGGCCGCCGCCCCATGATCGGCACGCCCGAGCGTCCGGAACGTTCGGTGCCGCTTCCTGAAACCCGCGACTGAACAGAGGGGCCGAGCGCCCGGATGCTGTACCTCCTCTCGGAACTGAGCGGCACCTTCACGCCGCTCAACGTGTTCCGCTACATCACCTTCCGCACCGGCGGCGCGCTGTTCACGGCGGGCCTGTTCGTGTTCTGGTTCGGGCCCTGGATCATCTCGCTCCTGCGCCTGCGCCAGGGCAAGGGCCAGCCGATCCGCGAGGACGGGCCGCAGACCCACCTGCTGACCAAGCGCGGCACGCCGACCATGGGCGGCCTGATGATCCTGGCGGGCGCCGTGGTGGCGATCCTGCTCTGGGCCAACCCCCGCAACCACTACGTCTGGGTGACGCTCACCGTCACCCTCGGGTTCGGGGCGATCGGCTTCTACGACGACTACCTCAAGGTCACGAAGCAGTCGCACAAGGGTTTCTCCGGCAAGTTCCGGCTGGCGCTCGAGGCGCTGATCGCCATCGCGGCCTGCACGATCGTCTCGATCTACTCGCCCGCGGCCCTCCAGAACCAGTTGGCCTTCCCGGTGTTCAAGGACGCGCTGCTGAACCTCGGCTGGTTCTACGCCCTGTTCGGGGCCTTCGTGATCGTCGGCGCGGGCAATTCCGTGAACATGACCGACGGGCTCGACGGGCTGGCCATCGTGCCGGTGATGATCGCCTGCGGCACCTTCGGGTTCATCGCCTACCTCGTCGGCAACTCGTTCACCGCGAGCTATCTGCAGGTGAACTACGTCCGCGACTCGGGCGAGCTCGCCGTGGTCTGCGGCGCGGTGATCGGGGCCGGGCTCGGCTTCCTGTGGTTCAACGCGCCCCCGGCCCAGATCTTCATGGGCGACACCGGCTCCCTGGCGCTCGGCGGCCTGCTCGGCACCATCGCGGTGGCGACCAAGCACGAGATCGTCCTGGCGATCGTCGGCGGCCTGTTCGTCCTGGAGATGATGTCGGTGATCATCCAGGTCGCCTCGTTCAAGCTCACCGGCAAGCGCGTCTTCCGCATGGCGCCGATCCACCACCATTTCGAGCAGAAGGGCTGGAAGGAACCGCAGGTCGTGATCCGCTTCTGGATCATCGCGGTCATCCTGGCGCTCGCTGGGTTGGCAACACTGAAGCTGCGCTGAGAATTTGTGCTATCCGTCCGGCGGAGATGGTTGATCCCACTCACGTCCTCCTCCTGCGGTGCAGCCACACGAAGCGGATGCCTCGAAGGCGCCCTCCAGGGATCGCGTGATTGACTGGAGCGCTCCTGCGAGGCCCGCTGACGCGTGCACCTCAGGATGAGGGATGGGATCGGCCGCATGCCGTCATCGCGTTCCGAGCCTCACCATGATTCCCATCACCGTCTTCGAAGGCAAGACCATCGCCCTGTTCGGGCTGGGCGGCTCGGGCGTGGCCACGGCCCATGCGCTGAAGGCCGGCGGCGCCGAAGTGATCGCCTGGGACGACAACGCCGACAGCCTCGCCCGCGCGCGGGACGCGGGGATCGAGACCCGGGACCTGCGCGAGGCCGACTGGTCCGGCCTCGCGGCCCTCGTGCTCAGCCCCGGCGTGCCGCTGACCCATCCCGAGCCGCACTGGACCGTCCGGCTCGCCCGCGACGCGGGGGTGGAGATCGTCGGCGACATCGAGCTGTTCTGCCGCGCGCGCCGGGTGATCGCGCCGGGGGCCCCGTTCGTGGCGATCACCGGGACCAACGGCAAGTCGACCACCACGGCCCTCGTCGCCCACGTCCTCGCCCAGGCCGGCCGCGACGTGCAGGTGGGCGGCAATATCGGCACCGCGATCCTGTCGCTGGCGCCGCCGGATGCGGGACGCGTCCACGTGATCGAGATGTCGTCGTTCCAGATCGACCTGACGCCGAGCCTCGATCCGAGCGTCGGCGTGCTGATGAACATCACCCCCGACCATCTCGACCGGCACGGCACGATGGAGCAGTACGCGGCCATCAAGGAGCGCCTGATCCGCGGCGCGGGCCTGGCGGTGGTCGGCGTGGACGATAGCCCAAGCCGGGCCATCGCGGATCGGCGCGGCGCGGACCTCGTGCGCGTGCACGTGCCCCACGGCGACGTGCTCTGCGCCGACGCCCTGACGGTGCGCGACGGCATCGTCCGCGAGCCGGACGGCACCGCGCTCGCCGACGTGAACGGGATCGGATCGCTTCGGGGCGCCCACAATTGGCAGAACGCGGCGGTGGCGGTCGCCGTGGCGCGGGCGCTGGGCCTGCCGCTCGACGCGATCCAGGCCGGGCTGACCTCGTTCCCCGGCCTGCCGCACCGGATGGAGGAGGTCGGGCGGCGCGGACCGGTCCTGTTCGTCAACGATTCCAAGGCGACCAACGCGGATTCGACCGAGAAGGCGCTGACCGCCTTCCGGGACATCCACTGGATCCTCGGCGGCAAGCCGAAGGACGGCGGCATCTTCCCCCTGGTCCCGTATTTCGAGCGGGTCGCCCACGCCTACCTGATCGGCGCGGCCTCCGATGCCTTCGCGGCGACCCTGGAGGGGGCCGTCCCCTATACCCGCTGCGAGACGCTGGACGTGGCGGTCCCGAAGGCGGCCGAGAACGCGGCCGCCTCGGGCGCCCCCGAGCCGGTGGTGCTGCTCTCGCCGGCCTGTGCCTCCTACGATCAGTTCCCGAACTTCGAGATTCGCGGCGACCGGTTCCGCGGGCTGGTGCGGGCCCTGCCCTGAGGGCAGCACGCCCCCGGCCGGCTCAGAGGCCCACCGCGCCGCCATCCGAGCGCGGATCGTGGGTGGCCTCGATGCGCCCGTTGCGCGCATGGCGGACCAGCATGCCCGCATGGCCCAGGGAGTCGATGTAGGAACCGCCAAGCTCTTCGATCTCGTGGCCGAGCCGCCCGAGGGCGGCGATGCAGGCGGGATCGAAACGATCCTCCACCTTCACGCTGAGCGAGGGCGCCCCCCAGGTCCGCCCGTAGAGCAGGCGCGGGGCGTCGACGGCGTCGGCCACCGACATCCCGTAATCGGCGTAGCGGCTGAAGATCTGCGCCTGGAACTGCGGCTGGCCGTCGCCGCCCATGCTGCCGTAGCTCATCACCCGTCCGTCGTCGAAGCAGGCCAGCGCCGGGATCAGGGTGTGGAACGGTCGCCGGCCGGGCTCCAGCGGGTTCACGGCCTGCGGGTCGAGGGAGAAGGACATGCCCCGGTTCTGCCAGCAGATGCCGGTGGCCGGCAGCACCGTGCCGGAGCCGTATTCCCAGTAGACCGACTGGATGTAGGAGACGGCGAGTCCGTCCTTGTCGATCGCCCCCATCCACACCGTGTCGCCGTGCCCCGGATCGGGGAGGGGCACCCGGGCGGCGCGGCCCATGTCGATCTGAGCCGCCTCGCGGGCGAGGCGCTCCGGCGTCAGGAAGGCGGCGGGGTCGTGCCGCAGGCGGCCGAAATCCGTCACCACCCGGTCGCGGATCGCGAAGGCGCGCTTCGTCGCCTCGATCAACCCGTGGTACTGGGCCGTGCTTTCCGCCTCGGCGATGGTCAGGCGGTCGAAGATCCCGAGGATCAGGAGCGCGGCGAGCCCCTGGGTCGGGGGCGGAAAGTTGTAGAGCGTCGCGTCGCGCCGCCGGATCGAGAGGGGCACCCGCTCGACGGCCGCATAGGCTTCGAGGTCCGCCCGGGTCACCGGCGCGCCGAGGCGTTCCAGGTCGGCGCCGATCTCCCGGGCCACGTCGCCGCGGTAGAAATCGCCGAGACCCGCATGAGCGAGCTGCTCCAGGGTCGCGGCGAGGCGCGGCAGCGTCCGGGTCTCGCCCGCCGGATAGGGCGTCCCGTTCTTCAGGAAGGTCGGCGAGAAATTCGGGGCGTCGTGCAGCGTGTCGAGTTCCTGGGGCACATAGCGCGCCTCGGAGGGCGAGACCGGCACGCCGTTGCGCGCCTGCCCGATCGCGTCGGCGAGCAGGGTCTCCAGGGGCAGGCGCCCGCCCAGCGCCCGCGCCAGCTCCAGGGCGAGGCGCCAGCCGCCGACCGCCCCGGCCACCGTTACCATGGCGTCGGGCCCGCGGGCGGGGATCGCGTCGTAGCCTGTCTCGCGGTAGCGCTGGATCGTGGCGAGGCGCCCGGCCGGGCCGCAGGCCTCGATGCCGCGCACCCGGCCGCCGCGCTCCCGCACCAGCCAGAAGCCGTCGCCGCCGATCCCGTTCATGTGCGGGTAGACCACCGCGATCGAGGCGGCCATCGCCACCATCGCCTCGATGGCGTTGCCGCCCTGCGCCAGAACGGTCTGGCCGGCCTGGGCTGCGAGGCCGTGGGGCGCGGCGACGGCCGCGGAGGTGAAGACGGGGGTCTCGGGCATCGGCGGTCCTGTGGTGTCCCAGCCCCAGGGTTAGGCGAGCGCGCGGGTCCTGCAAAGACCGTCGTGGTGGCCGGCGCCCCGGTCCGGACGGCCGCCGGTCGCGCGCCTTCGTTCTGCGCGGCCCGCCGGCGAAATCGGGAACGGTCCCGCGCCCCGCCTCTTTCAGCAGCATGCTGATCTTCGAGTGGGTCGTCGGCGTCCTGTTCGGCGCCGTCCTGTTGGCCGGCCTCGCACGCCGGCTGGGTGCGCCCTATCCGGCCTTCCTCGCCCTGGGCGGCGTCGGCCTCGCCTTCGTCCCGGGCGTGCCGAATCTGCGCCTCGATCCCGAACTCGCCCTCGCCCTGTTCCTGGCGCCGGTGCTGCTCGATGCCGGGTTCGACGCCTCCATCCGGGACCTGAAGGAGAATTGGCGCGCCGTGTTCGGGCTGGCGGTCGGCGCCGTCGCGGTCACGACCCTCGCCGTCGCGGTGGTGGCGAAGCTCGTCGTGCCGGATATGCCGCTCGCCGCCTGCCTCGTGCTCGGCGCCGTGGTCGCCCCGCCCGACGCGGTGGCGGCCCTGGCGGTGCTCAAGCACGCGCCGATGCCGCACCGCCTCGCCACGATCCTGCGCGGCGAGAGCCTGCTCAACGACGCCGCCTCGCTGCTGATCTACCGCCTCGCCGTCACGGCCGCGATGGCGGGCACCTTCCACCCGGCCGAGGTGGCGCCGGCGTTTCTTCTCGGCGTGGTGGCGAGCCTCGCCGTCGGGCCCGTCCTCGGCGTGATCTTCGTCGCGCTGACGCGGCGCGTCACGGATCCGGCGAGCGCGATCGTGATGCAGTTCGTCGCCGCCTTCGGGATCTGGCTCGCGGCGGAGCGGCTGGAACTCTCCGGCGTGCTCACCATCGTCACCTTCGCGGTGACGGTCGCCCGCCGCGCGCCCGGCGTGACCGCGCCGCGGGCCCGGGTGATCTCCTACGCGGTGTGGGACACGGCGGTGTTCGTGCTCAACGTCCTGGCCTTCGTGCTGATCGGCATCCAGATCGATCCGATCCGGGACCGGCTGACCGGCGCGGATGCGTGGCAGGCCCTGATCCTCGCCGGTGCGACCTTCGCCACCGTGGTGGTGACCCGCCTCGCCTGGGTCCTGCCGACCACCGGGATGCGTGGCCTCGGTCTCCGGCAGGCGGGTGCGCCGGCACGGCTCGGCCCCGGCCTCGCCCTGTCCTGGGCGGGCATGCGCGGGATCGTCACGGTGGCGGCCGCGCTGGCGCTGCCCGCGGCGTTCCCGCACCGGGACCTCGTGGTGTTCACCGCCTTCTTCACCGTGCTGGGCACCCTGATCGTCCAGGGCCTGACCCTGCGCCCGCTGCTCGCCCGCCTGAGGCTGGAGGACGACGATCCGGTCGGCCGAGAGGCCGGCCGCGCCCGGGCCGCGGCCTACAAGGCCGCCCTCGACAGCCTCGGCGAGACGGCGGACGAGCCGGCGACCGCGGCCCTGCGCGCCGAGTTTCAGGCGGCTCTGGCCCAAGCCGGGGAACACGAGGAGGGGCGGGCGCCGGAGAGCCTGCCGGCCGACGCCGCCCGGCGCCGGGCGGTCGAAGCCGCCCGCGACGCGGTCCTGTCCCTGCGCCGGACGGGCCGGATCGGCGACGACGCGTACTTCCTGCTGGAGGAGGAGTTCGACTGGGCCGAGCTCAGCGTCACGCCCAAGGCGGAGACGTGACGCCGAGGCCTCGGGCTCGGGGGCCTGTCGCGCCTACCCGAACGGATGTGTGAGTGTCCGAGCCCTTCCGCACGGGAGCGAGAACCGCGCGTGCCATCTCCCGGACAGGCCTGCTCGCCAGCCCGCAGCGCGGGGATGAGGCAGCCAGTGCCCTCACACGCCCTTGCGCGCCGCGATCCGGGACTCGATCGCGTCCCAGACCGCCACCGAGAGATCGGGGCCGCCGAGACGCTGAATCGCCCGGATGCCGGTGGGGGAGGTGACGTTGATCTCGGTGAGATGGCCGTCGATCACGTCGATCCCCACCAGGATCAGGCCGCGGCGCGCCAGTTCCGGACCGATCGTCGCGCAGATCTCGCGCTCGCGGTCCGTCAGCTCAGAGGCCGAGGCGGCACCGCCACGGACCATGTTGGAGCGGATGTCGTTGGCCGCGGGCACGCGGTTCACCGCCCCCATCGGGACGCCGTCGACCAGGATGATGCGCTTGTCCCCCTCGGTGACCCGGTCGAGGTAGCGCTGCACCACCCAGGCCTCCCGGAAGGTCGTGGCGAACAGGTCGAACATCGACCCGAAATTGGGATCCTTCTCGGTGACCTTGAACACGGCCGCGCCGCCATGCCCGTGCAGCGGCTTCATCGCCACGGTGCCGTGCTCCAGCCGGAACGCCTCGATCTCCGCCTTGTCGCGGCTGATCAGGGTCGGCGGCATCAGCTCGGGGAAGTCGAGGACGAACAGCTTCTCGGGCGCGTTGCGCACCTCGAAGGGGTTGTTGACGACGAGCGTGTCCGGGTGGATCCGCTCCAGCATGTGGGTGGCCGTGATGTAGGCCATGTCGAAGGGCGGATCCTGGCGCATCAGCACCACGTCCGCCTCGGCGAGGTCGATCCGCTCCGGCGGCGCGAGGGTGAAATGCGCGCCCTCGACATCCTGGACGGTCAGCCGCTCGACCCGGGCGGTGACGCGCCGCCCCTGCATCGAGAGCCGGTCCGGCGTGTAGTGGATGAGGGAATGACCCCGCCGCTGGGCCTCCAGCAGCAGGGCGAAGGTGGTGTCACCCGCGATCCGGATGTTCTGGATCGGGTCCATCTGAACCGCGACGGTCAGGTTCATCGACAACGCCCCTCGCCAGCCGCGATCGTCTCGATCCGATCCAGGCTCAATCGTCGGACAGCGACTTGCTGCCGGTGCGCTTGTCGTAGTCCCCGATGGCCGACCGGCACTCCGGAGACAGGCGCTTGCGGTTGCGCGTCATGCACTTCTCGGCGTCCGGGCTGTTCGGATCGACGCCGGCGCAGAGGCGGAAATAGTCGTTCGCACAGCCGAGCTGCAGACCCTGGTCCTCGCGTTGGGCGTAGGCCGGGCCTGCGGCGAGCGCGAGCAGCGCCAACGCGGCAAGACCGCGGCGGCGGACAGCGCGCAGGGATCGTTCCGGAACCAGTCGCATTCAGCGGTGTCCTCAAATCTCGTTCGGGCGGAGGACCGACGCGGCGATCCCCTCCACAGGCGTCCGGCATATCGGTCGCGCCGGGCGGTAGGCAAGCGTCCGAGGTTCACGGGGGTTCCGCGCGCCGACGTCAAGGCCACGCTTCGCCGGAGTGTTGCCGCTTGGCCGCATCGCCCGACGGTCGTGCGGGACGACGGGCCTCCTCACAAGAAACGGCCCCGCCCGGGTCGGGGCAGGGCCTCAAGTCGAAGGGAGGAAACGCCCGCCATGGGCAGAACCCGCTTTGCAATTCGCGCGCCAACCCGTCCGGAGGGCCGAATTCGCGCGCCCTCGCTGGAAAGAGTCCGTTAACCACCCCGTGTTGGATTGCCCTCGTAGCCCTTGCCGACGCCCTCCGCAGGGCCCGGGCCGGACGCTCGGACCGCCGACAGGAGCCGGAGACCATGAGCCTTTTCAAGCCGCAGGAGACCGACGACCATCCGTGCGCCGCCATGGCCGGCCCGACGCGGGAGACCGCCCCGACCGCGCGCACGATCGTGATCCCCTTCCCCGGCCCGGAGGCGCGGCGCGCCTGCCGCATCCCGCGCTCGGACGAGCGGCGCGGCGAGATCCTGCTGTTCCTCGGCGTGCGCTACGAGCGCCTCGCGTCCTGACGGCCTCGCGGCGATGCCCGAGCGGCGACGCGTCGTGTCCGATGGCGCCCCAATGACGGTCCGTGAGGGCCGAGCCCGCCGCGCACCCGCGGCGGCCCGGCTTGTGCCCCTCGGCGTGACGCTGGCGCTCCTCGCCGCCTGCACGCAGAGCGGCGATTTCGGCCGGCCGCGGACGGGGGTCTGGAACGGGCTCATCGACACCACCGGCAGCTTCAGCACCCATGACCGCGGTCGGCTCCTGCTCGATTCCGGGCTCACCGACGACGAGCAGGCCCTGCGCGACCGCGCCTGGCGGTTCGTGCAGCCCGCGAGCTCCTTCTCGGCCTTCCAGGACCTGCTGCTCGGCCTCGCCAGCGCCCACGCGATGCCGCCCGCCTGGCGCTTCGAGGAGGTCGGCGCCTATTACGACGCGCTGACCGCCGAGCCGTCGCGCTCGCCGGTGTCCCGCTACCGCCAGCTCGGCGACGATGCCACGGCGGATGCCCGCCTGATCCCGCTGTTCACGGCCTTGGCCGCCCGGGTGATCGACGCGGACGCCGCGCGCCTGCGCAGCCTGCCCTTCGCCAAGACCCTCGAGGCCGCCGACGTGCGGGACGCCGCCCAGCGCGTCGCCGAGAACCGCTGCCTGATCGCCTGGGTGCGACTCGAGGCCGGCCTGCGGCTCGCCCGCTACCGGTTCGCCCTGGAGCACCTGTTCGCCGCGGCGCCGGCCCCGGACTCGGTCTCGGCGGAACGGTCCATCCTGATGCTGGCCGCGCGCCGGAACCTCCTCGATCCGCTCCTCCCGGCCGACGCGGCCGCGCGCTGCGGGCTCGGACCGGTGCCGTTGCCGGTCGCTCAGGCGGGGCCGCTGGTGGTGAAGGATTGAGCGGGCCCGCGCGGCGTGGCCGATGCCGCCGCGAGAGGGAGGTCAAACGCCTCGCCTCTCTGGACACCCCAACCTGCAGGCCTGCGGCTTGAGGTGGTCGGCTGCCGCGCGGAAAGGCATCGCGGCGAACGTCGCCGCCCCGCCCGCGCACGACCCTCTGCGGCATTTACGAACGTGCGCCTGACGGCCATTTGATGAATCGGAGACCGATGATCGCCACGGGTTGTTTGACGGACGGATGATCCACCGAAACAGGAGGACGAGGGCACGGATCAAGGCCGCCGCCGACTACGATCCCGTGCCGAGGAGATGTAATAACCCGAGCGTCAAACGATACATGGGATCGCTTTTCACACGTCGCGTTGGACCCTCTGCAGGTGGTGATCGACAACCACACGCCAAACCTGATCGATCGAGCCGGTATCTGGCACATCGCAACAATTTCGTATGTCGATTTACGTCAGCTGCCGTCCATGCAATGAAGGTAATCTAGAACACCCGCGCAAGCAGGCCTTCTTGGCGCCAGCGTGCTGACACAGGGTCATTCGACGGCCGTAAATATAGATTCGAATAACCATCTTTTCCTATGAAATTCTTGTTTTCAACCGAAGGGGTTCATCCCCGGAACGCCTTCACATTCTGGAAGGACAAAATTTCCGAGCTTGGCGCGACGGTGGAGCAGCAGCGCCTCGACGACAGCGTATTCGAAGCCGAAATGGCGGTCGCCCGCGTCGGATCCATCGCGATAAACCGCAGCACGATCGGCGCCGTACGAAACGAGGCGACGACATGCGTGATTCCGCGTCACGGCGACGACGGACTGGTCATGGCGACCTTCACGTTCGCCGGCTGGGCGACGTCTTGCCAAGATGATCGGAGTTCGGTGCAACGCAGGGGTGATCTGGTGGTGATCGATCACCGGCCAACGGTGCTGACGACGAGCAGAGGCACCGATTGCCTCGTTCTCCAGATACCGCGCGCGCGCCTGGAGAGCGTGCTTGGTCCGACCCGGCTCTACACGTCGTTGACCGTGGGGTCAGACCTCGCTTCCACGAGCCTCGCCATGACGTTTTGGACCGATTTGGTCCGGGTGGGGCAACAGATGACGCCCGACGCGGCCGACCGCATGGCGTCGATCGGCGTGGACCTGATCGTCGCCAGCATCGCCGAGCGGATAGCGCGCGAGGTGCCACAGCCGCTCTACGGCACCGTCGTTGTCCAGCGGGCCAAGGCCTATATCGAAGCGCACTTGAGCGATCCAACGCTGGACCCACCGCAGCTTGCCGCGGCGGTCGGTGTGTCGCTGCGCCGGCTGCAGCAATTGTTCCACGCGCGCGGGCAACACGTCTCCGACTGGATCTGGACGCGCCGGCTGGAGGTAGCGGCCGCGCGCTTGGCGGACCCGGGCTGCGCCCATCTGCCGATCGGCATGCTCGCCTACGGAAGCGGCTTCACCACCCAGGCCCATTTCTCCCGCCGTTTCAAGGACCGGTTCGGTCTGTCGCCCAGCGACTTCCGGCGTGCGAACCGCGTGACCGGCTCGTGAATCGCCGCGCCGCCGCGCGCTGGAGCCGTTTCGGGTCCCCTTTGCGACAGGGAACGGCTCCATGTTCTTGATGTGCGGTGAAGCGCTCGCTTGCGCCGAACCGGTATCCACGTCGGCGGTGTGCGCGCGAAGGTCCGTCTTGAGCACTCTGTGACGGCCATCGATAGGCCCGACCTGGGTCGATAGCAGCCGGTCAGCACGACGAACCCATGAAACGGGCGCGCTAGCGCCCCGCGCCCTTGCCGGGAGAGTCCTTCCCCGCCGGCTCGTCCGTCGGCGTGTCGGTGGTGCAAGACACGGCCTGCACCGCGGCGTTCGCGGCCGGTCGCTGGCTCGGCAGGCCGGCGATCACCCGCACCACCACGAAGCCGCGGCTGTCCGGCGCGACGATGCGCACGTCGCGGCTTGGATCGTTCTCGTCGTCGTCGGCCAAGGCCTCGTCGTACTGGGCGCGGGTGAGGATCACGAGGTCCAGGGCACCGCGGACCGCCGCCTGGTCGGTCACCGCGTAGAAGGCGCCGCGGCGGGCATGGGCGGCGAGCGACAGCGACAGCGACCCGGTCCGCGCCGAAACGCGCATCGGCCCGTCGGCCAGATCGTAGGCGCAGACACCCACCGCCACGGCGGGATCCGGGATGGGCAGCCATGCCTCGGGGGGGGAGGGCTCGTCGCCGGTGGCCACCGTGTAGATCGACTGGGGGTGATCCAGGCTCTCGCTGGTCCGGGCGCGCGAGACGGCATCCTTCTCCGACAGGACCGGGATCGCCAGGACCGCCGCGACGTGGACGATCCCGGCCAGCACGAGGCCGACCAGCGTGGCGTAGACGACGCGCAGGCTCACGACGCGCATCCCAGCCGGGTGATGGACGGCACCGACGTCCGGTCAAGGGATCCGGCGCTGGCGGCGGCCGGCGTGTCGTAGAGGCGCAGAGCCAGCCGCACCGGGCCGCGCGCCCGGGGGCTCGGGAGCCAGTTCCCGGGCTGGACGTCCGGCGCCAGCATCACCGCGAACCGCCCGTCGGCCGTGCGCAGCACCTCCGTGGAGGTGAAGCCCTCGCGCAGGGCCGGCCGGCCGGGATCGCGGGGGCCGCGGCCGGCGACCGTGAGGGTCCAGGCCCGGGCGGGGGGCGTTCCACCACCGATCCGATAGGTGCAGGTGGCGTCGAGCGCCTGGCCCGCATCGTCCACCGACGTGGTCATGAGGAGCCCCTCGCCCACCGCCAGAGGGATCTCGCCCCGGCGGGCGTTGACCGCGCGGGTATAGGGATCGGCGGAGGCGGCGCCGGCCCGTGGCCATGCCGTCCAGGCGCCGACCTGGACGCCGCCGAAGGGGTAGCCGCCGCGCGTCGCCCAGTCGGCGCTGGCGAGACCGAGCGTGCCGCCGAGCGCCAGGGCGTAGACGGCGAGCCCGGCCACGGAACTCTTGCGCCACAGGGTCCGGACGAACCGAATCGCACCGCCTTGCGGTGCCCCATCGGACGACGCCGTGCGGCCGACCGGCGCAGAAATCGCACGCCTCATACGGTCACCGGACCTCGACGAAGCCGGCGGGCGCGCGGACGCCCTCGGCCACCGCCCGGGGCTGGCCCGGAGGTCCGGCCGAGGCGCGGTCGTCGGGCTTGCGGCCGCTCTTCGGCGCCTCGCCGGTCCCGGACCGCGGCGGCGGCTCCGCGGCCGGGACGCGCTCGACCGTGCGGAACAGGCCGTTCAGACCGTTGATCACCTCGAAGGAGCGGCGCGAGAGCTTGCCGTAGGCGCTGGCGTTCGGGTCGATCGGGGCGGTCGGCCCGCCCGAGGCCTGCTGCTGGGCGGCACGGGGGCTCTCCTTCAGCCCGGGCAGCGGCTTGATCTCGATGCCCTGATGGGCGGGCTCCATCACGTCGTGCCAGGTCTGGGCCGGGAGCGAGCCGCCGGTGAGCTTGTTGGTCGAGGTGTGGTCGTCGTTGCCGAACCAGACCGCCCCGACGTAATTGCCCGTGTAACCGACGAACCACGCGTCCCGGTAGGCGTTCGTGGTGCCGGACTTGCCGGCGACCTTCATGCCCTCGAGCTGCGCCCGCTTGCCGGTGCCCTCCTCGACCACCTTGTTGAGCATGAAGTTCATGTCGGCCACCACCTGGGGCGACAGAACCCGCTCGGGCGCCTCGTCGGCGTGGCGGTAGATCACCTCGCCCGAGGAATTCTTCACCTCCATGGCGGCGTAGGGCTTGGCCTTGAAGCCACCATTGGCGAACACGGCGTAGCCGGCCGCCTGGTCGATCACCGTGACCTCGTCGGAACCGATCGGCATCGAGACCGTGTCGATCAGGTTCGAGGTGATGCCCATGCGGTGGGCGGTCTCGATGATCTTGGCGCGGCCGGCCTTGGCGGCGCGGGCCTCGTGGGTGATCCCCATCCCCTTGCCGAGCGCGATCGAGATCTTGATCGGGATCGTGTTGATCGATTTCGCCACGGCGAGCCACATCGGCACCCGGCCGGAATAGGAGCGGCCGTAATTCTGCGGGCACCAGTTGCCGATGCAGACCGGGCTGTCGACCACCACGGTGTCGGGCTTGAACAGGCCCGAGGCCAGGGCGGCGGAGTAGACGTAGGGCTTGAACGACGAACCCGGCTGGCGGAGCGCGTCGGTGGCGCGGTTGAACTGGCTCTCGCCGTAATCCGCGCCGCCCACCATGGCGCGCAGGGCCCCGTCCGGATCGAGGATGACCATGGCGGCCTCGTCGACGTCCAGGGCGTCGCCGGACTTGCGCAGCGTGTCGGCCACGACCTCGTCGGCCCGCTTCTGGATGGCGAGATCCAGCGGCGTCTTGACGGTCAGGACGCGGTCGCTGCGCAGCTTGCCGGCATCGGCCATGGCCTTGATCTCGCCGAAGGCCCAGTCGAGGTAGTAGTCGGCGGTGATGTCGCGGGTGCGGGTGACCGGCGTCGCCGGGT
>CAXTCV010000011.1:0-41360 GCA_964242725.1 uncultured Methylobacterium sp.
GGGCATCGCCGTCGTGGACGTTCTCGCCGGTGAAGTCGTAGGCGTACTCGCCCATGTTGAGGGCGCCGATCAGGATCGCCCCGGCCGCTTCGAGGCGGCGCACAAGGGTCCCGTCCCGCGCGGCCGGGGGGCGGTCCCGATTGATCTTGGAGCCGGCCCGGGTGGGCAGGCCCGCGATGTCGATCAGGTTCTTCACCGCGAAGGGGACGCCGGCGAGCGGCCCCGCCGTTTCACCGTCGCGGAGGGCCGCGTCGACGGCGTCGGCCCGGGCCAGAGCCCGCGTGGCGACAAGATCGGTGAAGGCATTGATCCGGTCGTCGCATCGCGCGATCCGGCCCAGGGCCTCGGTGACGACGGTCCGGGCACTGGTCCGTCCCCCGGCGACCGCGGCTGCGATCGAGGCCGCATCCCTCTGGCGGTCGGTGCTCACGCCTCGAACCTCGGAGCGGCGTCGACCTCGTCGGGCAGCGGGAAGTCCTGCAGCACCGCGGCGGCTGCGGCCAGGACGCGCAGATTGGCAGTGACGGAGGCGATCCACGTCGCATCGAGCGTGAGGCCGAGGAGCGGCGCCGCCGCCGCCGCGTACGTCTCCGGATCGAACGGGCTCGAGCTTTCGGTCATCGCAATCCTCTTGCCGGTCCGTGGCAGGCGGAACGAGCCGTTAGCAGGCCTTGTGCCGCGCGCCACGCCGATGCCGCATCGGGTTGGCTGCCTAACCGATGTGCAACGCCGCCAGGATCGGCGGACCGTGCTTTGCCGCGCCAGGATTGATTATTTTCTAGGCAGCCGTCGATGCGGCAACCAATGCGTTACGTCGCGCAACACCCCCGACCGCATCACCCTTCGTCAGCCGATCTCGCCGTTCCTCGGCTCCTGGTGCCGCTCCCGATGCCGTATTCGCAGGCCTGGGTTGATCAATCTGAATAAGCGGCCCGTTGGAACCCTGCCGTTGCTTGGGGCGGGCCATCCGCTCAGCCTAGAGCTCGGCATCTGCCCGCTTTCGCCGCGCAAAGCGATGTTCCGGTCTGCCGCAGTAGCCTTGTCGCAGCTCGCGCGGCGACCTATTTCTGGCCGCCGCAGCACAGACACCGCCGCCCCTGCCGCGGCGTGTTCAGCCCGGCCACAACTTGATGTTTTTCTGCATCGCCCGGCGAGACTTTTACGGAGACGACGCGGATTGTCGCTCCGGCGGCCGGCTGGGTGTGCGGCCGCGATTGCATCCGGGATGAGGCTCCGGTTAAGGGCTTTCCGTTTTTCGAGGCTTGGTTCGACCTGAGCGCTGCGGCGCAGGCTGAGCGCTCAGGTCGAACCATCGGTGAGCCGATGGATCGGCACGGTTCCGCAGTCCGGGGACGCCGTCGGAGCCTGCAGACTGAGGTCCCTCTCCGGCCCCGCCGGATGTCCCCGCCCGACGCCCAACCTACCGAACTGAGAAAGGTCAGATGAGCGCATTCGACTACAGGAACTTCGACGACCGCCGCCAGAACTCGCAGAATGCCAAGGCTGCCCTTCTGGCCAAGTTCAAGGCGCGGACCCCGGCCGACGATCCGGATATGATCGCCAAGGCCAAGGCCCGGGCCGAAATCGCCAAGGCGCGCGAGGAGCGGGCCCGCGAACGCGAGGCTGCGCGCATCGCTGCCGAGCTGAAGGCCGCCGAGGAGAAGCGTCAGCGCGAAGAGGCGGAACTCGCGGCGCAACTCGCCCGCGAAGCCGCGGAACTCGCCGCCGCGCAGGAGCGCAAGTCGGCCGAACTGGCCGCCAAGAAGGCCCAGCGCGACGCCCGGTACGCCGCCCGAAAGGCCAACGTCAAAGTCAAGCGCTGAGTGCGCGCGGCCGCGAAGCCGGCCGTTTGAGCCGGACGACGCTCGCCCCTCGGCGGGCGTCGTCGCGTTTCGAGGCGTCTCCACGGGGCGGCTTTTGAGACTGGGCCCTGCGGTTCTGCAAAGCTGCGGCCGACCAGAACCGCAAGGGGATCAAGGGGTCCAGCGAAACCAAAACCTGGCCTGTGGCGTTCCAGACGCTCAGGCCCGCCATCCGTCTTCCAGCGGTCCGCACCATTGGCGAGAATGCGCGATGCGCCCCCGAACGATCCTCGCGCTGGTTCCCGCGATGCTGTGGGCGGGAGCCGCCCTCGGACAGGACAAGGCAACGGCGATCGCCTGCGATACCCTGCTGGCGGCGCGCCGGGTCGATGCGGCATCCGGCTCCGACCGCAACGCGGCCATCGATTCCGGCTGCCGCAGCGTCGACCGGAGTACGATCGGTCCCGTGGAGCAGCGGGCGCTGATCGGTGGTGCGCCCTATGAGTGCATGACGATCACCGGCACGGGGCGATGCCTCTGGATCGTACCCTGACCGGCGCCCCGGGCGATTGCGGGCGGGCACGTATTCCGAACACGGTTCACTGTCGACCGAGATGCTCTATGTCGGCGTCTCGTCGGAGTGAGGACCACGGTTCGTATGCCGAGTTTCCGGGCCAGAACGCGCAGTCCCGCATGGATGACGTCCTGGGCGCTGATCGGGCTCGTGCTGGCTGGGAGCCCCGCCCGAGCCGAGCCCCCGATCCGCAGTCCCGAGGATGCGGCGTGTCGTCTTGAAGCCCGCGCGAAGGTCTTCGTGGCACCCAACCCCCGTGGCCTGGAGTTGGAAGAACTCGGGCGGCAGATCTACTACGCCTGCATGAAACGTCTCAGCCAGGCGGCCGAGCCGGTACGGCAGGCGGCCCGCCGCCATCCACGCCGCCATCGGCGCCATTGAGCGGCGGGCGCGGGCCGATCAGGCGTCGAGCGGGGCCCCGATCCGGGCACGCAGGCGCAGGCGGAGTGCCTCGTTTCCGCCCTCGGCCTGCAGCGCCGACATCAGGCGCAACAGGTGGCTGAGCGGGGTTGACCGGCACGCGATGGCGTCGGCGATCTGCTCCGGCAGCGGCTTGGCCGCGGGGATGAAACGCGCCGCCGGCTCGGCCTGATGGGTCTGGGGCATGCGAGGCGCTCGTCCTTCGAAAGGATCCAGATTGGCGGCCGGCTCGCTACGCCTTTCCCCCGCGCCGCACCAGCCCCTTTCGCCGATTTACGTAGCCGGCATCGGTCTGAGTCACCGCGCTGCAACAGCCCGGACGAAAGCTGTGGATGGCTTCGATCCCCGTGTCCGACCGGCGCTCAGCGGGCGGCGAGGGGTGAGCGCGCGAATCCGTCCAGCAGATCACGCGGGTCTCGGAAGATCGCCACGCAGCCGGCGGCGGAGAGGTCGGCCTCCGGGAAGCCGCCGCAGAGCAGGCCGATGGAGCGCAAGCCCGCTTTCGCGGCGGCTTCGGCATCGTAGGGCGTATCGCCGACCACATGGATCGTGTCGGATGATGTCGCGCCGAGCTTCTTCAGGGCGGCTTGGAAGATGTCGGGATGCGGCTTCGAGCGCTCGGCGTCGTCCGAGCTGGTTGATACGTCGACGAGGTCGCCGATCTTCAGGATATCCGTATAGCGCTCGACCTCCGGGCGCTTGCCCGAGGAGGCCAGCGCGATCGTGAGGCCCTCCGAGCGGATCCGCTCGAACAGGGGGCGGACACCCGGGAACGGCCGCACCTCCGGCAGATAGCTGCGCTTGAACAGGTCGGAGCGGTAGGCCTCGATCGCCTCGCCCTCCCGCTCGATCCGATCCCGCGACAGGAAGACCGGCATCAGCTCGTCGCCGCCCTTGCCGATCTGGCTTCGGACCCGCGCCTGATCGGTCTCGACCCCGAAATGCGCGAAGGCCTCGACCCAGGCCCGGGCGTGCAGATCGACGCTGTCGAGCAGGGTCCCGTCGATGTCGAAGATCACCGCGCGCATGGCTGCCTCGTCGCGGCGCACGGTGCCCGCTTCCGGCCCGTCAACAGGGGTGGCGGGCGGCCTGTTCCGTCGGCAGCCACTGGAACGGCGGAAGCCCGCCCCCGGTCGGGGAGCGGGCTTCGGACGTCAGCCTGGCGCTGGCGCGCGGGCGTGTCAGTGCATGGAGGCCGGGGCGCGGGCGGGCTTCGCCTTCGCGGCCAGGGTGGCGTTCGCGGCGGCCTTGGAGGCCCGGACGGCCTTCGGCGCCGCAGGCTTGGCAATCACCGCCTTCGGGGCAGCAGGCTTGGGTGCAGCGGCCTTCGGCGCAGCGGCCTTCTGAGCGATGGCCTTGGGCGCCGCGACCTTCGCCGGCGCCTTCGCGGCGGCTTTCGGAGCCGGGATGGCGGCACCGGCCGCCAGCGTGGCGTTGGCGCGCAGCGCGAGTTCCGCGCGGAGCCAGTGCGCCGCGGCCTGACCGTGCACGCGGCCCTCGTTCTCCCAGATGAAGTAGGCGCACTCGCGCACCTGATGCTCGCTGATCTGCATGCCGTTGATCTCCTGTCCGTCCCGTGAGAGACGATGGGAGAGCGTGGTTAAAGGGTCGTTAATCCTGCCCTCGGCGTGGCGGGCTGAGTTTGGCAAGTTACGGTCAGCGCGGCGAACGCGGTGATGGCGTAGAGAGGCCCCCGACGACGCCGTCTCCCCGCGACCAAGTCTGTCGTCGCAGGGGATCCCGTGCCGGCGAAGCGGGAAGCGACGGCGCGAAAGCCGCTTACTCGGTCAGCCCCAGAACGCGCCGTGCCTCGGCCAGCAGGACGGCATGTCGCTCTGCACCGGATCCCTCGTCCGGCGCCTCGCGGCTGGCCTGAGCGATGAGGCCTCGGAACCGGCGACGGTCCAGGCCCCAGGCGCGCAGGCTGGCGAGGACCGCTCCGAGCACGGTCCGGACGGCATCCGCACGCGCGTCAGCGCGGGCGACGGCCTCCAGGGAGGCGGCGCTCGCCTGTGCCCCGTCGAGCTGGCGCGTCAGGGCGGCCTCCCGGGCCCAGGCTTCCGCACGCTCGGCCCTCCGGGCGACCTCCCCGGACCGCGCGGCTTCGAGTTCGGCCGCGGCGCGCTGCCCGGCCTGCCAGGCCAGGTCGTACTGGTGCGCGCGCAGGGCAAGCAGGACTTTGAGGGTAGCCGCCTCGGCCTGGGCTGCCTCCAGCCTGGCCTGGGTCTCGCGCAGGTCCTTCATCAGGCCCTGTACGGACGTCTCATCCCCGGTCACGGTCACCGCCAGCTCCCTCTCACTCCGAATCGGCACCTCACTCCCGCGCGCGGGGCGGAATGTCCACTCCGCGGACCCCGGGCCCAGGTTGAGAAAATCCGGTCGCCGGTCCACATGGAAGGCAGCGCCGTAAGGGTGCCTGTCCCGGCCGGCCTTGAACCGGCGCAGCGGAGTGAGACCACCATGTTCATCCAGACCGAAGCCACGCCGAACCCGGCGACCCTGAAGTTCCTCCCCGGGCGCGTCGTCCTGTCCGAATCGACCTTCGAGGCCCGGGACGCCGAGGCCGCCACCCGCTCGCCCCTCGCGGCGGCCTTGTTCGCGGTGCCAGGCGTGTCCGGCGTCTATTTCGGTCACGACTTCATCTCCGTCACCAAGGCCGGGGACGGCTCCGACTGGGCGCAGGTCAAGCCCGCGGTGCTCGGCGCGATCATGGAGCATTTCCAGTCCGGCGCCCCCGTGATGGCCGAGGGCGGCCACGACGAGGCCGAGCCCGGCGACGAGTTCTACGACGAGGCCGACCACGACACGGTGGTGACCATCAAGGACCTGCTCGAGACCCGCGTGCGGCCCGCCGTGGCCGGCGACGGCGGCGACATCACCTTCCGCGGCTACAAGGAGGGCGTCGTCTATCTGGAGATGAAGGGGGCCTGTTCGGGCTGCCCGTCCTCGACCGCGACGCTGCGGCACGGCGTGCAGAACCTCTTCAAGCACTTCCTTCCGGAGGTGCGCGAGGTCCAGGCGATCTGACGCCCATCCGGGCGTCGCTTCTTCTCGCTGCGGGATCGCCGGCCTCCGGGCCGGCGGTCGGTCGGACCGGCGCAACCCGGCAACACCCCGTGCATGATGCGCGCGGCCGGTACGCCCTGGCGCTGACGAAGCGGCGGATTTGCTCTATCGCTGGCGACTCTTCGTGCCGCCCACGGCCGGAGGGAAGCGACGGCGGCCCGGACCGGCCGCGGGAGTGAGCGTGCGTATTCTTGCCATCGACACAGCGCTGGAGACCTGCGCCGCCTGCGTCGCGGACGAGGATGCCGAGGCGCCCCTCTCGACCGAGTCGCTTCCGATGGCGCGCGGCCATGCCGAAGCCCTGCTGCCCCTGATCGAGCGGGTGGTCGCCCGCGTGGCCGGCGGTTTCGAGGCGATCGACCGCATCGCCGTGACGGTCGGGCCCGGCAGCTATACCGGCCTGCGCGTCGGTCTCTCGGCGGCCCGCGCCATCGGGCTGGCCACCGGCAAGCCCGTGGTCGGCGTCGGCACCCTCTCGGCGCTGCTCAGCTCCCTGTTGGCCGATACCGTCGAGGGATCGATCGCGGCGGCGATCGATGCCCGGCACGGCGCGATCTACATCCACGCCCTGGGCCCCGGCGACGGCATCGCGCCGGCGCACCTGGCGGTCGAGACGGCGGCCGAGCGCCTGGTGGGCCGCGGTCCGGTGGCGATCGCCGGCTCGGGCGCTCCGCTGCTGGCGGCGGCGCTGGCCGCGCGCGGGGAGCGCGCGCAGATCGCCAGCGTCACCGGACCCGACATCGCCTCCGTGGCATCCCTCGGATTTCTGGCCGATCCGGCCGAGGCCCTGCCCCGTCCCATCTACCTGCGCGGCCCCGATGCGCGGCCCCAGGACCAAGCGCGGATCGCCCGGCGATGACGCGTCCCCTGCCCTTCTGGCCCTTCGATTGGTGGTTCGCGTGGTGGGACGCGCTGACCCCCGAGCCCTACGTCGCGCCGCTCACCGATGCCGCGCAGGCCCCGACCCTCGCCCGCCTGCACGCCACCGCCTTCGCGCGCCCCTGGGAGGCGCACGAATTCGAGCGGATGCTCTGCGAGCGCTCGACGCAGGCGCACGGCTTGTGGCGGGCCGGGGCGCTCCAGGGCTTCGTGCTCTCGCGTCGGGCGGCCGACGAGGCCGAGATCCTGACGGTCGTGCTGTCGCCCGCGCTCCGTGGCGGCGGCCACAGCCGGCGGCTCCTGCGCGAGCACCTGTCGGGCCTCGCATCGGCGGGGGCCGCCCGGGTGCATCTGGAGGTCGACGAGGGCAACGCCCCGGCGCTGCGCCTCTATGCCCGTCACGGCTTCCGCCAGGTGGGCGCGCGCACGGGCTACTATCTCAAGGCCGACGGCAGCCGGGCGACCGCGCTGACGATGAGCGCCGATCTGTGACGCCGTGAGCCGGTTCGGCGTCGCGTGTCGGGTCGCGGCCCTGGCGCTCGCCCTCGCGATCCTCGGTCCGCCGCACTGGGTCGCGCTGCGGCTGCTCGGCCGGCGCGCCACCCTGGCACCGCTCCTGTTCCACCGCCTTTTCCTGCGCCTGTTCGGGGTGCAGGTGACGCAGAGCGGCACACCGCCCGGTCCGTGCGAGGCGGCTCTGGTGCTGGCCAACCACGTCTCCTGGCTCGACATCATCGTCATCGGCGCGCTGCGCCCGCTCTCCTTCGTGGCGAAATCGGAGATCGCCGGCTGGCCGGTGATCGGGGCCCTCGCCGGGCTGCACCGCACGATCTTCATCGACCGGCAACGGCGCGGGGCGACCGCCACGGTCAGCGCCGCGATGGGGCGACGTCTGGCCGAGGGCGAGCTGGTCGTGCTGTTCGCGGAAGGCACCACCGGCGACGGCACCCGGCTCCTGCCGTTCCGCTCTTCGCTGGTCGGCGCCGCGCGTGCGGCGCTGCAGGGAGAGGCCGAGCACGGCCGCGTCCGCCTCCAGCCCCTCGCCATCGCCTATCCCCGGCGCAACGGCCTGCCGGTGGTGCGCTCCGAACGCGCCGAGATCGCCTGGTACGGCGACATGGACCTGGCCCCGCACCTCGCCGCCTTCGTGCAGGGCGGCCCGATCGACGTGCATGTGACCTGGTGCGCGCCGATCGCCTTTGAGGCGGGCACCGACCGGAAGGCCGTCACGGCGGTCGCGGAGGCCGCGGTTCGAGCCGCCCTGCGGGGCGCCGTCACCGGGCGTGAGGACAGCGGCGCTTCGGCGGCCGCGCGGCCGGCGTCCCCCGAGGTCGGCCTCCGCGAGCCGGAGGTCGCGGCCGTCTGACCGACGGGCCGTCTCCGTGCGGGCCGGCCGATCGACGGATCGGAATCGAACTCATCTTCGGCTGTAAGGAGCGACGTGTCCCGCGGGCGCGCGACTGGGAGAGCGTCCCGATCGCGCGCGCCACCGAACCCGGCCTCCTCCCCGGTAGCGGACGCCGGGTCCGCCCTCACGACCGCTGTGGGCGCGGCATCGCCAGTTCGATGCCGCTGTCGTCCTTACCGGCTTCGCAATGCGGGGATCCGAGGCGGACGACGCCATTCGGCGCGGACCAGACTGCGTGCCTCGCGTCCCGCCCCTCATCAAAATAGCACGCCTTCACGCGCGATCCGTCCGGCGTGATGTAGACCGCCCATTGATGCGGGCCGCAGCCATGCGTCTCGCAACCGGAGACGATCACGTAGTCTCCGATCCTGGAGATGAACGGGTCGTTCTGAGGCACCCTCCGTCCCTGTATCCACGCCTGGGCGACCGGATCCGCGACGGCCGCGCGGGTTGCATTCAGGAACTTCGGATGGCGCAGGATGTCGACGCCCCCGATTTTGTCCGAGCCCCTCTTGCCGGCATAGACGTTCAGATCGTCGGTCGGCATTCTACGGTTCTCAGTGGCCGACGTTGCGGTACTGGCAATCAATATCGTAGCGAAAGACAATGATGCGGCCGTGTTTAGCGGAAACAATCTTGGTTTCTTGCCAAAAATATCCATGACGGCGGCGTCCAGGTTCGAGATCGACGGCCTGTTGTCTATGGTGATGGGATGAAGATCGGATGAATGCTTGCGACCCGCAATCCTGAGGCCGCGGCGGTTCCGCGCCTCTTCGCGGCCCGCAGGATCGACAAGGTCTTCATCGCCGCCGCGAGACCTCGAGACGAGCCTGCGTACATTTCGGCGGACTTGGCGGAAAATACATGATTCACCTCCGTTGAGCGCTCCGGAGCGCTCTGCTAGCTAGGCCGGAACCCGTATCAGTCGGGACCATTGGAGGACGCCCGTTGCAAACCTGGAATCAGGTTTACGATCCGTTCGGGAGCGCCTGGCTCTCGACGATCGCCGCCTCAGTGCCCGTCATCGCACTGCTCGCCATGATCGCCAGCGGGCGCGTGAAAGCCCATCTCGCGGCCGTCATCGCCCTCGGCCTCGCCTTGCTGGTGGCCATCGTCGGCTTCGGCATGCCCACGGGGCTCGCCACCCGGGCGGCGATCCTCGGGATGGTCACCGGCTTCTTCCCGATCGGCTGGATCATCCTCAACGTCATCTTCCTCTACCGGCTCACGGTGGAGAAGGGCTGGTTCTCGGTGCTCCAGCAATCGGTTGCGGGCATCACCGCCGACCGGCGGTTGCAGCTGCTCCTGGTGGCTTTCGCCTTCGGCGCCTTCTTCGAGGGCGCGGGCGGGTTCGGCACCCCGGTCGCCGTCACCGGCGCGATCCTGATCGGCCTCGGCTTCTCGCCGCTGGCCGCCTCGGGCCTGTCGCTGATCGCCAACACCGCGCCCGTCGCCTTCGGGGCGCTCGGCGCGCCGATCCAGGGCCTCGCCTCGGTGACCGGCTACCCGCCGGAGATCCTCGGCGCGATGATCGGCCGGCAGCTGCCGCTGTTTTCGCTGATCGTGCCGTTCTGGCTGATCTGGGTGTTTGCGGGCTTCCGCGGCATGATCCGGGTCTGGCCGCCGATCCTGGTCTGCGGCGCGTCCTTCGCGGTCGCGCAGTTCCTGATCTCGAACTACGTCAATCCCTGGATCGTCGACATCGGCGCCTCCCTGGCCTCGATGCTCGCCCTCGTTCTGTTCCTGAAGGTCTGGCAGCCTCGCGAGATCTGGACGTCGCCGGCCCTGCGCGGGCACGACCCGTCGCTCGCCGTGGCGGGCCCGCGCCCGGTGGCGGTCGGCGCCGGCGTCCCGGGCACGCCCCCGGTCCATACCGGGGCGCGCACCGCCTCGCAGGGCGAGATCCTGATGGCCTGGCTGCCGTGGATCATCCTCTCGATCATCGTGGCGATCTGGGGAACCGGCTGGTTCAAGGGCATCGTCAACCCGCTCTTCACCTGGAAGTACGAGGTGCCCGGCCTGCACAACATGATCATGAAGGTGCCGCCGGTGGTGCCGAAGCCGGCGCCCGAGGGCGCGGTGTTCCTGTTCACCTACATGTCCTTCACCGGGACGGGGGTGCTCATCGCAGCGCTCATCTCCGGCCTGATCATGCGGTTCTCGCCGCTGCGCCTCGTGACGGCTTATCTCGAGACGATCTGGGCGCTCCGGTTCTCGCTGGTCACCATCGCGGCGATGCTCGCGCTCGGCGTCCTCACCCGCTACGCGGGCGTCGACGCCACGCTCGGCCTCGCCTTCGCGGGGACCGGCATCCTCTACCCGTTCTTCGGGACGCTGCTCGGCTGGCTCGGCGTGGCGCTCACGGGTTCGGACACGGCCTCGAACGTCCTGTTCGGCGGCCTGCAGCGGATCACCTCCGAGCAGCTCGGCCTCCCCGGCGTGCTGATGGCGGCGGCGAACTCGTCGGGCGGCGTGATGGGCAAGATGATCGACGCCCAGTCGATCGTCGTCGCCTCCACGGCGACCGGCTATTTCGGCCAGGAGGGCAAGATCCTGCGCTTCGTGTTCTGGCACTCGATCGCCCTCGCCTGCCTGGTCGGCCTGTTCGTGATGCTTCAGGCCTACGTGCCGTTCTTCCAGCAGATGGTCATCGACGTCCCCGCTGCGGCGCCGGCCGCCCACTGAAGCGACCGAAGCGCCTTTGCCCCCAATGCCGGCCGCCCACGGGCGGCCGGTCGCGTTCCGGGCGCCGCGACGGCCCGCGCGATCCGTGCTACAGGCCGCGCGCCGGCCGGCCCGCGGGGTGGGCACGGGGTTCGAGCGGATTGGCACGGGACGGCGCGCGTTGAAGAAGGCCTACGTCAAATCCTACGGCTGCCAGATGAACGCCTACGACGCGGCCCGCATGGCCGACGTCCTGGAGGCCGAGGGCTACGCTGCGACCGATTCGGTCGAGGAGGCCGACGTGGTCGTCCTCAACACCTGCCACATCCGCGAGAAGGCCGCCGAGAAGGTCTACTCCGAACTCGGCCGCCTGCGCGTCCTGAAGGGTGAGCGGCTTGCCCAGGGGCTCGACACCCGCATCGTGGTGGCCGGCTGCGTCGCCCAGGCCGAGGGCGCCGAGATCCAGGCCCGGCAGCCCGCGGTCGACGTGGTGGTCGGCCCGCAGAGCTATCACCGCCTGCCGGATCTGCTGGCCCGCTCCCGGGAGCGGCGCGTGGTCGATACCGAGTTCCCCATCGACGACAAGTTCGATCACCTGCCCCGGCGCCGGGCCGTCGGGGCGTCGGCCTTCCTCACGGTTCAGGAGGGCTGCGACAAGTTCTGCGCCTTCTGCGTGGTCCCCTATACCCGCGGCGCCGAGGTCTCGCGCCCGGTGGCGGCGGTCCTGGCCGAGGCCGAGCGGCTCGCCGAAGGGGGCGTGCGCGAGGTCACGCTGATCGGTCAGAACGTCAACGCCTATCACGGCGTCGGCGCCGATGGCACGCCGGCGGGCCTCGCCGAGCTGGTCCGGGCGGTGGCGCGGATCCCGGGCATCGTCCGGATCCGCTACACCACGAGCCACCCGAACGATTTCGACGACGCGCTGATCCGCGCCCATGCGGAGGTCCCCGCCCTGATGCCCTACCTGCACCTGCCCGTGCAGTCGGGCGCGGACCGGATCCTCGCCGCCATGAACCGGAAGCATACCGGGGACCAGTACCGGCGCCTGATCGACCGCGTCCGCGCGGCGCGGCCCGACATCGCCCTGTCGTCGGATTTCATCGTCGGCTTCCCGGGCGAGACCGACGCGGATTTCGCCGAGACCCTGCGGCTCGTGCGCGAAGTCGGCTTCGAGAGCGCGTACTCGTTCAAGTACAGCCCCCGCCCCGGGACCCCGGCGGCCGACCGCGGCGATCAGGTGCCCGAACCCGTGATGGCGGCGCGGCTCGCCGAGCTGCAGGCGCTCCTCGACGGCCAGCGCCACGCCTACCAGCGGGCCGCCGCGGGCCGGGTCTTCGACGTCCTGGTGGAAAAGCCCGGTCGGCGTCCCGGCCAGGTCGCGGGCAAGACGCCGCACCTGCTCGCCGTCCAGTTCGACGCCGCGGCCCACCATATTGGAACGGTGGTTCCGGTTCGGATCACCGAGGCGGGCACCAACAGCCTGTTCGGACAGCTGATCTCCGCGGCCGCGGCCGCCTGAGGATGGACGAGGATGACGGCTTGAGCGCTTCGGACGGGGCGGGCGCGCGGGGCGCTCTCAAGGGACGCGGTCCAGCGACGCGGCCGGCGGCTTCGGACGAGCCGGTCGAGGTCCAGCTGACCTTCGACGACAACCGCCTCGCGAGCCTCGTCTTCGGTCTCTACGACCAGAACGTGGCCCACCTCGAGCGGCGGCTCGACGTCACCGCGACCGCCCTCGGCAATCATCTCGTGATCAAAGGGACGCCCGCGGCGACGGAGACCGCCCGCCGGGTGTTCCAGAAGCTCTATGCCCGGGTGCGCACCGGCGGCAGCACGCTGACCTTGGGGGATGTGGACGGCGCCATCCGCGAGGCTTCCGCGCAGGCGACCCTGTTCCCGGCCGAGGCGATCACGGCCGAGGCCGACAAGCCGCATTTCGAGCAGATCGCCACCCGCAAGCGCGGGGCGGTGCGGGCGCGCAACCCGGCGCAGGACGCCTACATCAAGCTTCTGCGAACCAACGAGCTGGTCTTCGCCGAGGGTCCGGCCGGGACGGGCAAGACCTGGCTCGCGGTCGGCCACGCGGTATCCCTGCTGGAGCAGGGTCATGCCGAGCGCCTGATCCTGTCGCGCCCGGCGGTCGAGGCCGGCGAGCGCCTGGGCTTCCTGCCCGGCGACATGCGCGAGAAGGTGGATCCGTACCTGCGCCCGATCTACGACGCCCTCTACGATTTCATGGAGGCGCGCCATGTCGACCGCGGGTTGCAGACCGGGACGATCGAGATCGCGCCGCTGGCCTTCATGCGCGGGCGTACCCTGACCAACGCCGTGGTGCTCCTCGACGAGGCGCAGAACACCACCTCCATGCAGATGAAGATGTTCCTCACCCGGCTCGGCGAGGGTTCGCGCATGATCATCACCGGCGATCCCAGCCAGATCGACCTGCCGCCGGGCCAGAAGTCGGGCCTGGTGGAGGCGGTGAAGGTGCTGGACGGCGTCGAGGGAATCGGGCGGGTGACGTTCAAGGACGTGGACGTGGTGCGCCACGACCTCGTGCGCCGGATCGTCACCGCCTACGAGCGCGCCGCCCACGGCGTGGACGAGGCCGACCGCAACCCGAACCCGCGGCGCCGGCCGCTGGCGTGACCATGCCGAACGCAATCGACCTCGCCGTCGAGGATGCGCGCTGGGACGGCGCCGTCCCCGACATCGAATCGCTCGTCACGCGCGCCGTCGAGGCCGGGCTCGCGGTCGCCCCCGAGAAACCGGACGGCCCCGTCGAGGTCAGCGTCCTGCTGACGGACGATGCCGCCGTGCAGGAACTCAACCGGACTTGGCGCGGCAGGGACAAGCCCACCAACGTGCTGTCCTTTCCGGCGGCCCCGCAACCGCGTCATGCCGGGACCGCGCGTCCGCTCGGCGATGTGGTCCTTGCGTACGAGACCCTGGTGCGCGAAAGTGCGGAGCAGTCGAAGCCGCTCCAGAATCATCTCGCCCACCTCCTCGTCCATGGCACCCTGCATTGTCTCGGTCAGGACCACGAGACCGGCGAGGCCGAAGCCGATGCCATGGAGGCCCTCGAGGTCGCGGCGCTCGCGATCCTCGGCATTCCGGACCCCTATGCCTGAGCGCGCGACGCCCGAGCGACCCCAGACCCGAGAGACATGAGCAACGATCGAAGTCGCGGCGCGGCCCTGGCCGCGCCCAGTTCCACCGAGGGTGAATCCCAGAACCGGGAGCCCTGGTACGACCGCCTTCTCCAGGCGCTCCACCTCAAGCCGCGCGATTCGCTGCGCGAGGGGCTGGAGGAGGCGCTGGCGGAGCCGGATGCCGGCGAGAGCGGCCTCACCCCGCTCGAGCGCGTGATGCTCAAGAACGTCCTCGGCTTGCACAAGGTGCGCGTCGACGACGTGATGGTCCCCCGGGCCGATATCATGGCGGTCTCCACTGAGACGAGCCTCGGCGAACTGCTCAAGCTGTTCCGCACGGCCGGACATTCGCGCCTGCCGGTCTACGGCGAGACCCTCGACGACCCCCGGGGCATGGTCCATATCCGCGACCTCGTGGACCACATCGCCGCGAAGGCCGAGCCGTCGCGGCGCAGCGTCGCGGCGACGGCGAAGCCCCCGGCAACGGCCGTCGAGGCCGAGGCCGGCGAGCCCCCGCCCCCGCCCCCGCGGATCCGCCGGGCGGTCCCCCGGGTCCCGCGCGGCCTCGACCTCGGCAAGGTCGACCTGACGACGACCCTGGCGGCGGCGCGCATCCAGCGGCCGGTTCTGTTCGTGCCCCCTTCCATGCCGGCCATCGACCTGCTGGTTCGGATGCAGGCCACCCGCACCCACATGGCGCTGGTCATCGACGAGTATGGCGGCACCGACGGGCTGATCTCCATCGAGGACCTGATCGAGGTTGTGGTCGGCGATATCGAGGACGAGCACGACGTCGCGGAGGACAAGCACGTCCAGCGCGTCGACGGCGAGGGCGATGTCTTCGTGGCCGATGCCCGCACGCCGCTGGCCGAGGTCTCCGAGGCGACCGGCGTGGATCTGGTGGCGGCGGTCGGCGAGATGGCCGAGGAGATCGACACCCTGGGCGGCATGATCGTGACGCTGGCCGGACGCGTCCCCTCGCGCGGAGAGCTGATCGCTGGTCCCGGCGACCTCGAATTCGAGGTTCTGGATGCCGATCCGCGGCGCCTGAAGCGGTTGCGCTTCCATAAGGGCGCCACGCGGATCGGGAATGTCGTTCCCCTTGCCCTGCCCCCGCCCTCCAGCCCGCCGGCCCCCGAGACGTCCCATCCGTGACGGTCCAGGCGTGACGCGCGCGGCGGAGGGGTACGCCCGGACTGCACCGGCATCGGGCATCGAACTGAACGCCCCGGCGCCCGGATTCGTCCGGGGGATCATGCGCCTGGCCGGTTGGCGCCGCCTCGGGCTTGCGTGGCTCGTAGGCGCCGTCGCGGCTCTGGCGATGCCGCCCTACGGCGTGCTTCCGGCGCTCGCCGTGTCCCTGTCGGCGGCAACCTGGCTCCTGGACGGGGCCGCGGCCGACCGGTCCGCCGCGCGGCGGTTCTGGCCGTGCTTCCTGATCGGCTGGGCCTGGGGCTTCGGCTATCTCACCGCGGGCCTGTGGTGGCTGGGCCAGGCCTTCCTGGTCGAGGCCGACGCGTTCCTCTGGGCATTGCCGCTCGGCGTGATCGGCCTGCCCTTCGGGCTCGGCCTGTTCTACGGGGCCGGATTCGGCGCTGCCGGCTTGATCTGGCGCCGCGGACCGGCGCGGATCGCCGCCCTCGCCTTCGGAGTCGGGGGCGCGGACTGGTTGCGTGGCCACCTGTTCACGGGCTTCCCGTGGAACACGCTGGGCATGGCGCTCGCCCAGAACCTCTGGCTGATGCAATGGGCTGCCGAGATCGGCCTTTACGGTCTCACCGTGCTGGCGGTGCTGATCTGCGCGGCCCCGGCGACGCTGGCCACCGGTTCCCACCCGCGCAGCCGATTCGGGCCGAGCGCCGCGGCGGCGATCGTCCTGATCGGCATGGCCCTCTACGGTGCCGTCCGTCTCGGGCCGCCCGATCCGGTGGTGGCGGGCGTCCGGCTGCGCCTCGTGCAGCCGAACCTGCCGCAGGACGCCAAGTTCAGGCCCGAGAACCGCGCCGACATCGTCGACCGCTATATCGAGCTGAGCCAGCGCCCGGCGGAGGCCGGCGAGCCGGAGCCGACCCACATCGTCTGGCCCGAATCCGCCTTCCCGTTCCTGATCCAGCGCGATCCCGACGCCCTCGCGAAGGTCGCGGCCGGCCTCAAGCCGGGTCAGCACCTGATCACCGGCGCGGCCCGGGCCGAGGAGCCGCTGCCCGGCGAACGCCTGCGCTACTTCAACGCCGTCCTGGTGATCGGTCCCGACGGGGCGATCTCCGACAGCTACGACAAGGTCCACCTCGTCCCGTTCGGCGAGTACCTGCCCGCGCCCCTCGATGCCGCGTTGCGGGCGCTGGGCCTGCGCCAGTTCGTGGCGATCCCGGGTGGCTTCTCGGCGGGGGCGCTCGCGGCGCAGCGGATCCTGTCGGTCCCCGGCCTGCCGCCGGTGGCGGCCACGATCTGCTACGAGGCGATCTTCCCCGGCGCGATCCTGCCGGCGGGCCACGGCGCGCCGTCGGATCGGCCGCCCGGGCTGATCCTGAACGTCACCAACGACGCGTGGTTCGGCGACACCCCCGGCCCGCGCCAGCATCTGGCGCAGGCGCGCCTGCGCGCCGTCGAGGAGGGGCTGCCCCTGGTCCGGGACGCCAATACCGGGATCTCCGCGGTGATCGATCCGCATGGCCGGATCGTCGCCCGCACGCCGCTCGATCAGGAGACCTGGCTCGATGCCGACCTGCCGGCCCGCATCGTCGGCGGCACCCTGTACGGCCGGTTCGGCGACGCCGCCTTCGCGCTGATGCTTGTCGCCTGTCTCGCCGGGGCCCTGCGCGCGGGACGCCGGGCATGAGCACGGAACCGGACGGTCCCCGCCGGATCCTCCTCGCCCTCGCGCTGATGCTGGTCGCGTTCAACCTGCGCCCGGCGTTGAGTTCGGTCGGCCCACTGCTGGCGACGATCCGGGACGGGACCGGTCTCGGCGCTGGCGGGGCTGCCATCCTCACGACCCTGCCGGTCCTGTGCCTCGGCATCGCCTGCGCCCTGGCCGCCCCGCTGATCCGGCGGATCGGCCCTGATCTCGCGGTGCTCCTGGGCTCTACCATCCTGGCCGCCGGCCTGGCGCTGCGCGGCCTCGGCGGCCTGATCCCGCTCTTCGCCGGAACGGCGCTCGCCGCCATCGGCATCGGGCTCGACAACGTCCTGTTGCCCGCCCTGGTGAAGCGCGACTTCGCCGCCAGCGGCGGTCTGATGACCGGGCTCTACACCATGACGCTCTGCCTCGGCGCCGCCGCCGGGGCTGGCGCGTCGGTGCCGGTCGAGCGTGCCCTCGGGGGCGGATGGCCGTCCGCCCTGGCGATCTGGGCGCTGCCGGCGCTGGTCTCCGCCTTCCTCTGGATCCCGTTCGCCCGCCGGACCCGTGCGAGCGCGGCGCCCTCGGCGGGGCGGCTGCTGCGCAATCCCCTGGCCTGGTGGGTGACGGGCTTCATGGGCCTGCAATCGGCGCTCGCCTACATCCTGTTCGGCTGGCTGCCCCTGCTGCTCCAGGGACGCGGCCTGTCGCCGCTGGAGGCCGGTCTCTACGCGTCGCTCACCACGCTGGTCCAGGCGCCCGGCGCCCTCCTGACGGCGATGCTGGCCGCCCGCGCCCGCGACCAGCGGGGGTGGATCGTCGCGATCGCGAGCCTGACCGCGGCCGCCTTCCTGGTCCTGGCCTTCGGGGCGGATTCCGTGCGGATCCCGGCCGCCTGCGCGCTGGGCTTCGGCATCGGCGGCTGTTTCGGCCTCGGGCTCACCCTGATCGTGCTCCGCGCGGCGGATGCCGCGAGCGCCGCGGGCCTGTCGGCCATGGCGCAGGGCATCGGCTATGCGGGCGCCTGCCTCGGGCCCCTGGCGTTCGGCCTCGCCCATGAGGCCACGGGGGGCTGGGCTGTGCCCGGCACCCTGTTCGTGGGCATCGCGATTGCCGCGATCCTGTTCGGCCTCGCCGCCGGCCGCGACCGCAAGGTCAGCGCCGTGGCGCCGGACCTGCGCGCGTCCGGCCCTCAGCCGCGGAGTGCGCTCCAGACATCGAGCTCCGCAAGCGGCTCCTGATCGTCGCGCGCCCGGACGGCTGCCCTCGCGGCGCGATCCGAGGGGCGACCTCCCGACTTCCGACATGGCCGTTCCGGAGCGGCATCCTGAGCGACGCTGCGCCGCCTCGAAATACGCGGAGTATTGGTGCCGCAGCCGGCCGACATGACCGCGATGCCGGCACCATCAAGACGTGGAGCCCCTTGCGGCGGGATTCACGCAACGCGAAGAAGACACCCTCGACGAGAGCTCCTCGCGGCCTGCGCGCGCCGGTTCGAGACCTACCATCCGGCGAGCCGGACCGAGGTCGGCCAGGGCTACGTTCGACGCCCCTGCCCTTGAGCGGGCATCGCGCATCCTCCCGAAAATCCCGGCGACCGCCCGTCGCGAGGACGCCGGGTCCACGGAAAAGGCCCCGCGGATTTCCATCCGCGGGGCCTGTCGTCTGTCAGGCCAAGAGAGGTGCGGAGAACAAACTTACTCCGCCGCGACCCGATGGGCCTGCGAGCCGTCCGTGTAGGTCTCGGCCAGCAGGCGCTTGCCCGGGGCCGCGCGGCCCGGCAGCGGCGGCAGGGCCTTCGCCTTCTCCAGATCGATGCCCGCGCCCTCGGCGACGCGACGGCCGTAATCCGCGTCGGCGTGCCAGAAGTGCCAGACCATGCGCAGCTGGATGGCTTCCGGGCACTGCTTCATGTCGCCCACGAGATTGGCGATCAGGTCCTCGCGCTCCCAATCCTGAAACGAGCGGTAGCGGACGCCGGCCTGCGTGTAGTCGTCCTGGGTACGCGAGGTCTGGTAGCGGCCGAGATTGCCCTCCACCGGCTGGTGGTAGTCCCGGGCCGGCTTCGGGGCCTCGCGCAGGCCCTCCGCAAGCGTCGAGGGCTCGTAGTTGATGTGCTTGTTCGGACCGGTCCCGTCGACCGCGTAGGTCATCTGGCCGTCCCGCTGGTTCGAGTAGACCTTCACGCCGGGCTGCGGCGCGTTGATCGGCAGCTGCAGGTAGTTGGCACCCACCCGATAGCGCTGGGTATCCGAGTAGGACAGCGTCCGGCCCTGCAGCATCTTGTCGTCCGAGAAGTCGACACCGTCGACCAGGACGCCGGTTCCGAAGGCCGACTGCTCGACCTCGGCGAAGAAGTTGTCCGGCACCCGGTCCAGCACCATGCGGCCGCACGGCAGAAGCGGGAACTGGTCGACCGGCCACAGCTTCGTGTCGTCCAGCGGATCGAACGAGAGATGGTCGTTCGGGCCGTCCGGCATGATCTGCACGGCGAATTCCCACTCGGGGAAGTTGCCGGCCTTGATGTTGTCGTAGAGGTCGCGGGTCGCGTGGCCCACGTCCTTGCCCTGGATCTCGGCGGCCTGGGCCGAGGTCAGGTTCCGGACGCCCTGCTTCGGGATCCAGTGAAACTTGCAGAGCACGGCCTCGCCCTGGTCGTTGACCAGCTTGTAGGTGTTGACGCCGGAGCCTTCCATCTCCCGGTAATTGGCCGGGATGCCCCAGGGCGACTTGAGATGCGTCACCATGTGGATCGACTCGGGGTGCTGGGACACGAAGTCGAAGAAGCGCCATGCCTCCTGGCGGTTGGTCACCGGGTCCGGCTTGAACGCGTGGATCATGTCGGGGAACTTGATCGCGTCGCGGATGAAGAAGACCTTGAGGTTGTTGCCCACGAGGTCCCAGTTGCCGTCGACGGTCTTGAACTTCACCGCGAAGCCGCGCGGGTCGCGCTCGGTCTCCGGGCTCTCCTTGGCGCCGGCCACGGTGGAGAAGCGCACGAACATCGGCGTCTTCACGCCGGTCTCGGTCAGCACGCGGGCGCGGGTGTACTTGGAAGCCGGCTCGTCGCCGATCTTGCCATAGGCTTCGAAATAGCCGTGGGCGCCGGCGCCGCGGGCGTGGACGACCCGCTCGGGGATGCGCTCGCGGTCGAAATGGGTGATCTTCTCGATGAACTGGTAGTTCTCGAGGGTCGCGGGGCCGCGCTCTCCGACCGTGCGGGTGCTCTGGTTGTCGCGGACCGGATGGCCCTGGCGGGTGGTCAAAATCGGGCGTTGATCGCTCATGCGCGGCGTCTCTCCGTGGGGCGAAGGCTCGCTCACGTTCGCGAAGCCAACCTGGAAACTGTCTGGTTAGGGGTTATGACCCCGGCATGACCATGAGGCAAATGCATCGTTGCAAAGAGTGTGATAGGCGCGGCCTATGAATCTGGCAGGCCTCTCGCTCCGCGATCTGGAATATGTCGTGGCCGTCGCCGACGAGGGGCATTTCGGCCGGGCGGCCGAGCGCTGCAACGTCAGCCAGCCCACCCTCAGCGTTCAAGTCCGCAAGCTGGAAACCGCCCTCGGCCTGACGTTGTTCGAGCGGTCGAACCGGCGGGTCCTGCTCACCGAAGCCGGACAGGTGATCGTCCGGCAGGCGCGGGTGGTCCTCGCGGAGGCGCAGCGTCTGCTCGCGTTCGCCAGCGAGGGGCGCGGTTCCCCGCTCACGGGACGTCTGGTTCTGGCGGCGATCCAGACGCTGGGTCCGTATTTCTTCCCGCTGGTCCTGCGGCCGCTGCGCGAGGAGTACCCGTCGCTGATGCTCTCGCTGTCGGAGTCGCGCACCGCCGAGATCGTCGACGGCCTGCGCGACGGCCGCATCGACGCGGCTCTGGTCTCCCTGCCGCTGCCGCTGCACGGGCTCGCCGTCTCGCCCCTCTTCGTCGAGCCCTTCTGGCTCGCCTGTCCGGCCGAGCACGCGCTGGCCCGCGGCGGCGCGCTCTCGGCGACCGAGATCGCCGGTCCCGACCTGCTGCTCCTCGACGAGGGCAATTGCCTGCGCGACCAGGCGATCGCGGCCTGCGGCGCAGGCTCTTCGGTCGGGCGGCACGCCACGAGCCTGGAGACCCTGCGCTCGATGGTGGCGGCCGGTGCGGGATACACGCTGCTCCCGGCCCTCGCTGTGCCCGCCGGTCCCGATCCGACGGGGCTGACCGTGATCCGGACCTTCGACGTCGACGGGCCGGGGCGGACCATCGCGCTGGTCTGGCGGGCGAGCGACCCGCGCGCCGCGGGGCTCTCGAACCTCGCCGCCTTCTTCCGCGCCCACGCGCCGCCCGGCACCACCGCCTGCCGCGACGGCGAGCCGGTGATCTGACGGTGCTTCGAAGCCCCGCGCGGCTCGCGAAGGCCGGCCCGGACCGATCGTCCAGACCCGGCGTCCGAGGCCTGGTAGCCGCGGGCCTGGACCGCGGGACGCGGGCGGGGGTGGGAGAGGGCGGATCGTCCGAGATCTCGGCGACGGCCAGGAACCGGTCGCGACGGCGCACGGCCCTCCGGAAGGTTCCCGCGATGATGGGGCCGGCGATGGCCCGGGCCGCCGACGCGGTCGCCGCCGATGATGCGACCATCGCGGAACGCGCCGACCCGCTCCAGCGCGCGGCGGACGTGCCGCTCCGCCTCGGCCACCAATCCGTGTCCGCGCCGGCGAGAGACGGGTGCAGCCGCAACCTGCCCCCGGCCGATCGGCCCTCCCCGGAGCTTCGACGGATCTGCGCCGCGGCCGCTGTCGGGTCGGTTTTGACGCCGGACCTGCCCCAAAGACGAGACTCGCTTCCCGGCTGCGCTGTCGGCCTGAGGCGTGATCGCCGCCGCCGCGGGGCTCGGCAGCCCGCGGAGGTCCGGGGCATGCGCTCCGGTGCCCGGGCGCGCCTGGAGGCCGATCGGGATTGGCTTGCCGGACGCCGTTCGGATGTCGCGTCCGCCCGGGGGAAACGCGACGCCGCCGGCTCCGCCGTGGCGCGGGAGCCCTGATCGCGGCGCGGGGCCGCCGTGAAGAAACGTTGCCGTGACAGGGCCAATATTGCGCTATAGCGCGCCTCACGCCCGACCTCCCGCGCGGGCAGCCTCCGTCGGTCGCCTTGCCCTCCATCCGCACCCTCGGCCTCTGGGCCGCCCTCGCCGCCGCCTCCGCGGCCCTCTCGTTCGGCCTGATGCGCGCGCAGTTCCCGGCGGCGCTGCTGCTCGGGCCGATGATCGGGGCGATCGCCTTCGGGGTCGGCGGCTCCGGGCTGCACGTGCCGCGCGCCGCGTTCCAGGGCGCGCAGGCGATGATCGGCTGCCTCGTGGCGCATGCCGTGACCGGGCAGATCGCCCAGACCCTCCTGCAGGACGGCCCGCTCATCGTCGCCGTCGTGCTGGTGACCGTCGCGGTCAGCGGCGTCGTCGGCTGGATCCTGACCCGCCTGCGCGTGCTCCCCGGCACTACCGCCGCCTGGGGCTCGTCGCCGGGGGGCGCCTCCGCCATGGTGGCGATGGCGGAGGATTTCGGCGCGGATCCGCGCCTCGTGGCCTTCATGCAATATGTCCGGGTGGCCGCGGTGGTGTTCTCGGCCTCCCTCGCCGCCCGATTCCTGATGGAGACGCCGGTCCCGGGGGCTTCGGCGGGGGCCGGCGAGGTGACCGGGCCGCTCTCGCTCCTCGCGACCCTCGCGGTCGCCGTGGTGGGGGCCGGCGCGGCCCTGGCCCTCCGGGTCCCGGCCGGCGCACAGGTCGGACCGATGGTGCTCGGCAGCCTGCTCCACGCCACCGGGCTCGTCCGCATGGCGCTGCCGGTGCCGATCCTGGAACTCGCCTATGCCTGCATCGGCATCTATGTCGGCCTGCGCTTCACCCGGGAGACCCTGCGCCTGACCGTCTCGGCCTTGCCGGGCATCCTGGTGGCGACCTTCTCGGTCATCGCCCTCTGCGCCGCCTGGGGCTGGGGCCTGACGCTGCTGCTGCCGATCGACCTGCTTACCGCCGTGCTCGCCACGAGCCCCGGCGGGCTCGACTCGGTGGCGATCATCGCGGTGGGCTCGAAGGCCGACGTATCCTTCGTGCTGGCGGTCCAGACGCTGCGCCTGTTCGTCGTGCTGCTCACCGGCCCGCTGCTCGCCAAATGGATCAGCCGGTCCGTGCCCGAAGGCGCGGCGCGATGAACGCCCTGGTCCTCGCCTTCCTGAATTCCTGGCGCGGCCTGCGCCACGGCGCGCGCACCGAGCGGGCGGTGCGCCAGGAGCTGGTGCTGCTGGCGGTGGGCGTGCCGCTCGCGCTGGTCCTCGGCGCGACCCTATGGGTGCGCGTCGCCCTGATGGTCAGCCTGCTGCTGATGCTGGCCGCCGAGTTCCTCAACACCGCCGTCGAGAAGCTCTGCGACCACGTCCACCCCAGCCACCATCCGATGATCGGCACCGTGAAGGACCTCGCCTCCGCCGGCACCTTCATGGCGCAGGCGGCGGCGCTGCTGGTCTGGGTTGCGGCGCTCGTGGAGCGGCTGGGCTGATCTGTCCCGCCCGTCCGGCGCTCGCATCGATGGCCGGGAGGGTCTATCTGCGGATCGTTCCCCCCACAGCCCGCTCGAGACCCCGCACCGTGACGGACTACATCCGCAAGATCCTCACCGCCCGCGTCTACGACGTGGCGATCGAGAGCCCGCTCGATCCGATGCCGCGGATGACCCAGCGGCTCGGCCGGCCGGTGCTGCTGAAGCGCGAGGATCTGCAGCCGGTCTTCTCGTTCAAGCTGCGCGGCGCCTACAACAAGATGTCGGCCCTCAGCGCGGACCAGATCGCCCGCGGCGTGGTCTGCGCCTCGGCGGGCAACCACGCCCAGGGGGTGGCTCTGGCCGCCGCCAAGCTCGGCGCCCGGGCGGTGATCGTGATGCCGCGCACCACCCCGTCGATCAAGGTCGATGCCTGCCGGGCGCGCGGGGCCGAGGTCGTGCTGCACGGCGATGCCTTCGACGAGGCGCTCGCCGAGGCGAAGATCCGCGAGGCCGAAGAGGGCCTGACCTTCCTGCACCCGTTCGACGATCCCGACGTGATCGCCGGCCAGGGCACCATCGGCAAGGAGATCCTGCAGCAGCATACCGGCCCGATCGAGGCGATCTTCGTGCCCGTGGGCGGCGGCGGGCTTGCCGCCGGCATCGCCACCTTCGTGAAGTACCTGCGGCCCGGCACCAAGGTGATCGGTGTCGAGCCGGAGGATGCCGCCTGCATGGCCGCGGCGCTGGCGGCCGACACCCGGGTCAGCCTCCCCTCGGTCGGCCTGTTCGCCGACGGCGTCGCCGTGCGCCAGGCCGGCGAGGAGACGTTCCGGCTCTGCCGGGAGCACCTCGACGAGGTCATCACCGTCGACACGGACGCCATGTGCGCCGCCGTCAAGGACATCTTCGACGATACCCGCGCGGTGTCGGAGCCCTCCGGCGCGCTGAGCGTCGCAGGCGCCAAGGTCTACGCCGAGCGCGAGGGCGGCACCGGCACGCTGATCGCCATCTCGTCGGGGGCGAACCTCAACTTCGACCGCCTGCGCCACATCGCCGAGCGGGCCGAGATCGGCGAGCAGCGGGAGGTCCTGATCGGCGTGACGATCCCGGAGCGGCCCGGCGCCTACCGGGCCTTCATCAATGCCCTCGGGCCGCGGGCGATCACCGAGTTCAACTACCGCCACGCGCCGGGCGCGGAAGCGCAGATCTTCGTGGGCATCAACGTCGCCGGCGGCAAGCGCGAGAAGCACGCGCTGATCGCCGACCTGCGCGAGGCCGGCTACCGGGCCCTCGATATGAGCGACAACGAGATGGCCAAGGTCCATGTCCGCTACATGGTCGGGGGGCGGGCCGTGGGTGTGGCGCACGAGCGGCTGTACCGCTTCCAGTTCCCGGAGCGGCCCGGCGCCCTGATGAAGTTCCTGGACGCGCTGGGCCCGGACTTCGACATCACGCTGTTCCACTACCGCAACCACGGGGCGGATTACGGCCGCGTCCTCGCCGGAATCGCGGTCCCGCCGGCGGAGCGGGCCAGGTTCGATGCCGTGATCGAAGCCCTGGGCTACCCGGCCACCGACGAGACCGAGAACCCGGCCTATCGGCTGTTCCTCGACGGCGCGGGTGCCGGTGCGGCGTGACGGCGGAGCCGGGTCACGCCTCCGCCTCCTCCACCGAGACGACGTCCGGCAGCGCCCGCAGCTTGGCGGCGATCGCCGCGACGCTCGTCCGGGACAGCCGCACGAAGGTGACCGCGACCACGTCGTAGTCCGGGTCGGCGCTCGGCCGGACAGTGAAGGTCCGCACCCGTGAGGCGCGCTCGCCGGTCGCCGCCTGGAGGGTGTCGATCGACAGTGCGTCCTTCCGCACGGTGAGCCGCAAGGTCTGGGCGCGCATCCGCTCCCGCCAGCGTTCCTCGAACGGTTTGACGCCCGCCAGGATGCCGACGACGAGCACGGTCGTCGTCAGGGCCGGCACGTAGAGCCCGCTGCCCACGGCCAGGCCGATCGCCGCGACGCCCCAGAGGCTCGCCGCCGTCGTCAGCCCCTTCACCACCTCGCCGCGCAGCAGGATCGTGCCCGCCCCCAGGAAGCCGATGCCCGACACCACCTGCGCGGCGATGCGCGAGGGATCGAGCACGACATGGTCCGCGCCGAGCACGTCGCCGAAGCCGAAGGCCGACACGAGCATGATCAGGCAGGAGCCGACGCAGACCAGCATGTGCGTCCGCAGGCCCGCCGCCCAGAGCAAGCGCTCGCGCTCCAGCCCGATCACGCTTCCGGACAGCGCCGCCAGCGCCAGCCGTGCCACCATCTCCCCGTTGCCGATCAACGCCGCCTCCGCTCCACCGCTTCGCAGGGAAGCGGCCTATCCTGGAGGATGGATCACCGGCTGATCAAGCCGTGCCGAGGGCGGCCTTCTCGACCTCGTAGGCCGCACGGATGGCCGACGCCCCATAGGTCCGTTCCAGGCGCCGCACCGTGAAATGGGCATGCGCCGTCGCCTGGAAGTGGTTCATGAACGCGGTGTTGACGGCGGCGCCCCCGAACGCGCCCAGGATCGGTACGGTCTGCGCGGCGACCTTCTGCGACACCACCAGGCCGAAGCGCGCCGCGACCTGCGCGGTGAACCGGATCAGGGCCGGGGCCGACTGATCGAGGAGAGTCTTGCTGCCGGCATAGCGGGCGGCCTCAGCCAGGGTCTTGGCCAGGGCGGCGCGTACGGCGAAATAGCCGCTTTCCGTCAGGGCGGAGCCCGCCTCCGTCGCGGCCGCCGTCCGGCCGCTCAGGGCGAAGACCTGGACGCAGGCGAGCGCGCCCTCGGGCGTTTCCAGATCCTCGCCCTCCTCGCGGGCGATCTCGGCGATCGAGCGCAGCATCAGCGTGGTGGAGACCGGGAGTTCGACGGCCAGGGTCGTCAGGCCGAACGCACCCCCGACCGCGCCGGACAGCGCCGCCAAGGCCTTGTGCTTGGCATCGCCCGAGCCGAGGATCCGCGTCATCCGGCTCGCGGCTTTGGCGGGGGCCGCACCCAGGTCATCGCCCGACGCGGGCGCCAACGCCTTGCGCGGCAGCGTCGCCAGGGCGAATCGCATGGCCATACGCATCGCGGCCTCGGTGCTGCGGCTGACCGCCTCGGTCACGGGGGCGGGCAGTGAGCGCCCGATGAGGTCGAGGGGGGCTCCGGCCGCTGCGGAGAGCCGTGCGGCAAGGCTCGGGCGCTCCAGGGCCGCCACCGCCCGGCGCAGCGCGGCGAGATCCGCGTCGCTCAGCGCGGTCTCTCGGGTCACCGTCCGCAGGATTTCGTCGGCGCGGGTGAGGTCGGTCGTGCTCATCCGTGGATCCCTGGATCTGTTCCGGTCACGCGGCACCCGGGGCCCGCGCCGTGGAAGGAAGCTCGGGCCCCGGGATGCGGTTCCCCGCCGTATCGGCGGCCCGCGCCGCATCGGCGCCCGGCCGGGTGCTGCGGCGCCCGACGGCGAGGCAGAGGACCAGCACCGGGATACCGACCAGCGATGTTGTCACGAAGAAGGCCGGATACCCGATCGCGGCGACCACGAAGCCCGATGCCCCCGCAATCAGCTTCCCCGGGAGCGCGTACAGAGACGAGAAGAGCGCGTACTGCGTCGCCGCATGAGCCGTGCTGGTGAGGCTCGACATGTAGGCGATCAGCACGATGCCCGCGAAGGAGCCGCAGAAATTCTCGACGGAGATGGCCACGGTCAGGCGCCAGATTTCCGGTGCGCCGGCCGACAGCCACGCGAAGGCGAGGTGGGAGGCGGCGGCCAGGAACGCGCCGAGGAGCAGGGTCGGGAACAGCCCGAGCCGGGCAAGCGCCCAGCCCCCGGCGAAGCCGCCCGCGATCCCCACCCAGATCCCGTAGAGCTTGGTGACGGTGGCGATCTCCCGGAGGTCGAAGCCCAGGGTCCGATAGAGGGGGCTCGCCATCACCCCGGACAGGAAGTCCGGCAGGCGGTAGAGGGCCACGAGCAGGAGGATGCCCCAGAGGGCGTTCCCGAAGCGGCCGTGGAGCTCGGTCAGCGGTTCCAGGACCGCGCGGCGCATCGACCGGATGCGCGAGCCGCCGGCGGTCTCGACAGGGGCTGTGCGCGCGACGTCGAAGGCCGGCGCCAGCAGGGCCGCGACCATCCCCACCAGCATGAGCGTCGCCATGATCAGGTAGGCCAGCGTCCAGCCCCCGGCCGCGGCGATGAACAGCGCGCCCGCGCCCGCGGCGATCAGGCCGAGGCGGTAGCCGAGGTTCGACGTCGCCGCCAGGATGCCCTGGAAGTCGCTGCCCGCCGCGTCGATGCGCCAGCCGTCGATGACCACGTCCTGGCTCGCCGCACAGAACGCCATCAGGAAGGCCGCGAGTCCCAGGAGCGCGAGGTTCGTCTTCGGGTCGGCAAAAGCCATCAGAACGAGGCACAGGGCGACCGCCGCCTGGGTCGTGACCATCCAGGCCCGGCGCCGTCCGAGCCGGGCGCTCAGAAACGGCACGTTGAGGCGGTCGATCGCCGAGGCCCACAGGAACTTCAGCGAGTAGGGCAGCGCCACGTAGCTGAACAGCCCGATGGCCCGCACGTCGATATCCGAGAAGGCGAGGCGGAGCGTGAAGGTCCCCAGCACCAGCAGCAGCGGCAGGCCGGACGAGAATCCGAGTGCGAGCATGAGGACGATGCGCCGATCCTCGACGATGTCGCGGAGGCGGAAGCGGCGCATCGCCTGTGGCGGGTTGCCCATGGCATGGAACTCCTGAGCCCTCATGGCCTTGATCTCGCGAAATCGTGGCAACCTTGCGCCGCGGCGCGTCTCGCCGGATTGTGATTTGCTTGACCGAAGCTCGATCGAAGTCCGCTTGACGCGATGTCCGCCACCGGGGGATCGCGGCGTGCAGGAGGCGCCGGCGGACCAGCTTGTTGCTTCACAGAGTATGGAATGATGCGTTGAGTGCCCGATTCGTGCCAGCCCCGCCGCCGGCGGCTCTGGTCGATGCCTTCGCCCGAAGCCCGTCGCCCATGGTGATCACCGACGCGCGCGCGCCCGACAATCCGGTTTCCTGGGCCAACGACGCGTTCCTCCAGGTGACCGGCTACGGGCTCGAGGAGGTCGTCGGGCGTAATTGCCGCATGCTTCAGGGCCCCGCGACCGACCGGTCCGCCGTCGAACGGATCCATGCCGCGATCCAGGCGGCGGAACCGATCGCGGTGGAACTGCTGAACTATCGCAAGGACGGGACGCCGTTCTGGAACGCGATGACCATCACGCCGGTGAGCGATACGGAGGGCGTGGCGTTCTACTACGCGGCGCAGGCGGACATGACTCATGTCCATCAGATCGAAGACACCATGCGCGACACGACGGGCGAGCTGGAACGCTTGGTCGAGGCCCGGACCCACGCCCTCAGCGCGGCCCTGGAGCAGAAGACTGCGCTGCTGCACGAGGTCGATCACCGGGTGAAGAACAACCTGCAGGTGATCTCGTCACTGATGCTGCTCAAGGCCCGTCGGACCCCGGAGGGTGAGGCCCGCGACGCGCTCCAGAACATGGCCGAGCGCATCGGTGCATTGTCGACCGCGCACCGGCTGCTCTACTCCGAGGGGGATTGCGCGCATTTCAACCTCGGCGACTTTGCGGCCGAGTTCCTGGCCGACATGAATGCCGGCCTCGATCCGGAATTGCACCGCATCGAGGCCGACGTCGAGCCGATCGCGGTGGCGGCCGCCATGGCGGCGCCGTTGGCCCTGCTCATCCACGAGCTGACCGCCAATGCGCTGCGCCACGCTTTCCCGGGCGCGCGCGAGGGGCGGGTCTCGATCGCCGCACGGCGGACGGAGAGCGGCATGTACCTGACGATCCGGGACGACGGGGTCGGACTGGCGGCCGTTTCGCCCAATCCGGCGGGTTTCGGGCGCAATCTGGTGGAGATGGTCGTCCGGCAGATGCGGGGAACCATCGCCTGGGCGGATGCCGGGCCCGGCACCGTCGTGGAGATCGATATCCCGCTGAAGTCCGTGTCTTGAGTCTTGGGTGTGAACGCTCCAAGCTTGCGATGGCGTCCACGGCACGGGGATACGGAGAACGCATGGGGACCGGGAACGCCGCCTTGGAAGCCGCGCTCCGCGTCCTCGTGGTCGAGGACGAGGCGCTGATCGCGCTCGAACTCGAGTGCCTGCTGGACGAGCTCGGCCATGTGACCGTGGGCATCGCCGGAAATTCCGCCGAGGCCATCGCCATGGGCCGCTCGACCACACCCGACGTCGCACTTGTGGATATCCATCTCATCGACGGGCCGACCGGCATCGAGGTCGCCCGGGCGCTTTCGCAGGACCGGCGCACCACCGTGGTGTTCATGACTGCCAACGCCAAGCGCATCCCCAAGGATTTCGCCGGCGCCATCGGGGTGATCGCCAAGCCCTATTCCGAGCGCGTGGTGGCCAGCACCCTTGACTACGTGGCGCACCGCCGCGCCGGCCGCGGCGAACCGGCCTGTCCGGACGGGTTCTGGCCCGCCCCGGTCTGAGGGCCGGGTCGAGAACGGGTGCGGCGGCGGAGGATCGCCCGCGGAGGCGCGGTTTTCCGGCCGTTTGACAGGACGGGCAGTCCGGAACTGCCAGGCGACCTCCCCCTCCCGTACGGGACAGGGGACCCACGCCTGGATCCGATCCTTGCCCTTATCCGGCAGCGATATGGGAATTCGGTCGTCATGCCGAAGCGAGCGGGAGCGCGCGCTGTGGGCCGCTCCCACTCGCCAACCACGACGTGCCAACGGCGAACCCCTCAGCCCCGCCCCGCCCGCTCGCGCTTCAGCCGGTAGAGGGCGTCCAGCGCCTCCCGGGGGGTGAGCGCGTCCGGATCGATGGCGTCGAGCATCGCCCCGAGGGGATCCTCGGGGGGCGCCTCCGGCGGCGGAGGCGGCGCCAAAGCGGCGAAGAGCGGCAGGTCGTCGATCCGTGCCCGGGCGGGGCGGCCGCGCTCGGCCTTTTCCAGGCTCTTGAGGATCGCCCCGGCCCGGGCCACGACGCTGCCCGGCAGCCCGGCGAGGCGGCCCACCTGCAGGCCGTAGCTGCGCTCGGCCACCCCCGGTACGACCTCGTGCAGGAACACGACGCCGTCCCGATGCTCGGCCACCTTCAGGGTGGCGTTCTCGAGCCGGGCCAGCCGGTCGCCGAGCGCGGTCAATTCGTGGAAATGCGTGGCGAAGAGCGCCCGGCAGGCGTTGACCTCGTGCAGGTGCTCCAGGCAGGCCCAGGCGATGGACAGGCCGTCGAAGGTCGCGGTGCCGCGGCCGATCTCGTCCAGGATCACCAGCGAGCGGCGGCTCGCCTGATTGAGGATCGCGGCGGTCTCGACCATTTCGACCATGAAGGTCGATTGCCCCCGGGCGAGGTCGTCGGCAGCGCCCACCCGGGAGAACAGCCGGTCGACCCGCCCGATCCGCGCCTCGACGGCCGGCACGAAGGCGCCGATCTGGGCGAGCACCGCGATCAGCGCGTTCTGGCGCAGGAACGTGGACTTGCCGCCCATGTTGGGGCCGGTGATCAGCCGGATCCGGCCGCGTGTGTCGCCCGAGAGGTCGCAATCGTTGGCGATGAACGGCTCCCCGGCCCGGCGCAGGGCCGCCTCGACCACCGGGTGCCGGCCGCCCACCACGACGAAGCTCAGCGAATCGTCGACCACGGGCCGGCGCCAGTCGAGCTCGACCGCGATCTCGGCGTGGCTCGCCGCCACGTCGAGGCCGGCCAGCGCCTCGGCCACTTCGGCCACGGCGTCGGCCCGGGCGAGGACGCGGGCCGAGAGGTCGTCGAACACCGCCGCCTCGAGCGCCAGCGCCCGATCGGAGGCCCCCGAGATCCTGGATTCGAGCGCGCCCAGTTCGACGCTGGTGAAGCGCATCGCGTCCACCATGGTCTGGCGATGGACGAACTCGCTCTGGAGCCCTTTGAGGCAGGCTTCGCCGACGGATTGCGGAACCTCGATGAAGTACCCGAGGAGGTTGTTGTGCTTGATCCGCAGCGTCCGGCAGCCGGTCTGGTCGGCGTAGCGGGCCTGCAGGGCGGCGACGACCTTGCGGGAATCCTGGCCGAGGATCCGGGCCTCGTCGATCTCCGCATGGTAGCCGGCCCGCACGAAGCCGCCGTCGCGCCGGCTCAAGGGAAGCTCGTCGGCCAGCGCGGCCGCCAGCGTCGCGATCAGCTCCGGATCCGCCGCGGCGAGGTGGCCGGCCAGCCGGGCGAGATCCTCCGGCAGGACCGGAACGGCGGACAGGCGCCCCCCGAGTTCCGCCGCCACGACCAAGCCGTCCCGGATCGCCGCGAGGTCGCGGGGTCCCGCGCGGCCGAGGCCGGTCCGCGACAGGGCGCGGGCGAGGTCGGGGGCCCGGGCGAGGGCGTCGCGCAGGCCGCCGCGGAGGGCGGCGTCCTCCACGAGATGGGCCACGGCGGCGTGGCGCCGGGCAATGGCCTCGAGCTGGGTCAGCGGTCCAGCGAGGTGCTCGGCCAGCAGGCGCGCCCCGTTGGCCGTCACGGTGCGGTCGATGGTGGCGAGGAGGCTGCCGGCGCGCTCCCCGGACAGCGTGCGGGTGAGTTCGAGATTGAGCCGGGTCGCCGCGTCGATCGCCAGCGTCCCGCCCGCATCCTCGCGGGTGGGAACCGCCAGGGTCGGCCGGGCCGCGAGCTGCGTCCGGGCGATGTAGAGGAGAGCGGCGCCGGCGGCCGCGATCTCGGCGCGGGTGAACTGGCCGAACCCATCGAGGGTCGAGACGCCGTACTGCTCGCGCAGCCGCCGCTCGGCCGCCTGCGGTTCGAGCTCCGCCTGCGCGAGCGGCACGATCGCGGCCCGGCTCTCCTGCCAGAGCCGCGCCAGGGCGGGGTCGGCGTGGATCGCCTCCGACAGGACGATCTCCCGCGGGTCGTGCCGGGCGATGGCGCCGGCGAGATCGCCGCCCGCGACCTCGCTCAGGGCGAAGCGCCCGGTGGAGATGTCGACGGCGGCGAGACCGTAGGCGACCGCCCCCTCCCCGGTCTTCCGGCGCCCGATCGCCAACAGGAGGTTGGCCCGGGCCGGATCGAGGAGCCGGTCCTCCGTGATCGTGCCCGGCGTGACGAGGCGCACGACCTCCCGGCGCACGACCGATTTCGGCCCCCGTTTCTTGGCCTCGGCGGGATCCTCGGTCTGCTCGCAGACGGCGACCCGGTGCCCGAGGGCGATCAGACGGTTGAGGTAATCGTCGGAGCGCTCGACCGGCACGCCGCACATCGGGATCTCGGTCCCCGCGTGCCGGCCGCGCTTCGTCAGCACGATGCCGAGCGCCCGGGAGGCGATCTCGGCATCCTCGAAGAACAGCTCGTAGAAGTCGCCCATCCGGTAGAACAGCAGGCAATCCGGATTGGCGGCCTTGATCTCGATGTACTGCGCCATCATCGGCGTGGCGCCGGCCGGGTCGAGGCCGGGGGCTTGCGTGATGTCGGCGGCGGGGCGGACGGCGGTTCGGGCCATGACGCCTCTTAGCAGAGCGTCGCCCGCGAATCAGGACGCGCGCACCGACGCGGCTGGGGAGAAGCCGCCGCGGCGGTGGATGATCGCGGGCTGCCCCGCCCCGAGGGGCGCGGCGCCAGGCCGGTGGTGCGTGGGCTCAGTAGCGCGGGCCGCCGGTGGTGTTGCCGAGCTGCTGCTGAGAGCCGGGCCGCGACGGGTTGCGCGCGTTCGGATTGCCGTGGCGCATCGTGTTGAGGCGGCGCATCCGGCGCTCGTGGCGGGTGGAATGATGGCGGTGCATCCGGTGATGGTGCATCGCCGTGGTCTCGACCAGGCCGTGTCCGGCCAGGCCGGTCAGAGGCATCGCCGGAGCGGCCTGAGCGGTCGCCGAGGCGGATATGATGCCGCCGAAGACGAAGCCCGCGGTTAGCAGGGTGCGAAAAGACATCTTCGAGTATCTCCAGAACATTTTCATGGGCACACACCCAAGAGGATAGTGCTTGAAATGTTCCGGAAAGCCGCCGAGAACACAGGTCTGAATTTATGGCGGATGCAGGATTAATCGATCGCCTTGCACGTACACTGCGACTCATCCCTCGGCGGGTTCATGACTATAGGCGGAGTTGCAAGCCACGACACGATTTGACGGTTCCGGATCGTCTCCCCCTGGACAGGGGCCGGGCTCAGGCGAGGAACCTGGCGAGTTCCGCGTTGACCGAGGCCGGCTCCTCGTGCGCGAGCCAGTGGCTGGCCTGGTCGTACCAGCGGATCCGGCCGGCGTCGCAGAAGGCCAGGCTCGCCTCCGCCAGGCCCGGCTGGAGCGCGGTGTCCTGCCGGCCCCAGAGGATCAGGGTGGGCACGCGGACCCGCGGCGGCGTCGCCCGGGGCAGGCGAACCAGAGCGCGGTACCAATTCAGCATGGCGGTCATTGCGCCGGGCCGGAGCCACGCCTCGACGTAGCGGTCGAGATCGTCGGCCGCGAAGGCCCCCGGCCGGCTTGAGTTGGTCAGCGCGCGCCGCAGGGCCCGGCACCGGTCCGCGGTCAGCAGGCGCTCCGGCAGGCCGGGAATCTGGAACAGGCCGACATAGGAACTGCGCAGCCACTGGCCGGGATGGTGGCGCATGTAGGCGCCGACGATGACGGGATGCGGCGCGTTCAGGATGGCGAGCCGCGCGATCCGGTCGGGATGCCGGCTCGCCAGCCACCACGCGACGATCCCGCCCCAATCGTGGCCGACCAGCCGGATCGTGCCGAAGCCGTAGGCGTCCGCCAGGGCGAGCACGTCGGCGGCCAGCCGGTCGAGATGATACGCCTGGACGCCGGACGGCTTGTCGCTGAGGCCGTAGCCGCGCTGGTCCGGCGCCAGGATGCGCAGGCCGGCTTCGGCGAGCGGGCCGATCTGGTGGCGCCACCCGTACCAGAATTCCGGGAAACCGTGCAGCAGGATCGTCGGCGCGCCCGAGGCCGGACCCGCCTCGGCGACGTTCAGGCCGAGTCCCGGCAGTTCGACCCGGCGACAGGTCACGCCCGCGACATCCATCCGCTTTGATGCTCCGTTCGTCGGGGCGCGGCCCCGTCAGAAGCCCAGGGTGGCGCAGGCCCCGGCTTCTGGCGAGAGCTGGTCGCGCAGGCGTACCGGGGAGGTTCGGGTCCACAGACAGAGCAGCACGAAAGCCGCCCCCTGCAGCAATCCGCTCGTCGAATCGGCGGCGGGCGGTGCGTCGGTGCGGATCGTGGCGGGCTGGGTCATGGCGTCGAGCTCCGAGGGCGGTCTGTTCTCCGAAGATCGGCGCCCGACCCCGAGGGTTACAGGACCGCGCGGCGTCCGCGTGCGCTGCCGCACGCGGACGGATCAGCGCAGGGGGTCCAACCAGCGGGCGAGCCTGCCGCTGGCGATGCCCGCCTGGGTCTCCTGGTAGCCCAGTTCGGCCGTCTCGCGGAACCGCGACCAGGCCCGCAGGTCGATCCCGGAGAGCTGGGGCTTCAGGACGACCGTGGCGTGGGCGGCCGCCATCAGGCTCTGGGCGTCGCTCGACACCGTGGCGGCGCGGAGCAGCAGCGGAGCGAGCCCCGGCATGGCCGGCGGCGAGCCGATGAGCCTGCGCACGAGGCGGCCGGTCCAGCCGCGCCGGGGCATGTCCTGGAAGGCCCGGTCGCTGCCGACGTCGACGGCCAGCACCGGCCCGCGCTCCAGGTCGGCGGCGACGTCGGCGGGGAGGTTGTTCATCATGCCGCCGTCGACCAGAACGCCTTCGTCGCAGATCACCGGCGGCAGGAGACCCGGGATGGCGATGCTGGCGCGCAGGGCCTGCGTCAGCGCCCCTGTGCGATGCACCATCGTGCTGCCGTTGGTGAGGTTGGACGAGACGCAGAAGAACGGCAGCCACAGGTCCTCGATCCGCGCGCCGCCGTAGCGCGCGGCGAGACCGGCATCGACCTTGGCGCCCCGGGTCAGGGCGTGGAGCGGCAGCGTGTAGTCGTTGATCGGGTTGCTGGTCGCGAAGAAGGCCTCGGTCTTGGCCTGGATCTCGGCCGGGCTCCAGCCCATGGCGAGGCTGGCCGCGACGATCGCGCCCATGCTGGTGCCGCCGACGAAGTCGGGGGCGCAGGACACCTCGTCGAGGGCCTTCAGGACTCCGAGATGGGCGAGCCCCCGGGCGCCGCCGCCGCCGAGCACCAGCCCCCGGGCGGCGCCCGCGGCGAGCCGGGCCAGGCGATGGAGATCCGCCGCCCGGCCGTCGCGGAGCTGGATGCGCAGCGCCGCGGGTAGCGCGGCGACGGCGGGATGGACCGGCTTCGGGCGCCGCGCCCCGGCATCCTGGCGGACGACGAGATCCATCCGGATCCAGTCGGAGCGCACCCGCTCCAGATAGGCCGCGGCGCCCGGCCGCGGCGGGGCGCCGGGCTCGGCCAGCAGCAGCACGTGGTCCCCCCGCCGCTGGCTCTGCCGGCACCAGGGGCAGTCGATGTTCCGCGCCGCGAAGATCGTGCGCGCGTGCCGCGCCTCGAAACCCTGGAACCACGCCTCGTCGGCGCCCTCGGGCCAGTCGGTCAGGCAGCCGGTCTCCCCGGGCAGGAGCGCGTCGAAGGCGGCGGCGAGCCGTCGGGCCAGGATCGCGGGGTCGGGCCCGTCGGTGACCGCCAGCACCGTGAAGATCCGCGGTGCGTGGTGGACCGAGTAGCCGTCGTAGAGCGCGCGCAGCCGGTCGGCGAGCATCCGGGCGAAGTAGAGGAGCGTCTGCGGATGCTCGGCGATCACCGCCTCGAAGGCGCTGCGGGTGAGCTGCAGCAGGTGCGCGTCGCGCAGGGCGATCACCGTGGCCGCCCGGGGTGCGTCGGACAGGAGCGCCATCTCGCCGAAGATCGCCGGCGGCCGCAGGCGGGCGATTCGGGTTGGCACCCCGTTGTGGTCGCGGGCCGAGACACCGACGGCGCCGGAGACGAGCGTGTAGAGCGCGTCGCCGGTCGCACCCTGCTCGAACAGGACCCGGCCTGCCGGCACCGCGACCGGCACCATACGGGCGCGCACCGCCGCGCCGGCTTCCGCGTCGAGACCGGCCAGGAATGGGATCTCGGGCGCGTTCATCGCCGTACCGCCGGATCCACGATCGCGGGCGGTCCTGCCGCCGGGCACAGGCGCATCGTCTCGGTCCCCCCGTTTTCCAGTCTCACGCCAACATAGCGCGGCGGCTCCGCCCGGCGCTCTCCGTGACCGCACGGGGCTTCTGAAACGCCGATCCCTTCGCGCCGTGGCCGTCATCCGGTACAGGCGGACCGGAGAACAGCCGGGAGGAAACGATGTCGGTGGCGGAACGGATCGCGATCGTGACCGGGGCGGGCACGGGTGTCGGCAAGGCCGCCGCCCTGGCGCTCGCCGGAGCCGGGTGGCGCGTGGTGCTGTCCGGGCGTCGGCCGGCCCCCCTCGAAGAGACGGCGGCCACGATCGGGGGCGACCGCGCCCTCGCGGTCCCCACCGACGTCACCGATCCCGAGTCGATCGCCAGCCTGTTCGCGCGCACCCGGGAGCGATTCGGGCGCCTCGATCTGCTGTTCAACAATGCCGGGATCGGCGCTCCGGCGGTGCCTCTGGAGGACCTGCCGCTGGAGACCTGGCGTCAGGTGGTCGACACCAACCTGACCGCGCTGTTCCTGTGCACGCAGCACGCCTTCCGGATCATGCGCGACCAGGATCCCCGGGGCGGACGCATCATCAACAACGGCTCGATCTCGGCGCATGCCCCGCGGCCCAATTCGATCGCCTACACCGCGACCAAGCATGCCGTCACAGGTCTGACAAAAGCCACGTCCCTCGACGGGCGCGCCTACGACATCGCCTGCGGCCAGATCGATATCGGCAACGCCGACACGCCGATGGGCGGCAAGATGAAGGCCGGTGTCCCGCAGGCGGACGGGTCGCTGCGCGCCGAGGCGGTGATGGATCCCGACCATGTCGGCCAGGCTGTGCTGAGCATGGCGAGCCTGCCGCTCGACGCCAATGTCCAGTTCATGACGATCATGGCCACCAAGATGCCGTTCGTCGGACGCGGCTGAGCGGGGACCGGTCGGCGCCGCCGCGCGCCGCGCCGTCGCGCCCGCGACCGAGGTGTCGGCCGGGCGATCGGATGTGTCTGTCGCGCACCGACCTGGCGCCGGGCCGCACGCTGGCGGTCCCGGCTGCGCCTCTGTCGTGGCGATCCGCGCCTTTCACGCGGCGACGCGATTGACGGCCGGACTTATAACTCATACAAATATGTCAACGAAGAGCGGGCGGGGCGAACCCAGCCTGAGTTGGGAGCGGGATGACGCCACCGCCGCGCCGACTTTGCGGCCCTGCCGCCACAGGCCGTCCAGCGCGGTCCTGATGGTTCAGGAGATGGACCGATTATCGAGTCCCGAAATCTGTATACGCGGCGGCGTCCGCGATATTCATTTGTCTAAGCGCTCGAGTCTGAACGTAAAATAATAACATAACGACGTCATAGTGCCGAAAGACAGAAATGACGCGGCGGGTCCGGTGCCCCGTACGCTGTCGCCGGCACGACAACACGGATGGGGGGAGCCATGTACGGCAAGACGAGATTTCTCAAGCTGGTCCTCGGCGCCACGCTCCTGGGAGGCGTGCCGATGCCGTCGGCGCAGGCCGCGAACGGCGATCCCATCGGCGTGGCCATGCCGACGAAGTCGTCCCAGCGCTGGATCGACGACGGCAACAACATCGTGAAGCTGCTGCGCACGAAGGGCTACAAGCCCGACCTGCAATACGCCGACGACGACATCCCGACCCAGCTCGCGCAGATCGAGAACATGCTCACCAAGGGGGTGAAGATTCTCGTCGTCGCCTCGATCGACGGAACGACCCTGGGCGACGTTTTGTCGAAGGCCAGTGAGCGTGGCGTCAAGGTCATCGCCTACGACCGGCTCATCAGGGGCACGCCGAACGTCGACTATTACGCCACCTTCGACAACTTCAAGGTCGGCGTGCAGCAGGCGACCTCCATCGTCGATGCGCTCGGCCTGACGGACGGCAAGGGACCGTTCAACATCGAGCTGTTCGGCGGCTCGCCCGACGACAACAACGCCTACTTCTTCTACGACGGCGCCCTGTCGGTGCTGAAGCCCTACCTCGACGCGAAGAAGCTCGTGGTGCGGTCCGGCCAGTTCGGCATGGACAAGGTCTCGACCCTGCGTTGGGATCCGGCCACCGCCCAGGCCCGGATGGATAACCTGCTGTCGGCCTATTACGGCAATGCGCGCCTCGACGCGGTGCTCTCCCCCTACGACGGCAGCAATCTGGCTGATGCACGTACATAATAGCGAAACATAACCAAGCACTTAGCGTGCTCCGTGCCCTAGCATGTCCAAGCTTTGTCCAATAAGCCCTGTTGGGTCAGGGTGGACTCTACCGCCCGCACCGGATGCGCGAGCGGCGTTCGTGAGGGGCAGACATCAACCGGCAAAATCTGTGGAGCTGACTGAATCCGTCAGTGCCGCAGCTGACCTCCACGCCCGCCCGGGTTCTGCCCCTCAAGCCGCCAGGGCGGGCGTGGATGCATGGTTCTTGCGAAGCTGAGGCGTCGGGTCTCCTCTCGACCTCCACGCTCGCCCTAAGCATCGCCCCCGATGCAGAGGGGCGGGCGTGGATGCTGAGATCCGGATCAGCAAAACGGAAACCGTTTCCGTTTTTGAAAAGCGACACGGTGTCGTGTATGGCCTCCCCGGATCGGGGGAGCGCAAAACCCGCACGGTGCGGGATATGCGAAACCGTTTCGTATTTGACCGCCCTTTCGCCTTAGCGACGTTGCTGATCTGTCGCGTAGGCGTAGGCTGCCCATGTCAGCGAGGCGCCTCACTGATCTCCACGCCTGCTCGGCGTCGTCCCCCCGAGGCAAACGAGCGGGCGTGGATGCAAGGGGGTGGCGAAACACCACCTCCTCACCGTATCGCGGCCAGCGACGGCAGGTCCGCCCGATCGGCCAGGGCCTCCGCTTGGCGCACCCGCTCCCGCGACTGCTCGAAGGCGTCGTCACCATCGCGGTAGAGGCGTTCCGATCGGGCGAGGTCGAAGCGGGCGAGCCGGAGCATCCGGACGGCGAGGAAAGCGTAGATCACGCGCATAGCGTGCCCTCCCCGAACCGCATCAGCTCCGCGGCGATGTTGTGCGCCATGCAGTCGAGATAGGCGTGACCGGTCTCGACTTCCTCGCGCACTTCGAGTTCCATATCCGCGAGGGGATACAGCCGCGCGAGGCATGCCGCTTTCGCTAAGATGTCCGGCAGACCCTGCGATCGGAAGCCGGCCACACGGGCTCGAGCGAGCCCAGCCGCGCGACATGTATCCTTGCTGGCGAACCGCTCGCCGTCGCACTCCGCGTTGAGGATAGCGTTGATGCGATCGTGCTTCACGATCAGCCGGGCAAGCTCCGGCGAGACGGGGGCGGAGGCGACCACCGGCACGGATGACAGCGGGGCGGCGAGGATAGCGCCGAGCGCGGCGCGGCGGGTGGAGACGGTCATGGCCGTCCTCCCGCCTGAATGAACGCCTCGCTCCAACGAGCTTGTAGGCGCTGGCCGATCTCCGTCAGCACGTTGCTGATGACCCAGACTTCAGCCGGGTCGATTTGACAGGTCGCGGTGCCGACGTGGTTGAGCACACCGGCCCAGCGGCCGACCGCGAGGATGTCATCCTCCATATCCGAGACGGTGCTGTAGGCGGGGTTCTGGCTCATGCGCGCGCCTCCTGATCCTTGCGGGCGCGCATCGCCTCGGCCTCTCGGCGAGCCTTTCGGGCGCCATCGGTAACCTGCGGGTCCCAGCCGTGCATCCGCGGCAGCACGTCGTCCGGCTGCGCATCGTGCGGCTCATCCAGGATGTCGCCGCCGTGCTCGTTCTCCTCCTCGCGGTCGGAACCGGCGTCGTGCTCCTGATCGTCGGTGTTGCCGTAGGCCCAATGCGTCTGATCGCTCAGCGGGCAATAGCCAAAGCCGTAGCCTTGAGGAATGAACGGCTCAGGCGAACCTAAACTCGGCTCGACCTCAGGGTCGCCGTCGAGTGCATCTAATAAGGCGAGGTCCGCCTCGATCCGATCGGCGATCCGGCGACGCAGCTCACGCACGTGCTGGCGATCGGCCTCATCCTCCTCGACGAAGTAGCGGATCAGCCCTTCGCGGATGGCCTCGATCGCGGCATCAGTGGGCGGCAGCGGCTCGGCCGCCCGCATCGCGCGGATGGCCTGGGTGACGGGGCCCGGCTGCCGGCCGAGCCCTGTGCCTAATAAGGGCGGGGCGCTGCCGGACTGGGGTAATAAGGGCGTGCGTGTGCTATGGGCGTGGGTAGCCATTGACGTAGCTCCAGTGCGTGGATGGTCAGGGCTGGATGGAAGGGCTCAATCTTCCGTCCGGCCCGATGTTGTGGTACCACTAGGCGTGAGGCACGTCAACTATGGTACCACATGCGCACGGGTAGAACCCGCGGGAAGCAGGCCGGCATCCAAATTCAGGTACGGGTGCAGCCTGAACAGGTCGCGCCGCTCGATGCCTGGATCGCTGACCAGCCCGATCCGAAACCAACCCGGCCTGAGGTAATCCGCGAAGCCCTCACCGAGCACCTGAAGGCGAAGGGCTATCTGAAGTGAAACTGTTCCAGACAATCACGCTTGCAGTCGCTGCGCTTGCCGCCGCGGCGCCGGCCCTCGCGTCAGGTACAATCGGCTACGGATCGCGTGCTGGCATGGAGGTGGATGTCATCTCGATGAGCGGCATCGACACAGACCGGGCAATTATCCGAACGAAGCATACCCGTGCGAACGCGATTTCTTTCTGCCGGGACTACATTGGTAAAGTGACCCCTGACTGCATTCGTCAGGAGCTTGCGGTACGGTTGAATGATCAGGTCACCGCCAACTGCCCCCGGGGTGAGTTCACCGACTTTCAGGGCTCTCGTTACCGCTTCGCTGGTCCGTCCAGGGACAAGGACAGCATGGCAAAGTACGTCGTGATCAGCCTGCCCTCCGGCGAGGTGGCTGACGGTTCGATGGCGAGCGGCTACCCGGTCAACATCACGATCTTTAAAGCGCTGTGCCC
>CAXTCV010000011.1:41370-42527 GCA_964242725.1 uncultured Methylobacterium sp.
GATTACTAACCTTCTTGAACCGGTGGCCATCCCATCCCCCGCCTCGTGGAAGAGGCGCTGAAGGCGGGACGGTCGTAGTCGGCCGCGCAAATTGCTGCTGACGATGTTGTCAGCCGCCAGCGTTTTCCACGGCCTCGTTCGGCACGTCCTTGGGCCAATAGCCTTGGCCCGGCACGTTCAGAAATTCCTCTCTGAAGCGCCACAAGATGGTGCCGATATTTTTCGCTTTGTCGCCTCCAGCGAGTGGGATTCCTGCCTCCTCGAACGCGCCGACCAACTCGCCGCGAGTCATGGGACGGCCCACCTTCAGGATCTCTGCACGCGCGAAATTCGCAAGCTGCCGAGGCGGGTACACATTCCGCTCGCGCTTGCGCGACTCGCCTGTGGCTTTTGCAGGCTCCTGCTCGGGTCCACTCGACCCACCACGGAGCTGCTGGAGTCGCTCATACCCCTGAATGATATCGTTGAGCACCTTCAGCTCCTCCTGAAGCTCGCGCCTACGAAGGAGGATACTTTGATACGACCGCTCGTCCATGATGCGGCCTCCAACGTGAAAGTTCATGTCGGCACACCCTATCCGAGAATGGGTGTCACCATAACACAAACCTGTGGAATTGGTTAACGGAATCCACTCACGGGCTTGCAATTCACAATCGACGACTCTAATTGAATCCAATGCGCAAAACGCCCCGCCTTGTGGGGCGGGGCGCGCACAGCTCACCATGAGGTGGACTGAAACCGATCGGGGGCCGTCGCCGGCCCTCGGATTTTCGCTTGGGGAAGTGATTATCTAGGTCCGCGGCGGCTCTCGGTCAACATGGCATGAAAGGATATCGCCATGGCTGACTCCCCGAAGCCGCCCTCTGAGGGCCAGCAGTTCATCTTCCGTCCGTTCATCACGCTTCCCAACGGGACCGTGCTCTGGGCCCGGAATTATGGAAAGCGGGCCTTCCGGATCCCGGTCGGGCCGGTTAGCGAGCGCTAGCCGGTACTAGGAGATGGTCGGTCCGAACCCGGCCCTCTTTCTAGTCAATCACCTTGATACGCTTTTCACGCCTGCCCGCTGTTGGCCGCCATCGCGTAGGCCCGGCCTTTCAGGCTCTGCTTCAGGTCGCCGATCAGGCCATCCGCATCCGACGCGCTGCTGTTGACGATCA
>CAXTCV010000012.1:0-41571 GCA_964242725.1 uncultured Methylobacterium sp.
ACATGGCGATCCAGCCGATCTTCGGCGCCCTGTCCGACCGGATCGGCCGCAAGGCCAACATGCTGCTCTACAGCGGCCTCGGAACGCTCATGGTCGTCCCGCTGATGACGGCGCTCGGCACCAACAAGGACCCCTATCTCGCCTTCGCGCTGATCACGCTCGGGCTGGCGGTGGTGTCGTTCTACACGGGCATCAGCGGCATCGTGAAGGCGGAGCTGTTCCCCACCAACGTGCGCGCGCTGGGCGTCGGCCTGTCCTACGCGGTGGCCAACGCCACCTTCGGCGGCACCGCCGAGTTCGTCGCCCTGTGGTTCAAGGACAACGGCATGGAGAGCACGTTCTTCTGGTATGTGACCGTGCTGATGGCGATCGCCTTCGTGGCGTCGCTGATCATGCCGAACCCCAAGGTCCACGGCTATCTCGACGGCGACGGCACGGTCGAGGAGGCGCTCGGCAAGAAGGCGCGCTTCGCCCATGCCTGAGTACGGGCGGACGATCCGGGCGGATCGGGCCCGGATCGTCCCGCACGCCGAGACCGCCCCGCCTTAACCCGCCGCTTACCCTGCGCCGGCCAGGATGCCCCGTCATCCGACGAGGGATTGCATGACCGACATGACCGACACCGTGGGCGTCGCGGGCGACCGGATTCGCTCGATCATCGAGCGCGTGGAACGGCTTGAGGAAGAGATCAAGGACCTGATGGAGGCCAAGAAGGAGGTCTTCGCCGAGGCCAAGGGCGAGGGCCTCGACGTCAAGATCCTCAAGGAGATCCTGAAGATCCGCAAGCAGGACAAGGACGAACGCGACGAGCAGGAGACCCTGCTCGACGTCTATCTGCGGGCGATGGATGCCCCCGCCCCGGCCCCGCTGGCGGCCGCCGCTTGAACCGGTTCTTCTGAACGATGCGGGGACGGTGCGGCCAGCGCCGTCCCCTCAAAACGCGGTCAGGACCCGATGGGCGTGCGCCGCGCGCTCTGCCGGGTTCGTCGGGCCGGTCCGTCCGCTTCCCCGGCGACTGCACCGCCGCGCATGCAGGGGCGGACGGGCCGGAGATTTCGTGTCCAAGCCCGGTTCCATTGGCGGGGACCGAATGCCCCGCCTGGATCGGTCAGGCGGCGCGGACCGTGTGGAGGAAGCGCGCGACCTCGCCGGTCAGGTGTTCGGATTGCCGCGAGAGCTCGGACGCCGCGTCCAGAACCTGGAGCGCCGCGGCGCCGGTATCCTCGGCGGCGCTGGCGGCGCCAGCGATGTTGCGGGTGACCTCGGCGGTGCCGGCCGCCGCCTGAGCGACGTTGCGGACGATCTCCTGGGTGGCCGCACCCTGCTCCTCGACCGCCGCCGCGATCGTCGCGGCCACGCCGTCGAGTTCGCGGATGCGCTCCGTGATCGAGCCGATGGCCGATACCGCCTGACCGGTCGATGCCTGAACGCGGGCGATCTGGCCAGCGATCTCGTCCGTCGCCCTGGCGGTCTGCTCGGCCAGGGCCTTCACCTCGGAGGCAACCACCGCAAACCCCCGCCCGGCCGGGCCGGCCCGGGCCGCCTCGATCGTGGCGTTGAGGGCGAGCAAATTGGTCTGGCCGGCGATCGACGAGATCAGCCCGACCACGTCGCCGATCCGGGACACCGTGGCGCTCAGCTCCTCCACGAAGATCGCGGTCTCGCCCGCCTCCGCGGCGGCGCTCTGCGCGAGCTTGGCCGAGCCGTCGACCTGGCGGCCGATCTCCTGCACGGAGGTGCCCAACTCCTCGGCAGCCGCCGCCACGGTGGTGACGTTGGAGGCCGCCGCCTCGGCAGCGGTCGCCGCGGCGCCGGACTGAACCGAGGTCTGCTCTGCAATGGCCGACATCGCGCCGGCGGTGGTCTGGAGTTCGGCGGCGGAGGACGACACCATGCCGATGATGCTGCCGACCGCCCCTTCGAAAATCGCGGCCATCTGGCGCATCGCGGCCTTGCGCTGCTCCTCGGCGGCCGTGCGGGCCCGTGCCGCCTCGGCTTCCAGGACGCGGGTTCGGATCAGGTTGTCCTTGAACACCTGCACGGCCGTCGCCATCGCGCCGATCTCGTTCTTCGTCTCCGTATCGGGGACGCGGATCTCGGTGTCTCCGTCCGAGATCCGGCTCATCACCAGCGCCATCCGGCGGATCGGTCGCGACACCTTACGGATGCACAGGACAATCACACCGGCACATGCCGCCAGCACGGCGAGGCCGCTCAGCAGGTATATGGACAGGCGGAGCCGCGCCGCCGCGATGTTCTGCGCGATCCGGTCGGAAACCAGATCGAAAAGACGCTCCCGCAACTCGACGATCGACGCCATCGCCGGCACGTACTGGGCCACGAAATCCCGGCCCGTGAGGTCGGAGGGCCGTCCGGCGAGGCTCTGTTCGACGATCTCGGCAGCCAGCCGCCGGCCCCCCTGCACATATTTGTCCTGCAAAATTCGGATGCGTTCATCGACGTGGGCATCGTCGCCGATCTTGCTGCGCGCCAGAAGTACCTGCCGGATCTGGGCATCAACCTGTCCGCTCAAGCGATTGTATTGGCCGATCTCCACGGCGGTCATCGGCCGCTTGCCCACCAGGGCCGACGCGAACACCGAGCCGATCTGGCCGGCGAAATCGCGCAGTTCCGTGGCGGTCCGTGTCATCGTCAACCAGGAGCCCAGGCGCGAATCGGCCGTGACCGCCATGTCGTCCGTGGCGTTCAGGGCGGCATCCAGCGCGGGCGGGATGGCAATCAGGTCCGTCACCACCCCGATCATCTCGTCCTGACGTCTCTCTGCGAGTGGCTGCGCGGTCAGGGCATCGACGCGCTGGCGCGCCGCACTGAGTAGCCGGGTGGCGTTCGTCAAAGCGGCGGTGGCCTGTATCTTCCTGTCCGCCGACAAGCCAGATGTGGCGGATGCGGCCTCGCGCAACGCGGCGTCGGTCGATGCGCGGGATGCGGTGAGAGCCTGTTCCGCGGCACTCGGCAGGGGCCGCTCGGTATCCAGCGCCGCGTTGGTCGGCCCACGCTCCTGCGAGATCCGTGTTGAGGCCGCGAGCACCGTCCGAGACGCCGAGACCCCGACACGCGACGCGATGCTACCCTCGTAATCGCGGCCTTCTTTTAAAATTACTTGGCCCGTTACAGCCAAACATGTCACGCTGATTGAAGTCGTGACCGCAATAATCAATGTTGATATTTTCAACGATGCCTCCACAATCGAATTCATAAAGCAATGGCCGGAAGAGCTTGCCAACAACATACAAAAGACAAGCCATAATCCGCAAATCTTTTTCGAGAGGATCGATCGGTGTCTTTAAAGATAGAATTATAGCAATATCGAACGGTTGTTGCGCAGTTTATAGATTGAAAAATCCGTCTGCAGAAATACATGACTGATGTATGACAAGAATGCCGAGCGCCCCGATCTCAGCCCGATCGATCAGCGTCTGGAATCTTCAGGCTCATCTGCGCGGGGACAAAGCCCGCACCATCGATGTCCTCCGGCGGGCCATCAGCGACATCTTCGCTCTCTTGCGCCCGCAGGAGGTCCGAAAGCTTCTCGAGGCGGAGGGAGAGGCATCCGATTAAATATTCGAGACCCGATCAAGCGGGGTTTCCAGCGAGATAGGCGTCGATGTTGCGGCGTATGCGATCGAGCGGCACTTCGGACGGATCCGGCAGTGCGAAAGGCAGGCCGGTGATCGTCTCGTAGGCGCGGATGTACACCGCCGCGGTCTCGAGGACGACATCCGCCGGGATCTCCGGGATCGGATCCGTGTAGGGATCGCAGCGGGCCACGACCCAGTTGCGCACGAAGTCCTTGTCGAAGCTCTCCGGCGCCGAACCCGCCGCGAAGCGCGCGGGGTAGCTCTCGGCGAACCAGTAGCGGCTGCTGTCCGGCGTGTGGATCTCGTCCGCCAGGACGATGCGGCCGGCCCGGTCCGTGCCGAACTCGTATTTGGTATCCGCCAGGATCAGCCCGCGCTCGGCCGCGAGGGCCTGGCCGCGGGCGAACAGAGCCAGGGCCGCCTCCGATACCGTGCGCCACTGCTCCGTGCTCAGCAGGCCGCGGCTGAGGATCTCGGCCTCGGTCAGGGGCTCGTCGTGGCCGCCGTCGGAGGCCTTGGTGGTCGGCGTGATGATGGCGTCCGGCAGGCGTTCGTTCGGGTGCATGCCCTCCGGGAAGCGATGGCCGTACATCTCCCGCTCGCCGGCCCGGTACCGGGTGAGCACCGAGGTCGAGGTCGTGCCCGCGAGGTAGCCGCGCACGACCACCTCCACCGGCAAGATCTCAAGGCGCTGCCCGACGACGACGTTCGGATCCGGATAGGCCAGCACGTGGTTCGGGCAGAGATCGGCCGTGCGCTCGAACCAGTAGCGCGCGGTCTGGGTCAGGACATGGCCTTTGAACGGGATCGCGGCGAGCGCCCGGTCGAAGGCGCTGATCCGATCGGTGGTGATCAGGATGCGGCGGCCGTCGACCAGATCATAATTGTCCCGGACCTTGCCGCGGTAGTGGTTCGGCAACCCGGGCAGTGTCGCCTCGGGCAGGACCTGATGCGCGTGCGAAGCGAGATCTGCCGTATCCATCCGAGCGTTCCATCCGGCTGAGCGGCGCTGCCGCGGCGCTGCCTGTGTGCGCGGACGGGGCAGAGATTTCCAGCCCCGCTGCGAGCGGTCGGCAGACCGGCACCGACGGGTTCAGAGCACGGCCCGCGCCGCGCGCCAGCGGCCTCAGTTGAGGTTCGCGCGCGACTCGGACGCCTGCTGGGCGGCGAGCTTCCGCCCGATATCGTGCAGGAGCGCCTCGGCCCGCGCCCTGAGGCCGGGATCGTTCAGGGCGTAGACAGCCCGGAACGCCGAGATCGCGGCGTCAGCGGCGCGTTCGAGCAGCGTCTCGCCCGAATCCTCCACCGGGTTCGCGTCAACGTCGCGGACGTTCAGGTCCGTGACGTCCACGATAATTCCATGACCGCCGACCGGGCGGCGGAGGTGGTCGTAGGAGAACCGGCCGCGCACCAGCACCCAGCGCAGGGCTCCGCTGGCCGAGCAGACGCGATATTCGATCACCGCGGGTCCACCGTCCCGGACATGCTCGCGGAATGCCGTGCGAACCCGTGGCCGGTCCGGCGTATGGACAGCGGCCGCGTAGGCCGAAAGCGGCAAACCCGCCTCGGCCTCTTCCGGAGCGACATCGAACAGGCGTGCCGCCGAGCTATCGGCCCAGACGCGATCCGACGCCGCATCCCAGGTCCAGGTCCCGACGACGTCGCGGGCATCGAGGGGGACCTGAAATTCCTTGCGGCGGCTTGGGCCGACGAGCGACTTCAATTTCGGCATTGCGGAATCAATATCTTATAAAAAAGCTGACCCATGTTAATTTGATTTTCGGCAACATCAAGGATCCCGAAATCCCAAACCGATTGGGTCGCCGACCAGTATTCACTGCCTCGCCATTCTCGCGATATGCGGTGGATGAACCGACGCTTGGATCGCTCGGACGCGTCGGGGCCGCGTTCCGCGAGAGACCGGGTCTCGCCTCGGTGCGGGCTCGTCTACGCGATGCGGCCTGTGGCGCCGGTCACGCCGGCGCCTGATCGGCCCGACGTCGACGATCGCAGCGGGAGACGATCGGATCGGCAGATGCGCGGTGGTATCAGTCCTGCCCGCGCGGTCAGCGAGCGGATGGTGCCCAGGGGCGGAATCGAACCACCGACACTGCGATTTTCAGTCGCATGCTCTACCAACTGAGCTACCTGGGCGTCGCCCGCGGCCGTTCCGGCCTCGAACGCCGCGGGGTATAGTCAGTGCCGCGCGGCCTGTCCAGCCATGCCGGACCGTCGACCTGTTGGAAAAGCCGCAATACCCTCAGCGCTCGGGATCGGGCTCGGGCGGCGGCTCGTCGCTGTCGATCTCTTCGGGGAGCGCGTAGCGCTCGTTCAGCCAGCGCCCGAGATCGACATCGGCGCAGCGCTGCGAGCAGAACGGTTGAAACTCCGGCGTTGCGGGCCGTCGACAGATCGGGCAGGCCGGGCGGCGCTCCCGGCTCATGCCAGCGCCCCCCAGCCGGCCCGGACCGGATAGCCCTCCCCGTCCAGCAGGCTCAAGGTCTCGTAGAGCGGCAGCCCGACCACGGCACTGTAGGATCCGACGAGCTTGACCACGAAGGCGCCCGCCAGGCCCTGGATCGCGTAGCCGCCGGCCTTCCCGCGCCACTCGCCCGACGCGACGTAGCCCTGGATGTCGCGGCCCGACAGACGCTTGAACCGCACCCGCGTCTCCACGATCCGCTCGCGCCGGCCCCGGGGCGAGAGCACGCAGATCGCCGTGTAGACCCGGTGCTGGCGCCCGGACAGGAGACGCAGGCAATCCGCCGCTTCGTCCGGCACTTCGGCCTTGGGGAGGACCCGCCGACCGACCGCCACGACCGTATCGGCCGACAGCAGCCATGTCGGCGCCGTCTTGTCGCCCAGGTGAAGGGCCCCCTCCGCGGTGGCGAGTTTCGTGCGCGCCAAGCGGCGGGCGAGGTCGCGGGGCGGCTCAGCCTTGCGCGGGGTCTCGTCGATCTCGGCCGGCAGCAATGCGTCCGGCTCGATTCCGATCTGCTGCAGGAGCGCGAGCCGGCGCGGCGAGGCGGAGGCGAGCACGAGACGGGCCCTCGGTCCCTGCGTCGCGCCCGTCGCGTCTGGTTTGGCGTCCATGATGTCCCGTTCGCACGATCGGCCGAGGGCGGCGCGCGGGGGCCAGGCGGCGCCCTCTCCGGCCGGGCCGGCCTCGATCCGCCTGCCTGATACGGGATGGGCTCGGCCTTGTGAACCGGAACCGGCGGCACCGGGTCCTCGGGACTTTCCTCGGCTTGCGGCCGCAAGGACGGACCGCCGTCGCGCACGCAAAAGACGGACGTCGGTGCAACACCGCTGGACTCTAGGGACAGGCCAGCGGAGGGGCGGATCGAAGTTTCATGAAGTCGATCGCAAGTTGTCGAACGGAGAGGTAACCGGACGTTAACCACGAACGCAGCAGATTGCGCTTCTGGGGAAGGAGCTGTCGCCGATGTTGAACGCCGATCCATTGCTGCGGCGCCCGAAGCTGCTGAATACGGCGTTGGTCGCCCGCGCCCTCGAAGGCCTGAGGCCGAACGCGCGCTCACCCGTCGAGATGTGGCGGATGCTCACGGAACATTACGTGGTCGATCTCGATGCCGCAGCGACCCTGCTCCCGGCCGACGAGCCCGAGACGCACTGGCTTCCGTCGCGCGATTGACATCGGCCCCGGCGGCGCCCGAGACCGCGCAACTGGCACATGACGTGCTAAGAAGAACGACAACTGTGAGGAAGCACCCAGGCAATCACAACGCGGCGGCTCGCACGCCAGAGCACCCCGCGGACCTTTCGATCGCTCGAAGCCGAGGTCCGTCATGTCTGAACTGCTCTCCGTCGCCCTGGTCTGTGCCGGCACCCTCCTCGCGCAGGATTGCTCCCGCGACACCGCACTCGACGTCATTGTCGCCCCGGCGCACACGCCGATGGAATGCCTGATGCACGCGCAGACCATGGCCGCGCAGGCCGGGCTGCCCGGGGGCGGCGACCGCTACCTCAAGATCGCCTGCGAGCATCGCCGCACCGAGGCCGAGCCCGTTGCGGTCATCCGCCGAGCCTCCTGAGCGCGCCGATGCCCCGCAGGGCCGCATGATGCATCAAAGTCACGTCGGTAGTCTTCTTCGAGGCTTTCGCCCTTCGGCCAGTTGCGGGACCACGGAACCGCACTCATCCTGCCGGGCCATGCTGATGCAAATCTGATCCCCGGCATCCGCCAACATTGCTGCCCCGTTAGCCCGCGTGCCGGGCAGGGCTCCGCGAGTGCCCGCCCGATGCTGTACGACGCGTTCGACCTCCAGACCGACATCGCCGCCCAGACGCGCGCCTGGGGGCGCGTGCTGAACGACGTCTGGTCGCCCTGGATCGGGTTCGGCGAGCCGATCACCTGGATGTCCGCGGGCGCCCGGATGATGATGCGGGCGGGCCTGACCTTCGCGCGCCCGCCCTACGGCATCGACACCGTCGAGGTCGGCAACCGGACCGTTCCGGTGAGCGAGGAGCCGGTCGCGGTCACGCCGTTCGCGACCCTGCTGCACTTCAAGAAGGACATCCACACCGAGCAGCCCAAGGTCCTGATGGTCGCGCCGATGTCCGGCCATTTCGCCACGCTGCTGCGCGCGACCGTGCGAACCATGCTGCCGGACCACGACGTCTACATCACCGACTGGCACAACGCCCGCGACGTGCCGCTCTCGGCGGGGCGGTTCGGCTTCGACGATTACGTCGCGCACCTCGTCCAATTCCTGCAGACGATGGGCGAAGGCGCACATCTCGTCGCGGTCTGCCAGCCCGCCGTCCAGGCGCTTGTGGCTGCCGCCGCGATGGCGCAGGCCAAGGACTCGGCCGCCCCGCGCAGCATGACCCTGATGGCCGGCCCGGTCGATTGCCGGATCAACCCCACCGGCGTGAACGAACTCGCGACGTCGAAGCCGATCGCGTGGTTCGAGAAGAACCTGATCGCCACCGTCCCGAACCGCCACAAGGGCGCCGGCCGCAGGGTCTATCCGGGCTTCATGCAAGTCTCGGCGTTCATGGCGATGAACGCCAAGCGCCACATCCAGGGCCACGCCGACCTGTTCTGGCACATGGCCAACGGCGAGACCGAGAAGGCGGAGGCGATCGAGACCTTCTACGACGAGTATTTCGCCGTGCTGGACCTCTCCGCTGATTTCTACATCGAGACGGTCAAGACCGTGTTCCAGGATTACGCCCTGGCCAAGAACGAGGCGACCTACCGCGGCGAACCGATCGACATGCGGGCGATCCGGCGGACGGCCCTCATGACCGTCGAGGGCGAGCGCGACGACATCTGTGCCGTGGGCCAGACCATGGCGGCCCACGATCTCTGCACGGGCCTGCCGCCCTACATGCGGTCCCACCATCTCCAGGCCGGGGTCGGCCATTACGGCGTCTTCGCGGGTCGCCGGTGGGAGTCGCAGATCTATCCGCAGGTGCGCAACTTCATCCAGGCCCACAACTGAGCGCCGCCGTCGCGCCGATTTGACCCGCCGACCGCCGCGGCCCACCATGCTAGCCTCCGAGAGTTGGAGCGGGGATCGACCCGGATTCCAGGGGCGCGGGGCGGAACGATCGGCGTGATCGGCAAGGACGGCTTCGAAAGCGACGGCGGCAGGAACGGCGCCAAGCCGGATCGCACCGCCGCATCCGCGCGGCTCGACCGGCTGGTCGCCCGGGCGCGCGTCGCGGCCCTGTGGGAACAGGCTTGGCCGGTGCTGTGGCGCGGCCTCGGGGTCGTGCTCCTGTTCCTGATCCTGTCCTGGTCGGGCCTCTGGCTGGACCTGCCGCCGCTCTGGCGGCAGATCGGCCTGGGCGTGCTGGCCATCCTGCTGGTGGCCGTCCTCCTGCCGCTTGCCCGTCTCCGGCGGCTCGAACGGCGCTCGGTTCTGACCCGGCTCGACCGGGAGGCCGCGGCGCGCGATCCGGCCCTGCGCCACGGACCCGCTTCGACGGCGCAGGACACCCTCGCGGTGGGTGCCGCGGATGCCGGCAGCCGGACCCTGTGGGACCTGCATCAGCGCCGCGCCGCGCGGGCGGTGGCGAGCCTCCGGGTCGGGCCGCCGCGGCCGGGCATGACGCGGCACGATCCCCTGGCCCTCCGGGCCGGATTGATCGTCGCGGCGGTCGCGAGCCTGTTCGCAGCGGGGCCTGAGTGGCGGGAGCGGATCGGCGCGGTGTTTGACTGGCAGGAGCCGGCGGTGCCCGGGCCGAATTTCCGCGTCGACGGCTGGATCGACCCGCCGCTCTATACGCGGCTGCCGCCGCTGCTGATCGCCATGGACGGCAGCGACCAGCACCTGCGGGCGCCGGTCAACGCGCAGCTCATCGTGCGCATCGCCGGTCAGGGCAAGGCCGCGGCGAACACGACCCTGTCGGCCAATGCCGGGCTCGTCCCCGTGCCCGGCCAGGAGCCGCGCCCGGACCTGCGCGAGGAACGCTACCGTGTCGTGGGCGCTGCGGAACTGGTGATCGTCACGCCGGCGGGCCGCCAGCGCCTGACGGTGGATGCGATTCCCGACCGGCCGCCGGAGGTCACGGCCGTGGGCGGCCCCGAGGTGAACGGGCGCGGCACCTTCAACCTCACCTATCGGGCCAAGGACGATTACGGGATCAGCTCCGCCGAGGCGGTGATCGAACCGCTGAAAGCCGGCCGCGCCCTCGTCCCCGTACCGCATATCGGCCTCGCCCAGCCGGCCGATGCCGGCGGCGAGACGGACACCAAGACCCTGGTCGATCTCACGGACAGTCCCTGGTCCGGGGCACGGGTGCGTTACCACATTGTCGTGAAGGACGAGGCGGGCCAGGAGGGCCGGACCCCGGATACCGAGATCACCCTGCCGGCACGGCCGTTCCGCGATCCCCTGGCCCGGGCGCTTGCCGAGGAGCGCCGCCGCCTCGTCACCGCGCCGGATACCGATCGCCGCTGGGTCCAGAGCGCGCTGGACGCCCTCCTGGTGGCGCCCGACATGTTCACGCCGCTGCCGGCGATCTACCTCGGACTGAAGACGGCAAGCGAGCGTCTGCGCCGCGCCTCGTCCGATCCCGAACTGATCGACGTCGCCGACCTGCTCTGGGAGATGGCGCTGAAGATCGAGGACGGCGATCTCTCGGACGCCGAGAAGCAGCTGCGTCAGGCCCAGGATCGGCTGAAGGACGCCATCGAGCGCAACGCGCCCGACGACGAGATCAAGCGCCTCACGCAGGACCTGAAGCAGGCCCTGAACAAGTTCCTGTCCGAGATGGCGCAGAAGCAGGGCCGCGACCCCGGCAAGTCCGGCGAGCGGCAGCAGAACGACCAGCAATCCAAGTCCGTCACGCCCGAGGATCTCGACAAGATGATCCAGGACATGGCCGAGGCGATGAAGCGCGGCGACACCGCCGAGGCGCAGCGCCTGATGGAACAGTTGCGCAACATCCTGGAGAACCTGCAGACCGCGGAGAAGGGCGGCAAGTCCGATCAGGCCAGCCGCGAGATGCAGAAGCAGATGCGCGACCTCGACGCCATGGCGCGCGAGCAGCAGGGCCTGCGCGATCAGACCTTCAAGGACGGCCAGGAGCAGCCGGGCGGCCAGCGGCCGCAGAACCGCGGGCAGCAGCAGGGTCAACGCGGCCAGCAGGGCAGCCAGGGGCAGCAGGGCCAGAAGCAGCAGGGCCAGCAAGGCCAGGGGCAAAAGGGCCAGGGCCAGCAAGGCCAAGGTCAGCAGGGCCAAGGTCAGCAGGGCCAAGGTCAGCAGGGCCAAGGTCAGCAGGGTGATGTCGGCGAGCGTCAGCAGGCGCTCCGGAAGCGGCTCGAGGAGCTGCAACAGCGCATGAAGGAGAACGGCATGCGCGGCGAGCAGGGCCTGTCCGATGCCGAGGACGCCATGCGGGAGGCCGAGAATGCCCTCAAGGATGGCGATTCCGGCGCCGCCGTGGACGCGCAGGGTCGCGCCCTCGACGGATTGAAGCAGGGCGCCGAGGGCATGGCGCAGCAGTCGCAGGAGATGGCCGAGGGCCAAGGCGAGGGCCAGCAGGATGGCGGCCAGCAGCCGGGTCAGCAGGGTCAGGCCGGTGCCCGCGACGACGATCCGCTCGGTCGCCCCACCCGCGGTCGGGACATGAGCGACGGACGGGTCCGCGTGCCCACCGCCGACGAATCCGCCGTCCAGCGTGCCCGGCGCATCATGGAGGAGCTGCGGCGCAAGCTCGGAGACCCGACGCGGCCCCGCGAGGAACTCGACTACTTCGAGCGCCTGCTCCGCCGGAACTGAGCGCGCCCCACGTCAACCAGCGATGGGACCGTTTCGCGGTCCCCATCCGGCCCGGATCGTCGTCCGCATGTCCTCCAACGCCCTGGTGCTCGTGGCCTGTGTGGCCGTCGCCCTCGTCCTGCTCTTTGGCCTCGCCAACATGATGCGGGGCGGCAGCGCCAATCTCTCGCAGAGATTGATGCGCCTGCGGGTGCTGCTTCAGTTCGTGGCGATCGTGATCATCATGGGCGTCGTGTGGTGGCGTTCGCCTTGAGCACCCGCCGGCGGGTGTGACTGCGCCGCCGCACCCGGCGCCTTTCGCCGGAGCGGTGGATGAATTCCGCGCTCCGCCGCAGAAGCCTCGTGCTACGCTCGGTAGAACCGAACTGCGAAGTCCCCCCGGCCGAGCCCGTATGATCGCCCCCCTCCGCACCTGCCTCGTCGGCCTGCTCACGGCCGCCGCGATCCTGCCGGTCTCGGCCGCGGATGCGCCGCCCCTGCCGGCGGCCTACGCCGCGCCGGCCCAGCCGCTCAGCATCGTCTCGGAGGTCCGGATCGGCGGCGCGGTGCAGGACCCCGGCAGTGCCGAGGGCAAGCTCCCGGGTTTCAGCAAGGCGAACGTCAACGGCGAGATCCTGTTCGCCAAGCCGGTCCTCAGCGCCGACCCGTTCTGGCAGGCCTTCGTCCCGCGGCCGACCGTGGGCGGCAGCTACAACACCGGCGGCCGGACCAGCTACGCCTATCTCGGCGCCACCTGGACCCTCGAGGTCTTCCCCGGGACCTTCAATCGGCGCATCTTCCTCGACGGCTTCTTCGGCGGCGTCGCTCATAACGGCTATACAGGCCCGAAGGCGGAGACGCCCTACGGCTTCAACACCCTGGGCTGCTCGCCCATGTTCCGCGAGGCCGCCGCACTGGGCTATCGCCTGACGGAACATTGGAGCATCATGGCCACCGTCGAGCACATGTCGAACGCCGGTCTCTGCGCCAACAACCGCGGCCTGACCAATTTCGGCGGCAAGATCGGCTACACCTTCTGAGGCACGAGACCCCTTGGTCACGCTCAACCGAATCTACACGCGCACCGGCGACAAGGGCACGACTGCGCTCGCCGACGGGCAGCGCCGTTCCAAGGCCGACCTGCGCGTCGAGACCTATGGCACCGTCGACGAGACCAACGCCTGCATCGGGATGGTCCGCCTCCACACGCAGGGTGGCCTCGACGGGATGCTCGGGGCGATCCAGAACGACTTGTTCGACCTCGGCGCGGACCTCGCGACGCCGCCGAGCCCGGAGCCCCTCCCCTACGAGCCGCTGCGGATCGTGGCGAGCCAGGTCGAGCGCCTGGAGCGCGACATCGACGCCCTCAACGAGACCATCCCGCCGCTGAAGTCCTTCGTACTGCCGGGGGGATCGGCCGCCTCCGCCGCCCTGCACGTCGCACGCACGGTCTGCCGGCGCGCCGAGCGTCTGGCGGTGAGCCTCGCGGCCCGCGAGGGCGAGAGCGTCTCGCCCGAGGCGCTGCGCTACCTGAACCGCCTGTCGGACTTCCTGTTCGTGGCCAGCCGCACGGCGAATGCCGATGGCGCCGACGACGTCCTCTGGGTCCCCGGCGCCAACCGCTGAACCGGTAGCCGGTCTTTTCGAGCCCGCTCCACCGCGCCGCGTTGACAAGGCGGAAATGTGGCCGCTACGGTCCGGCCGCCTTGCGTGCCCACGCCGCGCTACGCCTCCGGCGCCCGCGGACGTGGCCTGCACGACGACAAGAATCCTCCGGGGAAGGATCGTGACCGCCATGAAGGTGCTGGTGCCCGTCAAGCGGGTTGTGGACTACAACGTCAAGATCCGCGTCAAAGCCGACGGCTCCGGGGTCGAACTCGCCAACGTCAAGATGTCCATGAACCCCTTCGACGAGATCGCCGTCGAGGAGGCGATCCGCCTGAAGGAGAAGGGCACGGTCACCGAGATCGTCGCGGTCTCGATCGGCCCGCAGCAGGCGCAGGAGACGCTGCGCACCGCGCTCGCCATGGGGGCCGACCGGGCGATCCTGGTGAAGACCGACGTGTCCTGCGAGCCGCTGGCCGTCGCCAAGCTGCTGAAGGCGGTGGTCGAGAAGGAGAGCCCGGAGCTCGTCATCCTCGGCAAGCAGGCGATCGACGACGATTCGAACCAGACCGGCCAGATGCTGGGGGCCCTGCTGGGCTGGCCGCAGGGCACCTTCGCCTACAAGATCGAGGTCGGCGAGGGCAGCCTCGACGTCACCCGCGAGGTCGATGGCGGTCTCCAGACCGTGAGTCTGAAGCTCCCGGCCATCGTCACGACGGACCTGCGCCTCAACGAGCCGCGCTACGCGTCGCTGCCGAACATCATGAAGGCCAAGAAGAAGCCGCTGGAGGAGCTGGCCCCGGAGGCACTGGGCGTCAACGTGACCCCGAAGCTCAAGGTCCTCAAGACCACCGAGCCGCCGGGGCGTTCGGCGGGCGTCAAGGTCGGGTCCGCGGCGGAACTCGTCCAGAAGCTCAAGGTCGAAGCCGGCGTCATCTGATCCGCCCGCGCAGCTCCCCGCCCCGGGTCGAGCCGCGCGCCCCCCACTCCGAGGACTCGAGATGACCATGACGACACTCCTCTTCGTCGAGCACGGCAACGGCCAGATCAAGGACGGGACGCTGAAGGCGCTGACCGCCGCCAGGGATATCGGCGCGCCGGTCCACGCCCTGGTCCTGGGCTCCGGAGCGAAGGCGGTGGCCGAGGCGGCGGCCAAGCTCGACGGCGTCGAGAAGGTGCTGCTCGCGGAGGACGCGGTCTACGACCACGATCTCGCCGAGCCGGTCTCGGCCCTGCTCGTTGCGGTTGCCGAGCCCTACGAGACCATCATCGCCTCGGCCTCGACCACCGGGAAGAACGTGCTGCCGCGGGTCGCAGCCCTGCTCGACGTCGCGCAGATCTCGGACATCATCAAGGTCGTCGCGCCCGATGCGTTCGAGCGGCCGATCTACGCCGGCAACGCGATCCAGACCGTGCAGGCGCCCGCGGGCAAGCGGGTGATCACCGTGCGCACCGCGGCGTTCAAGGCCGCGGCCGAGGGGGGCGCAGCGGCGCCGATCGAGCCCGTCGCGGCCTCCGCCGCGGAGGCGGGCGGTTCGAGCTTCAAGGGCGAGGAGATCGCCAAGTCCGATCGTCCGGAGCTGGCCGCCGCGCGGATCATCGTCTCGGGCGGTCGGTCGCTCGGCTCCTCGGAGAAGTTCCACGCCCTGATCGAGCCGCTCGCCGACAGCCTCGGTGCGGCGGTGGGCGCCTCCCGCGCCGCCGTGGATGCGGGCTATGCTCCCAACGACTGGCAGGTCGGCCAGACCGGCAAGGTGGTGGCGCCGGACCTCTACGTGGCGGTGGGGATCTCGGGCGCGATCCAGCACCTCGCCGGCATGAAGGACTCGAAGGTCATCGTGGCCATCAACAAGGACGAGGACGCCCCGATCTTCCAGGTCGCCGATTACGGCCTGGTCGGCGACCTGTTCCAGGTGGTGCCGGAACTGCAATCGGAGATCGGAAAGGCGAAGGGCCAGTAACGGACGGTTCTACCCCCGCGGTCGAACTGAGCGGGCAAGCCTGTATCGTGCGACCGCGCGGGTTCCTTCCGCGTCGGTGATTGGTCTACAAGACAGCGACGGCAGGACGACGTGCCGTCGTCTTGGCGCATCCGTCGAGTCGCACGGCCGGGCATCGGCATCAGGGGCACAGGTCGGTCAATGAGTATGGAGATCAAGCGGGTCGGCATCATCGGCGCGGGCCAGATGGGCAGCGGCATCGCGCAGGTCTGCGCTTCGGCCGGTCTCGACGTCCTGCTGAACGATCGCGACACGACCCGGCTCGATCATGGCCTGGGCATGATCGAGGGCAACCTCGCCCGTCTCGTCTCCAAGGGCAGCCTGTCCGAGGAAGACAGCCGCGCGGCCAAGGCCCGCATCCTGCCGGCACGGGACTTCGATGCGCTGGCCCCCTGCGACCTCGTCATCGAGGCCGCGACCGAGAACGAGGCCACGAAGCGCGAGATCTTCTCGTCGCTGTGCGCGTCGCTGCGCCCGGAAGCCCTGGTAGCGACCAACACCTCGTCCATCTCGATCACGCGGCTCGCCGCCGCGACGGATCGGCCCGAGAAGTTCATCGGCATCCATTTCATGAACCCGGTGCCGTTGATGCAGCTCGTGGAGCTGATCCGCGGCATCGCCACCGAGGACACGACCTACGAGGCGGCGAAGGGATTCATCGCCAAGCTCGGCAAGACCTCGACGATGTCGGAGGACTTTCCGGCCTTCATCGTCAACCGCTTTTTTAATGATACGGCGACCACCGAGATCTACACGCTCTACGAGGGCGTCGGATCGGTGGAGTCGATCGACACCGCGATGAAGCTCGGCGCGAACCATCCGATGGGTCCGCTCCAGCTCGCCGACTTCATCGGCCTCGACACCTGCCTGTCGGTGATGCAGGTCCTGTACGAGGGACTGGCGGACTCCAAGTACCGCCCGTGTCCGCTTCTGGTGAAATACGTCGAGGCCGGTTGGCTCGGCCGGAAGGCCAAGCGCGGGTTCTACGATTACCGCGGGCCGACCCCCGTTCCGACGCGCTGATCGATCGGGCTTCGGGCGGCGTTGAAGGCCGCCCCGCGCGACGGCCTATTTCGCTGCTCCGCCATTCGCCCCCGGCTGAGCCGGCTGCGGGTAGGACGGGTTGCCGCCCGGAACGCCGGCGCTGTTCGCAGGTGAAGCCCCGCTGGCTTGGCCGTTGACCGAGCCCGTCACCTCGCGGCGCGCCGCATCCTGGCTCTGGCTGGCGTAATCCCTGGGCGCATTCGCGCCGTTCCAGGTCAACAGCCCAACCGTGGCGATGGCCAGAAGGACGAGGCTCGCCACCAGCACCCACAGAACGGGTTTGCCGCGCTCGCCCTGCCGGCTGTCCTGCGGGTTCAATCTCTCGGCCATCTGCACAAACCCTCGTCCTCGGGACACAACGCGCGGACGCGCGGTCTTCGACACGGTCCTGTTACCGGCCGCCAACGCGACGTCGACGAAGCCGGTTCCGGCGTTCCGGGCGGTCAACGCCCGGTGGTCAGCAGGATCTTGCCGAGATGGGCGCTCGATTCCATGAGGGCATGCGCCTCCTCGGCCCGCTCCAGCGGGAAGGTGGCATGCGTCACCGTGCGGATACGCCCGGTCTCGAGCGCGGGCCAGATATCCCGCCGCAGGCCCTCCGCGATCGCCGCCTTGTCGGACTTCGAGCGCGGCCGCAGCGTCGAGCCGGTGAAGGTCAGGCGGTTGCGCATGATCGGGGTGATGTTCAGCCCGTCGACCTTGTAGCCCCCCATCAGGGCGATCATCACGAGACGCCCATCCTGTGCCAGGGACTTGAGGTTGCGGGCCAGATAGCTCGCACCGATCATGTCGAGGATGACGTCGACACCGCGGCCGTCGGTCAGCCGCTTGATCTCCTCGGCGAAATCCCCCTGCTTGTAGTCGATCGCCGCGTCGGCTCCGAGACCTTCGCAGAACCGACACTTCTCGGCCGAGCCGGCGGTGGCGAAGACCCGGGCCCCGACATGCTTGGCGATCTGGATCGCCGTGGCGCCGATGCCGCTCGACCCGCCATGAACGAGGAAGCTCTCCCCGGGGGCGAGCCGGCCGCGCTGGACCACGTTCGAGTAGACGGTGAAGAAGGTCTCCGGCAGCCCGCCCGCGTCGATCAGGGAGACCGCTTTCGGGCGCGGCAGGCAATGGGCGGCTTCGGCCACGGCGAATTCGGCATAGCCGCCGCTGATGACCAAGGCGCAGACCTCGTCGCCGGTCGACAACCCCACGACATCGGGCCCGATCCGGACGATGCGGCCCGCCACTTCGAGACCCGGGATGTCGGTGGCGCCGGGGGGCGGCGGGTAGGCCCCGGCCCGCTGCGCGACGTCGGGCCGGTTCACCCCCGCGGCCACCACCTCGATCAGCACCTGACCGGGACCCGGGCTCGGGACCGGGGCGGTGTCGAGGGTGATCACCTCCGGACCGCCGGAGCCCGCGTAGCGGATCTGGCGCATGGTCTCGGGCAGATCGGTGCTCACCATCGACGAAATCCTCACCGCGCGTGTCATCTCGCCCGCGTCGACGCCGGCGCGGTGCCACTCTACTTGCGGCAAGGGGAGGACTTGGCAAGCCGTGGGGCCGCCGTGCGCCCGGATGCGTGTTCAGCGCCGGCTCGCGCATCGTACCGGATATCGGAGCCGGCACGATGCGCTCGCGATGTGATCGGGATCGTCTTTTTCCGAAAGCCGGAGGCCCCCTTCGGGACGATGCTCTACCGCGCCGCGGCCTTGACGGCAGCCGGCAGCACGATCTGGCCCTGAGACAGGCCCTTCGGCCAGATCGCGACCTGCTTCCCGTCCTGCCACTGCGCCATCAGGCCGGTCACGAAGCCCGTCCCGTACTTGATCGAGTGGGTGAAGGGATCGTCCGTGCCGTAGAACTGCGTGCGCCCGACGGTGCCCTCCCAGTCGGTTTTCTCCAGAGCGTCGACGAGCTTGTCGGCCTCCGTGGAACCCGCGCGCTTCACCGCCTCGGCGGTGTAATAGACCTGATCGTAGGCCATGTAGCCAGCATAGGACGGATCGCTGCCGAAGCGCTTCTTGAACGCCTCGCTGAAGCCCAGCGACTTCCCGGTGATCGCGGCCCCCGGCACCGCGATGCTCTGGAAGATCACCCCCTGCGTGGCGCCGTTGGTGTTGGACCAGAAGGTCGAGGAGGTCGCCTGCGAATTCATCCCGGTCATGGCGAGCGGCACCTGCTGGTTCTGCCACTGCACCGTCGGCTGGACCCCGACATGCGAAATGCCCGTGACGATCAGGTCGGGCTTGGCCGCCTCGATCTTGTTGTAGATCGGCGTGAAGTCGCCCGTGTCCGGCGAGAAGCGGATGTGATCGACGACCTTGACGCCGATCTCGGGCAGGCACTTCTCGTATCCGACGTCGAGGGGCCGGGTCCAGGCCGCGTCCTCGCTCATGATCGCCGCGGTCTTCACCTTCATGAGGTCCAGGAGCATGTCCTTCGTCGAGTCGCAGATCGACTGGGCCAGGGCCGCCGAAGTCAGGTAACCGTGGAAGGTGTACTTGTTGCGCGCGTAGTCCTTATGGACGGCGAGGCTGATCTCGTTCGATGCGGCCCCGGGGGTGATCATCGGGGTCTTGAGCCGGGCCGCCCAGGGCATCAGCGCGAGCACCACCTCTGAGATGTAGCTGGCGATGACGAGGTTGACCTTGTCCTCGGAGACCGCCCGCTGGAAGGCGCGGACCGCGTCGGAGGCGGAACTCTTGTCGTCGTAGGTGACGACCTGGATCTGCCGGCCGTCGACCCCACCCTTGGCGTTGATCTCGTCGGCGGCGAGTTGCACGGCCTGCGGGATCGAGGCGCCGACCACCGACTGCGCCTCGGCGATCACCCCGATCCGGATCGGGTCTGCGGCCCGCGCCGGGCCCGCTCCCGTCAATCCGGCGACTGCGAGCAGGGCGAGGGCCCGGCTCGAAAGGCTGCGTTCCATCGGCATGGGCTTCCTCCTGGCGCCCGTGCGGCTTCTGCCGTCGCATCGGGTTCGCCGGCGGAGTGTGCAACATTCGTCCAGCTGAATTCAATGTGCAGCCGCGCGGACGTGTGACGAATGCCCCACCAGTTTCTCGTGCGCGGGCGGATCAAGCGCAGATTGTTTGCCGGAATTGTCACGCGCTCGGCGAGGACCATGCCGGGTCGAACGGCCTCTGCCGAGACGGCTTCGCGATCGCAGACACCCAGTCCGGATCGCGCGCGCGCCGGGACGCGTCGAAGTCGGCGTTGCTGTCCGCGCTGTGCCGGCCATCTTCCCGGTACGGCCCGAAGAGGAACAGGAGGCCGCGATCGATCGGTCAGGATGCGCCCGGGGCCCCCGCCAACAGCCCCTCGGTCGCCGCCCAGGGGGCGATGGGGATCATGTTGATGCAGACGATGGCGTCGACGCGGTCGACCGGCCAAGCGGCCCCGCGCGGGTCGAGACCGAGCGGCGGCAGGATGTTGATGATTCCGGCCCCATGGGCATGCGCCACAACGCTGCGCCGGGCCTCCGGATCGGGATCGCTCGGGAGCGACGTGAGGGCCGGCAGCGCCGCGGCGACGTAGACCGCATGCTCGCCGGACCCGCTGGCGATCTCCGCTACGGTGCCCCGCGCCGGCAGGACGCGGCGCAGACCATCGAGAACTGCATCGCGGTTGCGTGCAACGGCGGGCGCCGTCCTGGCCTCGTTGGACCTCCCAGCCCAGCATGGCCACCGTCTCCGGCTTCGCGGGACGCCGCGACCTGTTCAATCCGGGACTGACGGAGCGCGCCGCGTGATCAACGTGTGCCGTACATCCGGTCCCCCGCATCCCCGAGCCCGGGAACGATGTAGCCGTGATCGTTCAGGTGGCTGTCGATGGCCGCGGTCCAGATCGGCACGTCGGGATGGGCCACGTGGAACTTGGCAAGGCCCTCCGGAGCCGCCAGCAGGCAGACGAAGCGCAGGTCCGATGCCCCCCGGGATTTGAGCAGGTCGAGGGCCGCGATCGCCGAGTTGGCGGTGGCCAGCATCGGATCGAGGACCAGCACCGTCCGGTCAGCGAGATCCGACGGAGCCTTGAAGTAATACTCCACCGCCTCCAGCGTCTCCGGATCCCGATAGAGCCCGATATGGGCGACCCGCGCCGAGGGAACCAGCGACAGCATCCCGTCGAGGAACCCGACCCCGGCGCGCAGGATCGGCGCCAGCACCAGCTTCTTCCCCTGGATCTGCCGCCCCTCCATCGGTTGCAGGGGCGTCTCGATGGTCACCGGCTCCAACGGCAGGTCCCGCGTGACCTCGTAGGCCAGGAGCATGCCGATCTCGTTCAGGATCTGACGGAACCCCTTGGTCGAGCGGTTCTTGTCGCGCAGGTATGTCAGCTTGTGTTGCACAAGCGGGTGATCCACCACGGTGACCCGACCCATCGGCATGGCCCAACTCTCCGCCCCGGCCACCGAGGAATGCAGGACCCCGGGCCGGCGTGCAACTTCCGAGTTGGACTGAACGGGTGGGCTGGTCGTTCGGCGGGCGACGCCATCGATCCGAATCCCGTCGGCATTCCCGACAGGGTCGGTCCCCGCTCCGCGGTTTCAGGACCGGGCATCGGGCCGTGAAGAAAGCGTGGCGCCAAAATCCGGCCCATCCGCGCGCCTCACCGCCGGGATCGGCTGCTTCCTGGACACCATCCGGGCCGCCCGACAAATGCGGCTGCCGAGGGCGTTCCGCCCCCGGCAGCCGTTTCAGCAGCGTCATCCGGCCTCGTCGCCGAAGGTCTGGTCTGCATCCGCGCCATCCGGTCATCCGGCGAATCACGGCTGTGTCCATCCGTGATCGGTGTTCGGGAACGGCCGCCGGAGAGACCGCGGTATCAGACCGTACGGCCCTCACCGCCCTCCGTCCGGCGCTTCGCCATGAAGGCATCGAACTGCTCGCGATCCTTGGCCCGCTTCAGCTCCTCAACGAACGCCGCGAAGGCGCGGCTTTCCTCCTCGAGGGCGCGGCGCTGGGCCTCCAACCGGTCGAGTTCAGTGCTGCGATAGGCATCGAAGGCCGCGTTGCCGGTGCTGTCGCGGCGGCTCGCCGCCTCGAACGCCCGGGCGAAGCGGGAGACCGGCCGGGCATCCCCGAAATCGGACATCTTCCGGCGGGCCGTGTCGCGCAGCTCGGCGAAAGCCGGGTAACCGGCGATCTTCCAGGCGACGAGGGCGAGTCCGACGGGCCACCAATAGATGAAGCCGACGACGATCGCACCGATCTCCAGCGAACGGCGCGGGAACGGGCCGGATCGGCTAAGCCTGCTGGTCGCCCAAGGGGAGGATGTCTGAGAGGTCACGGCTGTGCTCCGCTGTTCATGTGAACGCGGTTAACATGCGTGTGCCGACGGCGGCTTTCAAGGCCGTCCACCGCCGGATCCGTGGTCGCCGGATCGCGCGACGCCGTGGACGAGGGCGAGGACGCCGGCGCGCAGGAGCTCGAACTTGTCCGGGAAGCCGGGACCGCGAGGCAGGTGCCCGGCAGCCGAGAGCGTGGCGAGGCCGTGGGCCAGTGCCCAGACCTCCAGGGCGATGAAGCGGGGTGCGACGCCGCCGAATCCGTCGGCGAACGTGGACTGGAGCGCCTCGACCAAGAGATCGAAGGGGCTCGGCCGAGCCGCGGTGCCCGCGGCACCCGGCGCACCGTCAGGCTCGGCCGCGGCGGCCGGCAGGCCCCGGGTCTCGAAGATGGCGGCGTAATAGGCCGGCTCCTCTTCGGCGAAGGTCAGGTAGGTCTCGCCCATGCGGGTGAACCGCTCCAGCGGGGTGCCGCGCGAGGTCAAGGCCCGCGCGAGCCGGGCGGCGAGTTCGGCGAAGCCGCGTCCGGCGAGTTCCTCCAGCAAGGCCTCGCGTCCGCGGAAATGCCGATAGAGGGCCGCCGGCGTCACCCCGACCAGGCGCGCGGCGTCCACCAGCGTGAAGCCGCCGATCCCGCGCTCGGCGATGAAGCGGCGCGCAGCCTCGAGGAGCGCCTCCTTCAGGTTGCCGTGATGGTAGTTCCGCCGGTCGTTCGGTCCGTCCCGCCAGGGTCGCAAGATCCCACATCCTCTGCGCGCTCGTGTGCACCTCGCAGAACGTCTACCGCGCTGTCGAGTCGGAAGACCGCTGCGGCGGCTGAATTCAGCGGGGTTCCGACGGGCACTACCACGCAAGGCCGTTTCTGTTTCACGTCGCTTTCGTAGGGCCGCGCTTGACCGGCTATTATTCGCGCAACACTCTCGCGCGGCGATCGTGCGGAGAACGGCGAAGCGGCACCGGTCGGATGCGGCGCCGCGGTCTTCCGCCCCGGGGACAAGCATCGAACATGGCTTTCGTGAGCCTCAAGGCGTGGCGCGCCCGCTCGGCCGAGCGCGCCGAGATCGCGGCCCGGCTGAAGCGGGCGTTGAGCACAGCTCTGGGGCTCGGCGAGGCCGACACCCTGTCGGTGAACGAACTCGCCTGCCCCGATCCAGGCTGTCCCGACATGGAGACCATCGTGCTGGTGATGCGGGCTGGCGCACCGACCCGGGCCTTGCGGATCCGGCGCCCGATGGACGCGGTGGACGCGAACGACATCGCCGCGCTCGTGGCGGAGGATCGGCTGGACGCGCCATCTCGATGATGTGATCCGGCTCCCCCGCTTTCGCGCGCGCCGCGGTGCCGGGCCCCGCGGCCTTTGGGATCCGGTGGTGTACCGTACTTCTTCAGCCGCGTTCCCACGAAGGATCGTCTGGCACCGGGGAGACGCACCATGAAGACCCGCCGCCATGTCGTCGTACTGACCAGTCTGGCGTTGATGCTGGCCGCCGGCCTGGGACCGTCGCGGGCGGGCGAAACGATCCCGTTCTCGGAGAGCGCCTTCGCGGCCGCACAGCAGAGCGGCCGGCCGATCCTGGTCGAAGTCAGCGCCCCCTGGTGCCCCATCTGCAAGACGCAGAAGCCGATCCTCGCCAAGCTGGCGGCGGACCCGCGGTTCAAGGATCTCCAGATCTTCGACATCGACTTCGACAGCCAGAAAGCGGTACTGAAACGGCTCGACGTGCGGATGCAGAGCACGCTCATCGCCTACAAGGGAGCGACCGAGGTCGGGCGCTCCGTCGGCGAGACCCAGCCCGAATGGATCGAAGGCCTGGCGGAGAAGACGCTCTGACCGGCGTCTATCTCCAGCGGGACGACCGATACTCTGCGGACACGTGAACGCTTCCGGCTTCGTTCAGGCACGCCTGGGCATATTCCCATCGCGGCCCCGGACTCATCCGGCGAGGCCCGACGGAGCCGACCGGTGACGACCGACCGCCCACCCATCGCCACGACCCCCGACGCGATCGTGGCGGTGCCCGTGCGCAACGAGGAGGAGCGCATCGCGACCTGTCTGCGCGCCATCGATGCTCAGGCGGATCTGGAACCGGGACGCCTCGGGCTGGTCCTGTTCCTGAACAACTGCACGGACCGGACCGAGGCCATCGTGGCCGGGCTGGTGCCCACCCTGTCGATCCCGGTCCGGGTCCTGGTCGAGCAGTTCGCGGGCGCCCATGCCGGCTGGGCCCGGCGTCGCGCCATGGATGCGGCGGCGGAGTGGCTCGGCGATGCCGAAGACGCGGGGATCATCCTGTCCACCGACGCGGACAGCCGGGTGCCGCCAGACTGGGTCGCCCGCAACCGGATGGCCATCCGGGCGGGGGCCGACGCGGTCGCAGGCCGCGTCGAACTCGATGCCGCCGAGGCGGCGCTGCTTCCGGCGATCCTGCCCGCCCGGGGCCGCCTCGAAGACCGCTACGACGCCCTCATCACCGAGGCGGAGGCGCGGATCGACCCGGACCCGCACGATCCCTGGCCGTGCCACCGGACCGCGATCGGCGCGACGCTGGCGGTGACCCGCGCGGCCTACCGCGCCGTCGGGGGCATGCCGGAGATACCCCTCGGCGAGGACGGTGCCTTCATCGCGCGCCTCATCGAGCGCGGCTTGCGCGTTCGCCATGCCACCGACGTGTGCGTGACCATCTCGGCCCGCCTCACGGGTCGCGCCCCCGGCGGCGTCGCCGACACGATCCGCGCGCGGTGCGAGGAGCCCGACGCCCTCTGCGATGCCCGGATGGAACCGTTTGCCCGAGCCGTTCGCCGCTACCTCTGGAGGCGACGGTTCCGGGGGTTGCACGGCCGGGGCTTGCTCGGTCGCGATCGCGCCTGGGCTCGAACGCTCGGGATCGGCGCGCCGGAAGCGGATCGGATCGCGACCCTGCCCCTCGGTCAAGCCATCGCGGAGGCCGAGCGCGCCAGCCCGCGGCTCGCCTACCAACCCATCGGCCCGCGCCAACTGCCGGGGCAGATCCGCATCGCGCGCGTCGGCCTCGCGGCGATCCGGCTGGGCCTCGCCCTGTCCGCATCGATCCGGTCCATCGCAGCCGCGGCGGCCCCCCGGCGCGCCGTGGTCGAGCGGCGGGCGACCGCGTCGGAACCGGTCAGCCGTCGCCCCGGGTGAAAAGTTCCCGGGGGGAGAGGCCGAAGCGGCGACGGAAGGCACGGCTGAAGGCAGCCGAGTCGGTGAAGCCGCAACCGGTCATGATGGACGTGACCCGGACGCCCGTCTTGCGCATCATCACGATCCGATCATGCGCGCGGTCGAGGCGCGCCGCTCGGATCCTGGCTGCGATCCCCTCCCCCCCGGCGAAGGCCGCGTAGAGGCGGCTGCGGGAGATCCGAAGGCCTGCGGCGAGGCGGTCGGGACCGAATTCGGGGTCGTGCAGGCACCGTTCGATCCGGGCCAGAGCGAGGGAGCGCAGCGCGTCCCGGGAGAGCTCTTCGCCGTCGGTGCGCTCGGGCCCCCCGTTGATGGCACCGCGCAGCAGGTGGAGGGCGCCCTCGATGGCGATGCCGGTCTCCGCCTCCGACATGTCGGCGACCGAATACGCGAAGGCACGAAGATAGGCGACAAACAATCCGCTGAGTGGCGTCGCACCGAAACTGCGGCCCCCGAAAGCGTGCGTATCGCCTATTTCCGCCAGGAATGTGGATCGGGGCACGGTGAAACGCAACTCCTCGTAGCGACCCAGGTTTCCCCCGCCGCCGGGCCGCTCCCACGCGTGGAAGGCGATGTCGCCCGCCTTCAGGCGCGCACCGTTGTATCCCTGCTCGACATACCCGTTGCCGCTCAGGACCACGGTAATCCCGACGTCATCGCGCCCGTCGCGCCGGACATGCCGGGCCGTTCGCTCGAGTCTGTAAGCATCGCTGAAAGCGTGGAGGATGGCGCCATAAGGCGAGGCTGCGACCGTGCGGCGGGCCGAGAACGGCAGTGCCGAATCAAGCGGCGTCACGTCGACTCCGCCCATCATCGTGCTGCGCCAATAGTCGAACGCTTGTTTTCCCTCGACCACGTCGGTCGTCGCAACGGAAACCGGGACTTTCTTCTTTCTGCTCACAACGGATCGGCCCTACAATCCTCGATTCAGGCACGGACGACGCTCGGGCACGCCCGCAAATCCAGGCTTCCAGATCCGACCGCGATAAGCAACAAGAAAGCAGAATGGCCGGGATATGTCGCGCATATCGCTTGATGACCGACCAAGGCACCGCAAAAGTATAGATCGATCAATTCGTCATATCGAATTTTGATATGATAATATTGCAGTCAGACAAAGATATAAATAAATATTGCAGGCAGCGGTTGCTATGTCTAAAATACGCGAAGATGATTCGATGTCGAAAATGTATGACCTTCCTCTAATTGAAGGACATATAGAGATTTAAATAATCAGATCAAATTCAATCAATATTGTAAACCGTACGATTTGATGCGGATAGTTCAATCGATCTGAAAAACGATATCGTTTCTGTCGACAGGACGTTGGCGGGCGTATGCGTTCGCCGCGACGAGATGCGTCATCGTCCGGTCACGACCCGTCATCCGCTCCCGTCATCGCGGTCCGGCTTGCAGGCCCTCAATGGCTGCTTGCGCCGGACCGGGTCTCATCGCGCGGCGGCTCGGCGCCGGCGAAATGCACCACCACGGAACGCCCGGTGGCGGGCGGGCTGGTCAGCGTCCCGCGGAACCGGGCCGCCTCGGCGTTGCCCAGAACCGCCCGCGGTGCATTGACCGTGAACGTGCGGATCACGCGACCGCCGGCGTCCCGGATCTCGGCGCTGAGCGGTGCGACCGGCACTGCGGACCGCGCGACGCCCACGAGGTCGCCCTCGACCACGAGTTCAGCCGGACGGCCCTCCTCGGCGGGGCTGCTGAATGCCACGACGTCACGGATCTCGAGGCCGCGCAGATTCACCGGCAGGCCGATCCGGGCGAACAGGGTTGCGGTCTGCGGGACCGTCCGGACCACGCTCACGCGGGCGAGGCACAGCAGCGGCAGCGCCGCCAGAAGGGTCAGCCCGACCGCCAGGGACGGCGACAGCCCGCTGCGGAGCCGGTTTCTTCGTCCGCGCAAGGAGCGCCGATCAACGGCCGGAACCGCGGGGGTCGGGAGATCGGAGGCTTCCCGCACCGAGGCGGCCGCCTCCTCCCAGGCCGCGTCGGTGACCGGATCGGCCTCCGCCGCGAATTCGGCCTCATGTCCGGCGAGCACGTCGGCGGGGGTAATGAACCAGGTCTCGCGGCAGGCCGCGCAGCGGACCGAGCGGCCCTCCATGCCGACCTTTCCGGCATCGATCTGGTAGGCGCTCGCGCAGTTCGGGCAGACGATCAGCATAGGCGCCCTACTCGCATCGACCGGCCGCACCGGGGCCGGACAGTGAATTTGCTTGAGAATGTGTGGCTGAACAGGGTTAAGCGGCCGTGAAATCCCGAAGGCCTTGAAAACGCCTGCCGCTCCGGCGATTCCCGGGATCGGGATCGGCGAGACATGGCACGGCCTTGAACCTACAGGCGAGCATGAAGAGCCTGCTGCCCGGCGCGGAGCGGCCGGTGGTGCAGTTCGAGAATGTCGGCATGCGCTACGGCCTCGGGCCGGAGGTGCTGTCGGACGTGAGCTTTCGCATCGCTCCGCGCTCCTTCCAGTTTCTCACCGGTCCATCTGGGGCCGGCAAGACGACGCTGCTGCGCCTGATCCTGCTGTCGGTGCGGCCGACCCGCGGCCTCGTCTCGATCTTCGGCGAGGAGGTGAGCGGCATCTCCGCCAAGGCCCTGACCGGCCTCCGGCGGCGGATGGGCGTGGTGTTCCAGGATTTCCGCCTCCTCGATCACCTCACCACCTACGAGAACGTCGCGCTGCCGCTGCGCGTCCAGGGGCGGGCGGAGGCGAGCTACCGGGCCGAGGTGGTGGAACTGCTGCGCTGGGTCGGCCTCGGCGAGCGCATGCACGCCCTGCCGCCGCTCCTCTCCGGCGGGGAGAAGCAGCGCGCCGCCATCGCCCGGGCGCTGATCGCCCGGCCGGACCTGCTGCTCGCCGACGAGCCCACCGGCAACGTCGATCCCGGACTCGGGCGGCGGCTGCTGCGCCTGTTCTTGGAACTGAACAAGCTCGGGACCTCGGTCATCATCGCCACCCACGATTTCGGCATCATGGATGCGGTCGACGCCCGCCGGATGGTGCTCGGTGAAGGCCGGCTTCGGATCGAGGAATGAGCACGCAGGCCATCCCGCGGGCGCGGCCCGAGCCCGTCGCCGGTCCCCCGGTCCCGTCCGTGCCGGCGAATCTGCGCCGCAACGCGCCGCTGGTGCCGACCGACACGGCGGCGGGGCGCTCCCTGGCGGCGGTCATCGCCATCCTGACCTTCCTGGCAGGGCTCTGCGCCGGTGCCGCCGAGATGGTGGCGGCGAATGCCGCCCAGTGGCAGGGCGACGTCGCCCAGGAGGTCACGATCCAGATCCGCCCGGGTCCCGGGCGCGACGTCGATGCCGACGTGACCCGGGCGGCGGGCATCGCCAAAGCCGAGCCGGGCATCGCCGAGACGCGGATCTTCTCCAAAGCCGAGGCCGAGCGGCTTCTGGAGCCCTGGCTCGGCAGCGGGCTCGATCTCTCGGACCTGCCGGTGCCGCGGCTGATCGCATTGCGGCTCGCGAGCGGCCAGGGCACCGATCTGAAGCGCCTGCGCACGCATCTCCTCGACGCGCTGCCCGGGGTCGCCAGCCTCGACGACCACGCCCTCTGGCTTCAGCGGCTCTCGACCGCGGCCAATGCCTTCGTCGGGATCGGGATCGGGCTCGTGGTGCTCGTCCTGGTGGCCACGGGGCTCGCCGTCACCTTCGCCACGCGGGGCGCGATGGCGAGCAATCGCGAGGTGGTGGACGTGCTCCACTTCGTCGGCGCGGACGACGATTACATCGCCCGCGCCTTCCAGCGCCGGTTCTTCGGCCTGGGCCTGCGCGGGGGCGCCATCGGAGCCGGCCTGGCGATCCTCGCCTTCGTCATCGGAGGGCTCCTGGCCCGGGCCGCGCGGTCTGGACCAGCCGGTCAGGAGGTCGAGGCCCTGTTCGGCGCCTTCCAGATCGGGCTGCGCGGCTATGCCAGCATCATCCTGATCGGCGTGATCGCGTCCCTCGTGACGGGCGTGGTCTCGCGGATCACCGTGCGCCGTTTCCTTGCCTGAAGCATCATCCCGAAAGGTCGGGCCGTCATCGTCCGGAAAACGACGATGCGGCCGCCACACCGCGAACTGCTAGAAGGCGTGGACAGCGGTCACCAGGCGGGCGCGTTTACGATCCGGAAACCTTATCGTCGCGGTGTGGGGGCAGATGACCGGGCCGCCTCCGGGCCGCCGCAATCGACGCCGATCCTCCGGAGGATGACCACGCGTATGCTGCGCGCATCGGATCCGCTCACGACCGACGTCGTCGGCTGGGCCTGGCATGAGCGAGGCTGCCCGTGCACCGCGCGGCCGCGGCAGCGGGGGCGAATCGCGCTCTGGACCTGCGGCCTCGGGGCGGGTCTCGGGGCGGCGGCCCTGCTGGCCGGGTTCCTGATCTTCGTCAGCGTGCTCGCCCGGCACGAGCGGACGCCGTCCGACCGGGTGGACGGGATCGTCGCGCTCACCGGCGGCGCGCAGCGGATCGGCGACGCGATCGATCTGCTGGCCGGCGGCTACGGGCGCCGCCTGCTCATCACCGGCGTGAACGAGCGCACGAGCCGCGACGAGATCGCCCGCCTGAACCCGACCCAGCGCGCGCTCATCGCCTGCTGCGTCGACCTCGATTATCGGGCGCGCAACACGATCGGGAACGCCATCGAGACCCGGCGCTGGATGCGGGCGCACCGGTTCAGCACCGTGGCGGTGGTGACCTCGAACTACCACATGCCGCGGACGCTGATCGAGCTGGATCACGCCCTGCAGGACAGCGAGCGCGTCTTGCCGCATCCCGTCGTCACCGAAGCCTTCGACGCCGACCGCTGGTGGCGGAGCCCGCCCGCGGCCAGGCTCGTGGCCTCCGAATACGTGAAGTTCCTGGCCAGCTGGGTGCGCACCCGGTTCGAGGCGGATCCGGAACGCTCCCGGGCGGCGGTCCTGATCGGGCGCGGCAAGCCCGTGAAGGTGCCGGTCAAGATGGTGGCCGAGCCGCTCGTGGCCCGCGACATGGACTGAGCCGGCGAGAGGCGCCGCGCGGCGCAGAGGGCGCCCTATTGGCCGCGGCAATGCGCCTTGATCGCCGCCGAGAACTCCCGGTCCGATCCCTGGACCTGAGCGAGACGCTCGCCCCGTTCCGACCCGGAGAGGCAGCGGGCATAGACGCTCGCGACCCGGCGCATCGTCTCAACGTGGCGACGCCAGACCCGGCAGTTCTTGGCGTCGTCTCCGTCCGCCTGCTCGAGCTGGTCGACGGCCTGCCGCTGCATCGATTGCGCCACGAGAAGGTCGCGTGCGCAGGTCGTCTCGCCCTGCGCAGAGACCGGACCGGTCAGCCCCGCTACCAGCGCAAGAGAAACGGCGATTCGGAAGCGGAGCATCACGCGGCCTGCGGCGCCGTGGAGCGGGTCAGGAGGGCGTAGAGCGCGCCCGCATCTCGAGCCGCCCGGATATGCGCCAGCATGCCGGGTTCCCGCAGGATCCGGGCGACCTGCGCGAGCGCCTTCAGATGGTCGGCCCCGGCGCCTTCCGGGGCCAGCAGCAGGAACGCGATATCGACGGGCTGGCCGTCGAGGGCCTCGAAATCCACCGGCCGATCGAATCGGGCGAAGAGGCCGAACAGGCGATCGAGCCCGGGGAGTTTTCCGTGGGGGATCGCCACCCCATCGCCGATGCCGGTCGAGCCGAGCCGCTCCCGCTGGAGCAGCGTATCGAAGATCGGACGCTCCCCGAGCGCGGGCAGGCGCCGCGCCGCATGGGTGGCAAGGTCCTGAAGGACCTGCTTCTTGGCCCGCGCGCGCAGCGACGGCACGACCGACTCGGGGTCGAGGAATTCCAAAACTGGCATCGAACGACCGTTGCCCCGTCGCCCGCCCGGTCAGGGCGGCCCTCGCTGCAGGAACGTTGGTGGCCGCCTCGGCCGCGTCCCTGCACATCAATCGACCGGGAAACAAGCCAGTTCCGGCTCCGTTCCTCCCGACCTGCCCCGTCAGTCGACGGCGTTCAGCGGGTCCACCCAGCCGATCGCGCCGTCGCTGCGCCGATATACGACGTTGACGCGCCCGGTGCCAGCATGGACGAACACAAGCACCGGCGAGCCCGTCATGTCGAGGGCCGTGACCGCCTCGCCGATGGTGCGGCGCTGCAGGGTCCGGGTGCTCTCCGCGACGATCGGCGGATGCGCGTCCCCGTCGGCCGGCTCGTCCTCCTCCTCGTCCGGCGCGGCCAGGACCGCGTAGGCCGCTTCGAACGCGACATTGTCGGTCGGCCCGGTGGCGTGCTGCTTGAGACGGTGCTTGTAGCGGCGCAACCGCGTCTCGAGATGCTCGGCGGTCTGCTCGAAGCTCGACCGTGCATCGTGCGAGACACCGTTCGCCTCGATGGTGAGGCCCGACACGAGATGCAGTACGCAATCGGTCCGGAACGCCGATCCGTCCCGCCGCAGCGTGACATGGCCGGTGCAGGCTTCGCTCATGTGCGAGTCGAGGTATTTGGCCTGTATCGCCGACATGCGGTCCTCGACGCGGCCGCGCAGGCTCTCGCCGAGATCCACGCCGTGGCCCGTGACTCGCAACGAACCCATGTCGCCTCCCCCGTTTCGATGCAGTCGGCCGACTTAGAGAGCCGGCTCGCGTTAAGTCAACGGAGGCGCGCGGTTCGGCGGACCGCTTAACCCTGGGTTCAGCCGGGCTACGTGTATAGACAGGCATCGAGAGCGTGTTCCGCCGGAGCGGCGATCGGTTCGGGACACGGTACGCGTCGGGACGCGGAAGCGGGGCCGGACCGGCGTGCCGCCCGGTCGGGAACGGCGCCCCAGACGAGAGACCGACCACCGTATGACGATCCCCGCCCGATCGCCCCTTGCCCTGACCCGCCGCGGCGTGCTGGCCGGCGCGCTGGGCGCCGCCGCGGGATCGCGTCCCGGCCGCGCGTCGGCGGCCGAGCCGGAGATGGCGCCGGCCCTCCCGGGCGCCGGCGAGGCGTTCGAGGCGAACACGCTCCTCGATTTCGCCCGGGCCCGGTCCAAGGCGCCCTTTGCCGGCCCGAGATCCGGCGATCTGCCGGCCGCCCTGAAGAACCTGTCGCGGGACGCCTACGAGGCGATCCGCCCCGCCGCGGGACGGGCCATCTGGGCCGATCGGGGTATTGGCTACAGCTTCGAGCCCCTGCTCCGCGGCTCGATCTTCGACACGCCGGTCGCGCTGTTCTCCGTGGAGAATGGCCTCGTGCAGCCGATCGCCTACGACAAGACCGCGTTCTCGGCCCCCGGGATCGACCTGCCGGATCTCGGCGCCGACGCCGCCTTCTCGGGCTTCCGCCTGCGGGCGCGCTTCGTCGACGGCGGCGAGCTGCTGGACTTCGCCCTGTTCCAGGGCGGCTCCTTCTTCCACCTCGTGGCGGAGGGACAGGATTTCGGGATCAACGCCCGGGCGCTCGCCCTGCGGCCGGCGGATGCCCGCGGCGAGGAGTTCCCGCTGTTCCGGGCCCTGTTCATCGAGACCCCCGCCCCCGGGCAGCCCGTCGTGGTCCATGCTTTCGCCGAATCGGATTCCGCCACGGCGGCGTTCAAGCTGACCCTGACCCCGGGCCGGGACGCCTCCGTGGCCGGGATCGACGGCACGGTGTTCGCCCGCGCCGACCTCGACCATATCGGTCTCGGCGGCATGCAGGGGAGCTACCTGTTCGGGGCGCTCGACCGGCGCCGCGTCGACGACCTGCGCGCCGCCGCCTTCTCGGTGGAGGGATTGGCGATCCACAACGGTTCCGGCGAGCCGATCTGGCGCCCGGTGCACAACCCCGAGGCGCTCCAGGTCTCGGCCTTCGTGGACCGCGGGCCGAAGGGCTTCGGCCTGATGCAGCGCGCCCGTTCCTACGATGACTTCGACGACGACAGGCGGCACTGGGAGCAGCGGCCCTCGCTCTGGCTGGAGCCGCTGGACGATTGGAGCGAGGGCGCCGTCACGCTGCTCGAGATCCCGAGCGATTCCGAGCTCAACGAGAACGTCTTCGCCTATTGGCGCCCCAAGGCGACCCTCGCCAAGGGCGGCGAGATGCGCTTCCTCTGCCGGCAGCATTGGTCCAAGGGATGGCCCGACCCGTTGCCGTCCGGGATCGCCCGCGTCAGCGACAGCCGGTGCGGCCATGGCGGCGCGGGCAACCGCCGCCTGTTCGCGGTGGATTTCCAGGGCGATGCGGTGACGGAGCCCGGCGACATCGAGGTCGATCTCAGCGCCTCGGCCGGGACGATCACCCGGCAGGACCGTTATGCGTATCCCGCGCGCAAGATCCTGCGGATCCTGTTCGAACTCGATCCCGGCGGTGAGCGGGCCAGCGAGCTGCGCCTCGCGCTCCGGCGTGGACAAGACCGGGCCAGCGAGACGTGGCTGTTCCGCTGGACACCGTAACCCCTGATCGAACCCGAGGATCAGCCTTCCCCGTGCGCATGGACGAGACGATGACCCTGCTCAAGCCCGCGGTCGAGCCGGACGCGCGGCCCGGCCCGGCCGCGGGGGAGGCCGGGTCCGGCCTGCCGCCCGAGGCGCCCCTGGCGATGCCGGTCCAGGATCTGGCGCGCTGGGATTCGCGTGCGACCCACATTGTGTCGCGCCGGGGGGGCGATCCCTGGCTCGCACGGCTCTGGGTATTCGGTGGCGCGCTGGCGCTCACCGGCTATGGCGGCTGGCAGATGGTCGAGACCGTGTCGGTCTCGGGCAGCCCGACCGGGCTCCAGCTGGTGCTCGTGGTCCTGTTCTGCCTGACCTTCTCGTGGATCACGCTGGCCTTCACCAGCGCGCTGCTCGGCTTCGCGGTGCTGCTGCGCCGCCCGCGGGAGGCGGCGGTTCCGGCGGCGCTGACGACCCGGACCGCGATCCTGATGCCGGTCTACAACGAGGCGACAGCCCGGACCTTCGCGGGCGTCGAGGCGATGCGGGAGGCCGTGGAGGCCACCGGGCTGGGGCAGCACTTCGACTGGTTCGTGCTCTCGGATTCGACGCAACCCGATGCCTGGATCGCCGAGGAGCGCGCCTTCCTCGACCTGCGCGACCGCCTCGGGCCGGACGCCCGGCTCTACTATCGCCACCGGCCCAAGAACCACCACCGCAAGGCCGGCAACATCGGCGACTTCGTGACCCGCTGGGGCGGCCGGTACGACCACATGCTCGTGCTGGATGCCGACAGCCTGATGAGCGGACCGGCGATCGTGACCCTCGCCGCCGCCATGGAGGCGGACCCGGATGCCGGCATCATCCAGACGCTGCCGTTGATCATCAACCGCAACACGCTGTTCGCCCGGCTCCAGCAATTCGCCGCGCGGATCTACGGCCCGGTGATCGCCGCCGGGCTCTCGGCCTGGTCGGGGCGGGGCGGCAATTACTGGGGCCACAACGCCATCATCCGGACCCGGGCCTTCGCGCAATCCTGCGGCCTGCCCGACCTGCCCGGGAAGCCCCCCTTCGGCGGTCACATCCTGTCGCACGACTTCGTGGAGGCCGCTCTGATCCGCCGGGCCGGCTGGGCGGTCTACATGCTGCCCCGCCTGCCGGGCTCCTACGAGGAGAGCCCGCCCTCGCTGATCGACGTGGCGGTGCGCGACCGGCGCTGGGCCCAGGGCAACCTCCAGCACGCGCGGGTGATCGGGGCGGCCGGCCTGCATGCCGCCACCCGCCAGCACTTCGCCACCGGCATCGCCGGCTACCTCGCGTCGCCGCTCTGGCTGCTCCAGCTGGTGGTTGGTATCCTGCTGGTCCTCCAGACCGCCACGGAGCGGCCCGACTATTTCGGCGGCGCCGGTTTCTCGCCGGTCTTCCCGCGGTTCGACCCGGTCCGCGCGCTCCAATTGTTCGGGCTGACCATGGCGGTGCTGCTGGCGCCGAAGCTGCTCGGCCTGATCCTCGCCCTCCTCGACGGGCCCGTGCGACGGGCCTGCGGCGGCGGCGGGCGGCTCATCCTGTCCAGCCTCCTCGAGATCCTGCTCTCCGCCCTGGTGGCGCCGGTGGCGATGGTGATCCAGTCCGGATCGGTGATGGACATTCTGCTCGGGCGCGATACGGGCTGGAACCCGCAGCGGCGTGACGACGGCTCGATCCCGCTGCGCGATATCGTGGCCCGGCACAGCTGGCACATGGTGCTGGGTTTGGTCGCCGGGGTCGCGGCCTTCGCGATCGCCACGTCGCTGTTCCTTTGGATGAGCCCCACCATCGTGGGTCTGGTGCTGGCGATCCCGATTTCCTGGGCGAGCGGCCAGCTCGGATTCGGCTTGGCGCTCAAGCGGCGCCGCCTCCTCGCCACGCCGGAGGAGGCCACGCCGCCGGAGATCGCCACGCGCGCCGCCGTCCTGGCCGCCCGCAACGCCGCGCAGGCGTTCGACGCCTCCGATGCGCTGGCGGCACTGCACGCCGATCCCCGCCTCGCGGACGCGCATGAACGGATGCTGCCGCCCGGCCGCGACCGCGCCCGGGGCGCCATCGACCCGGACCGGACGCTGGCCGCCGCCAAGATCGACGAGGCTGAGACGGTCGGCGAAGCGCAGGCTTGGCTGACGCCGCGGGAACGCATGGCCCTGCTGCACGACCAGACGCTCCTCGACCGTCTGGTCCGGCTCGGCTGAGGTCGAACGCCGGAGGGCCCGGTCCGCCCGGGGCATCTCGAGATGAAGCGCGCACGGGGGCGGAAATGCGAAGCCGCCGCGCCTGCGCAGTGCCTCTTGGCCATCTCATCAGCCCGTACCGGACGCCGTGACACGGGGTGCAGGCACGCGCTTTGACGGATCTCGCCCAGAGCTTCCGGGCTCGCCTCGAGGTCCGGATCAACCGGGACGCGGGGGCAGCCCCGTGGTCGGCGTGGAGCGCAACGATGCATCGGGCGCCGCGCCTGTCGTCAGGCACAATTAACCCTTCGACGCCTAAGCTCTCCTTCGCCAACCGGATCCCGTACGTGGAAACCGCCATGACTCTGATGCTCGGTCTCCTGCTCCTGCCCCTCGCGGTCGCCATCGTGCTGGCCCGCGGCGAGCCGGTCCGCACGATCAGCTGCCTCGGCGCCATGGGCGTCGGATGCGCGATCGCCTGCCTGAGCGTGGTGAGCCTGATCCGCCACCGGACGTGACTGCCGGCTTCACCCGGCTAAAGAAATCCCACCTGCCGCGCACCGCCTGTGAGCGTCCGTCCCGCCCGGGCCACCAGTTGCGAGAAGGCCAGCGCGGCGGCCGTCGCCTGCGCCCGGGACGGAAAGCTCCGGCGGGATTCGAGGACGGTCTCGGCGGTCTCGTTCAAGAGAACCCAGGACCACAGCGACCGGCTGTTCTCACGGATCTCGAACTGCACGGGGCGCTTGCCTTTCTCAGCATGCGGGCGCGTAGATTTGCATTGACCGATGACATCCCGATGACATGATCGGCGCCGCGTCAAGGTCCGACACATAGCCGGACGATCGGATTCGCAGGCGCATCGAAGACGGCGATACATTCAAGAATTTCGCATACTCTACTTGCAGTATTATTGAACGCTCAGTGCTGGGTATTCGGCGTCATCAATACGATCGTTGCGTCAAACGTCGAACAGATCGCCATCCACAGGATCGATGATGGCGAGGCAGACTTCGCGATCCGGAAGCCCTGATACCGCCTGAGTCGGCGGTTCGCATGGATGCCATGTTTCCGGCGGCTTGACGGGTCAGGCAGGTTTCGAGGCGCCCGTCAGCCAGCCGACCGGAGACCGCATGACAGCCGTGAACGCGTGCATCGCCGAAGAACTCGGCGTCGCGGAAGCGCAGGTGGCCGCCGCGGTGGCGCTCCTCGATGGCGGGGCGACCGTCCCGTTCATCGCGCGCTACCGCAAGGAGAATACGGGCGGCCTCGACGACACGCAGCTGCGCCGGCTCGACGAGCGCCTGTCCTACCTGCGCGATCTCAACGACCGCCGCCGCGCCATCGTGGAGAGCGTCGAAGCCCAGGGCCGGATGACTCCCGGCCTCGCGACGGCCCTCGCGGCCGCCGAGACCAAGGCGCGGCTGGAAGACCTCTATCTGCCGTTCCGGCCGAAGCGGCGCACGAAGGCCCAGGCGGCCCGCGAGGCCGGGCTGGAGCCGCTAACCCAGGCACTTCTGAAACACGCCGACCAAGTCCCCGAGCGCACGGCTGCAGCGTTCGTGGCGCCCGAGCGGGGCGTGACGGATGACGCGGCGGCGCTGGAGGGCGCCCGCGCGATCCTCATCGAGCACTTCGCCGAGGATGCCGATCTCGTTGGCCGCCTGCGCGCGGATTACTGGCGCAGCGGCCAGCTCGTCGCGAAAGTCCGCAAGGGCAAGGCGAACGAGGGGGCGAAGTTCGCGGATTACTTCGACTGGAGCGAGCGGCTCGAGCGGATGCCCTCGCACCGCATCCTGGCGATCTTCCGCGGCGAGCGCGAAGAGGTGCTCGACATCGCCTATGCGGCGGAGGGCGAGGAGTCGCCGAGCGGGGTCTCGGGCCCGTTCGAGACGGCGATCTGCCGGCGGTTCGGCATCGCCGCCCTCGGACGTCCGGGCGATCCGTGGCTCCTCGAGACCGTCCGCACGGCTTGGCGCACGAAGATCCGGACCGGCATCAAGCAGGACCTGCGCACCCGGCTGTTCGAGCGCGCCGAGGACGAGGCCGTGACGGTCTTCGCGGGCAATCTGAAGGATCTGCTGCTCGCGGCTCCGGCCGGCGGGCGGGCGACGATGGGGCTCGATCCGGGCTACCGCAACGGCGTGAAGGTCGCGGTGGCGGACCGGACCGGCCGGATCGTCGCGGTCGAGACGACCTATCCGCACGAGCCGCAGCGCCGCTGGCGGGAAGCCGTGGCGGCGCTCGGGCGGCTCTGCCGCCTCCACGGAGTCGAATTGCTCGCCGTCGGCAACGGCACGGCCTCCCGCGAGACCGAGCGGCTCGCCGCTGAGATCGTCGCGGCGAATCCCGATCTGACGCTCGCCAAGGTGACGGTGTCGGAGGCCGGGGCCTCGATCTACTCGGCCTCCGAGATCGCCGCGCGCGAATTGCCCGATCTCGACGTGTCCCATCGCGGCGCCGCGTCGATCGCCCGGCGGCTGCAGGATCCCCTCGCCGAACTCGTGAAGATCGACCCGAAATCCATCGGCGTCGGCCAGTACCAGCACGATGTCAGCGAGGCGAAGCTCTCGCGCTCGCTCTCGGCGGTGGTGGAGGATGCCGTGAACGCCGTTGGCGTCGACGTGAACACGGCCTCCCCTGCCCTGCTGGCGCAGGTTTCGGGCCTCGGCGCCGCGCTGGCCGAGCGGATCGTCACGCATCGGGACACGCATGGGCCGTTCCGCTCGCGGGCTGCCCTCAAAGCTGTGCCGGGCCTCGGTCCGAAGACCTTCGAGCTGGCCGCGGGCTTCCTGCGCATCCAGGGCGGCGATGACCCGCTGGACGCGTCCGGCGTCCATCCGGAGGCCTATCCGGTGGTGCGCCGGATCCTGAAGACGACCGGGAGCGACATCCGCGTCCTGCTCGGCAACACGGATGCACTCGCCACGCTGACACCCGAGACGTTCGTCGACGCCCGCTTCGGTCTGCCGACCGTGCGCGACATCATCGCCGAGCTGGAGAAGCCCGGCCGCGATCCGCGCCCCGTCTTCAGGACCGTGCACTTCCAGGAGGGCGTCGAGACGATCGGCGCCCTGAAACCGGGCATGCAGCTCGAGGGCGTGGTCACCAACGTGGCCGCGTTCGGCGCCTTCGTGGATATCGGGGTCCATCAGGACGGCCTCGTCCATATCTCGGCGATGGCGCGCCGCCGGATCGCGTCCCCCACGGAGGTGGTGCGGATCGGCGAGGTGATCCGCGTCCTGGTCTTGAGCGTCGATGTCCCGCGCAAGCGGATCGCGCTGTCCATGCGGCTCGACGATCCGATCGAGCCGGCCGCCTCTGCGGGGCGCACAGGATCCGAACCGCGCCCGGCCCGGCCGCGCACGACGCCCGAGGCGGTGCCGAGCGGTCCGCTCGCGGACGCATTCCGGCGGGCGGGTCTGTCGTCCCGACGCCGCGGTTGAATCGCATCGCCCTGACAGCGCGCGCGGGATACCTGTTCCGCGGTGACGCACAGCCATCGGCCGGAGTGATCTGATGCCATCACCAGCGACGCGCGACGCAGCGCCCAGCCCGCTAATCGGGCCGGCCCGCCTCATCCGGGCGGCGTTCGAGGGTGCGGACATGGCCGCCCGGGCCAACGCGATCCTGTCGGCATCGACGGACGGCGTCCTCGAAGCCGGCACGGCCCTCGACCTGTCGACGATCCTCCTGCTGATGCACCGCCACGACGAGGCGCTCCAGCTCCAGGCCGAGGTCCTGCGGAGCAACCGGCACTTCGCGCTCCGTTCCAACAGGCACGACGCGACGATCCGTGTTCTGGTCCTCGTCACGGCCGGCGACCTCATGGCCAACACGCCGGTCGATTTTCTGCTGGATGACCCGATCTTCCACGTGGAGTACGTCTTCGTGCTCCCCGGAGATCCTGCCCCCGACCCGCTGCCGGAACACGACGTCTGCCTCGTCGGGGTCGCTTATTCGACCGCGAACGCGCCGGTGCTCGACGCCCTGTCGTCCGCCGCCGCGCGCTGGACCAAGCCGGTGGTCAATCATCCGGGCAACGTCCTCAAGACGTCCCGGCACGGCATCGCGGACGCGCTGCGCGGCGCGGCGGGCGTCGTGGTCCCGCCCATCGTCCGCGTGGCGAAATCGGACCTCCGGTCCCTCGCGACCGCGCTTCCGGACGGCTTGAACTATCCGGTGCTCATCCGCCCCATCGACACGCATGCCGGCAACGCGCTTCAGAAACTCGACCGGCCCCAGGATCTCGACAGCTACATGCGGAACGCAGACGCGGCCGAATTCTACATCGCGCAGTTCTGCGACTACAGCGGTCCCGATGGGCTGTACCGGAAGCTGCGCATCGTCCTGATCGACGGCGCACCGTTCCTCTGCCACATGGCCTTACGCGATCACTGGATGATCCACTATCTGAACGCCGGCATGACCGAGGACCCGGCCAAGCGCAGCGCGGAGGCCTCGGCGATGGCCGCGTTCGACCGGGCCTTCGTGCCCCGTCACCGGACGGCCTTCGCCGAGATCCACCGCCGGACCGGGCTCGACTATCTGATCCTCGACTGCGCCGAGGGTCGCGACGGTCGACTGCTGATCTTTGAAGCCGATACCGGGATGATCGTCCACGATATGGATCCCGTCGATCTGTTCCCCTACAAACCGCCCCAGATGAGCAGGGTCTTCGCCGCGTTTCACCGGGCGATCGAGAGACGTGCGGCGCGCGCCGCGTGAAACCCCGCGCGGCGCGGCGCGCGGATCGGCGATCACTCAGAGTTTGTAGGACTGCTCGCCGATATGGCCGAGTTCCTTGCTGAGCAAGGGATCGCACCAGATCCGATAGCCGAGGGACCGGACGCGATCGCTGAAATCGTAATCCTCGCCGATGTTGACGCCGGCCTCCTCATCGACGCGGAAGCGGAAATACGGCCGCTTCAGCTGCTCGAAGACCGTGGCTTTCACCAGCAGGAACCCCGTCGGAATGCGGGCCATCTCGAGCAGACCCTTCGGCGCGTCCGCGGGCTGCTCCGGCAGGATGTCGCCCAGGAAATGGAACGGCGCCGTCCGGCGGGAGTAGGTCGCCGCGATGATATCGACGTTGCGCACCAGGAGCCGGAGTAAGGCATCGCGCGGGAACGTCATGTCGCTGTCGATGAACAGCACGTATTCCGCTTTGAGCTTCTGCGCGAAATCAAGACCCATGTTACGCGCATCGGCGACGATCGATGATTTTCCCACCACGATCGACATCGGCATCTCGCCGAGCGAATGCATCATCGAGCTGAGGCACACCGCGAAGTCGGCGTGAACCATCGTTCCGCATGGGATCGCGACCGCCACGTGCGGGAAGGTCATCGGCAGGCCGACATTCGGGGGACTTGCCTCGACAGGCGTTTGAACGATCACGGTCGAGCTCCAAACAGGATGTGGCACCGCCCGCGTCCACCCATCGATCGGCTCGGGTCCACCCGAACAAGATCCACCAGACCGCGGCAGCCGCCGCGGTTATGTCGGGTTATAGTTAATGGATCCTGAACATCGGTGAAAACCGCGATGCATCAGATTTGACTTCTCAGTAATAAATTAAGGATCGCGCCGCATACTGTGGAATAGCGGGCTGCTTTAACGAGTCCGAAACGTCTGCGGCGCAATTACTGCCGAACCCGAGAAACGGGTGGCACAAATCAGAAAGATATCGACCGATGTCCTCCATCACCCTCTCGGCTGCGACCCGTCAGAACCTGCTTTCGCTGCAGGATACGGCCTCGCTCCTGTCGACCACCCAGAACCGCCTGGCCACCGGCAAGACGGTCAATTCGGCGCTCGACAACCCGACCAACTTCTTCACCTCGCAGGCCCTCGACAGCCGCTCCTCGAGCCTGAACTCCCTGCTCGACGGCGTCTCCAACGGCGTCCAGTCGATCCAGGCCGCCAACCAGGGCATCACCTCGATCCAGAAGCTCGTGGATCAGGCGAAGTCGCTCGCCAACCAGGCGCTGTCGACCCAGCTCTCCACCACCGGCACGGCCACCAACGC
>CAXTCV010000013.1:0-39064 GCA_964242725.1 uncultured Methylobacterium sp.
TCCGCATCCTCGAACGCCGCCACGGCGGTCTCGGTGGGATCGAACATCTCGCCCAGCAGATCGGTCATCGCCCGCGCCGAGCGCTCGTCGGTCAGCAGGCGCAGCACGTGGGACGGGCGGTGGGGCGGGAGGCCTTCGAGCATGGTGCCGGGCTGTAACGCCCGGGCGCGCGACATCACAGGGGGCAAGGGGCGGCCGACGCGAAAAAATCCTCCCCGGGGGCCGAAGCAGGCCGCGCGACCGCGCCAGGGCACCCAATTGTTGCCGGTTGGCCACAAGCCGAAATACTTGTTCCATGCGCCGGCCAGATCAGTGTTCGAGGCCGCAGTCTGTGCTTAGTCAGTCTCGGCTTCCCGAAGCCCGAACCCTCAACTCGGGCGCGCCGTCCATCCCGCGGCGGCGCGCCGGTTTTGACAAACGACAGCGATTCATGACGTCGCCCCTCCTCATCAGCGTTGCCTTCGCGTTCGCGACCGCTGGAGCGGCATGGCTCTGGGGGCTCCTGGTGGCGATCGGCATGAACAGGCCGCCGGACGGCGGATCGATGGAGAAGCGCGATCTCCGCACCTGGTGATCGGTCCGCGTCCGGGTTTCGCCCGGGCGGACGCACAGGAATGCGGCAAGGTGCCGAAGCGCTAACCACAGGTTCCAGCGAATCGCGCGGAACTCGCTTCGAGGAGCGACGTTTTTGCCGGCTTCGAGCGTGAATCACGATTGAGCAGGGTGCGTACGGCGTGACCAAGTCCAGGCGTTCCGGCCCCCGCGGGCCCGTGGTGGTCAATGAGGCGTCCGGACTGTCGCGTCCGCGCGAGCGGCTCTTCGGCGGGCCGACGCCGGAGGGACCGCTGCCGGGCCATCTGCTCGTCCTCCTCAGCCGCCTGCACCGCGCCGAAGCCGCGCCGTCAGTGCCCGCCGAGACGTCGCACGGCTGAGACCAGGTCAGAAGAGTCCGGCCAAGGGGCATCGGCGGTCGCGCAGGCCAGACCTTGGCCGCTCGCGCCGGGAACCCTATGATCCCCGTCATACCCGGCCGGATATAACGGCCCGCGACAGGGACGATTTCATGCGCCTGACCCGACGGATCCTGGCTGCGCTCACGCTCGGAATGCTGACGGCGGCCCCCGCATCCCGGCCGGCGGGCGCGGCGGAGCCCGTGGTGGTGTTCGCCGCGGCGAGCCTGAAGAACGCGCTGGACGACGCGACAACGGCCTGGACGAAGGAGACCGGCAAGACGGCCCGGATCTCCTACGCGGGCTCGAACGCCCTCGCCAAGCAGATCGAGGCGGGGGCGCCGGCCGACCTGTTCATCTCGGCGGATCAGGCCTGGATGGATTACGTCGAGAAGGCCGGGCTCCTGAAGCCGGGCTCGCGGGTCGACCTCCTGCGCAACGCGCTGGTCCTGATCGCGCCGGGACCCGCGAACGCCGGCTCCGATCCGCAGATCGCCCTGGCGCCCGATCTCGGGTCGACGCTGACGAAACTGCTCGGCGGCGGCAAGCTCGCCCTGGCGACGCTCGACGCCGTGCCGGCTGGCAAATACGGCAAGGCCGCCCTGGAGAAGCTCGGCGCCTGGGACGCCGTGAAGGGCCAGGTCGCACAGGCCGAGAATGTCCGCGCCGCCCTGCTGCTCGTCGCCCGCGGCGAAGCCCCACTCGGCATCGTCTACGCCACCGACGCCGCCGCCGACCCGAGCGTCCACGTGCTGGCGACCTTCCCGACCGACAGCCACCCGCCGATCGTCTACCCGGCTTCCGTCATCCGCGACTCGCACAATCCCGATGCCGCCGCCCTGCTGACCGCCCTGCGAAGCCCGGCCGCCCGGGGCGCCTTCGAGCGCCAGGGCTTCACGGTCGTCGTGCCGCCCCCGGTCGGCCCCTAGCGGCTCGGGCGCCGTGCTGGGTCTCACCCCAGAGGAATGGACCGCCGTCGCCCTGAGCCTCCGGGTCGCCACGGTGGCGACGCTGGCGAGCCTCGTCCCCGGCCTCGCGGTCGCGTGGCTCCTGGCGCGGCGCCGGTTCCCCGGGCGGGCGCTTCTCGATGGCCTGGTCCACCTGCCGCTGATCCTGCCCCCGGTGGTGACCGGCTACCTCCTGCTGCTCGCCTTCGGCCGGCGGGGCCCGCTCGGCGGCGCGCTGGCGGAGATCGGGATCGTCCTCGCCTTCCGCTGGACGGGGGCGGCGCTGGCCTGCGCGGTGATGGGCTTCCCCCTGATGGTGCGGGCGATGCGGCTGTCGATCGAGGCGGTGGATCGCCGGCTGGAGCAGGCGGCCGGGACGCTGGGCGCCAGCCCGCTCATGGTGTTCCTCACGGTGACGCTGCCGCTGAGCCTGCCGGGCTGCATCGCGGGCGCCGTGCTGGCCTTCGCCAAGGCGATGGGCGAGTTCGGCGCCACCATCACCTTCGTGTCGAACATCCCGGGCGAGACCCAGACGCTGCCCTCGGCGATCTACACGCTCACCCAGGTTCCCGGCGGCGAGGGCCCGGCCCTGCGTCTCACCCTGGTGTCGATCGCCATATCGGTCACGGCCCTGCTGGTCTCCGAGTTCCTGGCGAACCGTGCCGGGCGGCGCCTGGGCGCCGGCTGACGCATGTCCGCCCCGGTCGCACGCCTCATCCCAGAGACGGTCGCCGCCCCGGTGACCCGGGCCTCACCCGGTATGGGCCGCGCCCGCCTCGGCGTAGGCGTAGGGGCCGCCGGCTTCCAGGGCGCGGCGATAGGCGGGGCGGTCGTGGATGCGTTCGAGCCATGCCCGGACGAGCGGCCCCGTCCCGGTGCCCCGCGCCGCGAAGGCCTCCAGCGGGAAGCTCATCATGATGTCGGCGGCGGTGAAATCGGCACCGCAGAGATAGGGTCGGTCGGCGAGTTCCGCCTCCCAGAACGCCGCGTGCCGCCGCAGATCGGGATCGACGAAGCCCCGCAGCACGGAGTCGGCGATCCGGCGGACCAGGGGACGCAGGAGCCACGGGCTGCCCGGCGCCAGGCGGGAGAAGATCAGCTTGATCAGGAGCGGCGGCATCGCGGATCCCTCCGCGTAATGCAGCCAGTAGACGTAGCGGGCGTGCGCGTCCGTTCCCGGGGCCGGCACCAGCCCGCCCCCGGCCTTGGCGGTGAGATAGCTGACGATCGCGCCCGTCTCCGCGACCACGATCCCGTCGTCGGTGATCACCGGCGACTTGCCCAGGGGATGGACGGCGACCAGTTCCGGGGGCGCCCGCAGGGTCTGCGGATCGCGCGCGTAGCGCTTGACCGTGTAGGCCAGGCCGAGTTCCTCCAGGAGCCAGAGGACGCGCTGCGAGCGGCTGTTCTCGAGATGGTGGACCGTGATCATCGGGGCTATGTCCCGGCCGGCGCAGGCACGCGCCGCGCTCGCTCTTACCCGAGTGGCACCGCGTGAGCATTCAGCTTGATGTCACCCTCCGCCGGGGAGACTTCGCCCTCGACGCGGCCTTCGAGGCCGGGCCGGGGCTCACCGCCCTGTTCGGCCGCTCGGGCTCGGGGAAGACGACGCTGATCGACCTGATCGCCGGGCTCGCCCGGCCGGACCGGGGCCGGATCGTCGTCGACGGCGCCACGCTGGTCGACACGGCCGCCGGCCTGTTCCTCCCGCCCCACCGGCGGCGGATCGGCGTGGTGTTCCAGGATGCGCGGCTGTTCCCGCATCTCAGCGTGCGGACCAACCTCCAGTACGGCCGCCGCGTCGCCTGGCATCGTGCCGACCCGGCGACCTTCGCGGCGGTGACCGGCATGCTCGGCATCGGCGCTCTGCTCGACCGCCGGCCCGCCGGCCTCTCCGGGGGGGAGCGCCAGCGGGTCGCCATCGGCCGCGCGCTCCTCGCGCGTCCGCGGCTCCTTCTGATGGACGAACCACTGGCGGCGCTGGACGAGGCCCGCAAGGCCGAGATCCTCCCCTATGTCGAGCGCCTGCGCGACGAGGCCGGCATTCCCATCGTCTATGTCAGCCACGCGGTCTCCGAGGTGGCGCGGCTCGCCAACACGGTGGTGGTGCTCGAGGCGGGCCGCGTGGCCGCCTGCGGCCCGGCGGAGGCGATCCTGCGCCGGGCCGATCTCGTGCCGGTCCACGATGCCGAGGCCGGCGCCCTCCTCGACATGGTCGTGGCGGCGACCGATCCGGCAACCGGCCTCACCTGCCTGACCGGCGCCGCCGGGCGCCTGCTGGTGCCGGGGCTGATGCGCCCGATCGGGACGCGCCTGCGGGTGCGGATCCCCGCCCGCGACGTGCTGGTGGCCACCGTCCGTCCCGAGGGCCTCAGCGCCCGCAACGTCCTGGCCGGCCGGATCTCCGGGATGGTCCCGTCGGGCGCGGAGATGGCCGTGGAGATCGAGTGCAACGGCGCGCACCTGGTGGCGCGCGTGACCGTGGCCGCGATCCGGGACCTCGGGCTCGCGGTCGGACAGCCGGTCCACGCGATCGTGAAGAGCGCCGCCTTCGACCCGGCCGGCATCGGCCTGCTGCGTCCCGCGGTGGCGATCTGACGAGGCGGAGGGCCGGTCTCCGTCGGCATGGCGGCTCGCCGCGGGGACCGCCGTCCGATCCGCTCGGGGAGGGCGCTACCCGATCTGCGTCAGCAGCGTGAACGCGCCGAAGACCAGCACGGCGGCGACCGACGCGGCCAGCAGGATGAGGGCGGCGCGCGATTCCCGTACTTCCGGCGACATGGGCCTGTCCCATCTGGATGCTGGCTGTGTGCGATACCGCGACGCGGAGATTCGCACCGATGTCGCCGCCTGTCGACATCGGTCGGGGCGCCCGCGCGCACTGGCTTGGCGGTTCCGGCGCCGTTTTCGACCGGCTCGGGTGCGCGCCTCAACGGGTTCGCCGGCCTGTTCCGCCGGCTGGTCGCGGACCGAAATCGTTTGACTCGCTCGATCCGGGATGCACTTTTGTACCGATCGGTACAAATTCGAGAGCCTGATTCATGTCGGACCGCCCGCCCGTCCCGCCCTTCAATGCCGAGACCGCGGCCCAGAAAGCCCGCATGGCCGAGGACGCCTGGAACGGGCGCGATCCGGAGCGCGTGTCGCTGGCCTACACGCCGGACAGCGTGTGGCGGAACCGCAGCGAGTTCCTGACGGGGCGCGCGGCGATCGTGGCCTTCCTCCAGCGCAAATGGGCGCGGGAGATCGACTACCGGCTGATCAAGGAGGTCTGGACCTTCGGCGGGGACCGGATCGCGGTGCGCTTCGCCTACGAGTGGCACGATGCGGACGGGCAATGGTTCCGATCCTACGGCAACGAGAACTGGGCGTTCGACGCGCAGGGGCTGATGCACCGCCGGATCGCCAGCATCAACGATCTGGCGATCCCCGAATCCGACCGGAAGTTCCACTGGCCGCTGGGCCGGCGGCCCGACGATCATCCCGGCTTGAGCGATCTCGGCCTCTGACAGCCGTGCGGGCCGAGATCCTCCCGGCCCTCGCCGAAGTGTTCCGCCAGCACGGCTACGAGGGGGCGAGCCTGTCGCGGATCACGCAGGCGACCGGCCTGGGCAAGGGCAGCCTCTACCACCTCTTCCCGGGCGGAAAGGACGAGATGGCGGCCTGCGTGCTCGACGCGATCGATGAGTGGTTCGAGTCCGAGATCTTCGCACCCCTTTGGCAGGGGGAGCCCCCCGGGGAGGCCGTGTCGGCGATGTTCGAGGCGGTGGAGCGCTACTTCCGGTCCGGACAGCGCGTCTGCCTGGTCGGCGTCCTGGCTCTGGGTCCGGGCCGGGATCGGTTCGCCGCGGCGGTGCGAAACTACTTCGCCCGGTGGATCGACGCCCTGGCGGCGTCCCTGCGGCGCGCCGGGCACGGCGAAGCCGCCAGCACGGCGCTGGCCGAGGAGGTCGTCGTGCAGATCCAGGGGGCGATCGTCCTGGCGCGGGCGCTGGACGAGGCCGCCATCTTCACCCGCATGCTCGCCACGCTGCGGGCGCGGATCGCAACCGCTTGAGGCGCGGGCTCAGGCGGCGGTGCGGCGTTCGACCATCCGGGCCAGGAAGGCGCTGCCGGTCGGGATGATCGTGTCGTCGAAATTGTAGCCCGCGTTGTGGAGGCCCGGACCGGGGCCGGCGCCGAGCCAGACATAGGCGCCCGGCACCACCAGGGTCATGTCGGCGAAATCCTCGCTGCCCATCTTCGGGACGACGTTCGCCTCGACCTTGTCGGCGCCGAGCAGTTCGGTCGCGACCTCCGTGGCGGCGGCGGCCTGCTCGGGGGCGTTCTCCAGGACCGAGAACACGTCCTGCAGATCGACCGTCACCTCGGCGCCGTAGGCCGCGGCAAAGCCCGCCGCGAGTTCCCGCATCCGCGTCCCGGCGAGCGCACGGACCTCCGGGTCGAAGGTCCGGATCGTCCCGGCGAGGTGGGCCGTCTCCGGGATGACGTTGTAGGCGGAGCCCGCCTCGATCCGGGTGATCGACAGCACGATCGACTTCAGCGGGTCGGCGTTGCGCGAGACGATCGATTGCAGCGCCTGGGCGAGGCCGGTGGCGATCACGATCGGGTCGACGCCGCGGTGGGGCTGGGCGGCGTGGGCGCCGGTGCCGCGGATGTGGATGTCAAAGAAATCGGCCGCCGCCATGATCGGCCCGGGACGCAGCTTGATCGTGCCCGCGCCGCCGCCGGGCTGGTTGTGCAGCCCGTAGATCTCGTCGCAGGGGAACCGCTCGAACAGGCCGTCCTTCAGCATGGCCCGGGCACCGCCGCGCCCTTCCTCCGCCGGCTGGAACACGAAGACCGCCGTGCCGTCGAAGTCGCGGGTCTCGGCGAGGTAGCGTGCGGCGCCGAGCAGCATCGTGGTATGGCCGTCATGGCCGCAGGCATGCATCTTGCCGGGATAGGTGGAGCGATAGGGGAGGTTGGTCTCCTCCTCGATCGGCAGGGCGTCCATGTCGGCGCGCAGGCCGATCCGCCGGCCGTTGTCGGTGCGGCCCTTCAGCAGGCCGACCACCCCGGTGCCGCCGACGCCGCGATGCACCTCGCAGCCGAATGTTTCCAGCATATCGGCGACGATGCCGGCGGTGCGCACCTCCTCGAAGCCGAGTTCGGGATGGGCATGCAGGTCGCGGCGCAGGGCCGTCAGCTCGTCGGCATAGGTGTTGATTCGGTCGATCGGGCTCATGTCTCGGAACTCTCGGGGGACCTGTCGGGAGCGGACGCCTCGGGCGCCGCCGCGCCGCCGCAGGCACCGTCCCCGTCGGTGCGCCGGAACGGCGTCAGCGTATCGAGGACGTCCACTGCCTCGGCGACGTGGGCGCGCTCCCGCTGCAAATAATCGGCCACTGCGCGGCGGAGCGCCGGGTCGGCGATGTCATGGGCCGAGTGCATCAGCACCGGGCGATAGCCCCGGGCGAGCTTGTGCTCCCCCTGCGCCCCGGCCTCGACCCGCTTCAAACCCCGGGCAATCGCGAAATCGATCGCCTGATAGTAGCAGACCTCGAAATGCAGGAACGGATGGTCCTCGATGCAGCCCCAGTTGCGCCCGTAGAGGGCCGTGTCGCCGATCAGGTTGATGGCGCCGGCGACGTAGGCACCCGATCGCTTGGCCATCACCAGCAGCACCCGGTCGGCCATGCGCTCCGAGAGCAGCGAGAAGAACCGGCGGTTCAGGTAGGGCCGCCCCCATTTCCGGGAGCCGGTATCCGTATAGAAGGCATAGAACGCGTCCCAATGCGCCTCGGTGATGGCGGCGCCGGTGAGGTGCTCGACGGCGATGCCGGGGGCCAGCGCGTCGCGGCGTTCCTTGCGGATGTTCTTCCGTTTCCGCGAGGCGAGGGCGGCGAGGAAGTCGTCGAAGCCCGCGTAGCCGTCGTTCTCCCAGTGGAACTGCTGGTCGGTGCGCTGCAGGAAGCCCGCTTCGCCGGCCCGGTCCCACTCGGCCGCGCGCATGAAGGTCACGTGGACCGAGGAGGCCTTGGTCTCGCCCCGCAGCGCCCGCAGGCCGGCGATCAGTCCGGCGGTGGCCTCGTCCGGATCGGCACCCGGGGCGATCAGGAAGCGTGGGCCGGTCACCGGCGTGAACGGCACGCTGACCTGGAGCTTCGGGTAGTACGACCCACCGGCGCGCTCATACGCGTCGGCCCAGCCATGGTCGAACACGTACTCGCCCTGGCTGTGCGATTTCAGATAGCAGGGCGCGAGGCCGAGCCGCCGGCCGTCGCGCTCGACGGAGACGTGGAGCGGCAGCCAGCCTGTCCGGCGCGAGACGCAGCCCGAATCCTCCAGGGCCGAGAGGAAGGCGTGCGAGACGAACGGGTTGTGGGTCTCGTCGCCGGCCGCCAGGGTCTCGGGCGAGAAGGCGCAGGCATCCCAATCCGCCGCGCCGATCTCCTTCAAGCCGGGAAGCGCGCGCACGGTGAGCGCGGCGGTCTCCGGCATCGGCCCGGGTGCTTGCTTCATGGCACCTAGTCTAGTCCGACCCGGAGGAGGGGCAAGCGGGCGGATGCGCGCGGCAGCGCGGGACGCCTTTCAGCGGGGCCCTGTCCGAAACTGCCGCGTCAACCGCAGGTCCATCCGGAGCGCGCCAACACGGGCGCGATCGACGACCCGACGGGGCAGGGCCGGTCGGCTCACGGCACGAACCCCTCGAACACCATCTGGTCCGCGTGCGTGCCCGCGCGGGCACGCTGGTCCTCGGTCCGGACCGTCCAGGCCATGACGGGGATCCGCCCGAGCACCCGGCAGAGATAGGTCGGCGCACAGGGCAGGTCATCCACCCGCCAGGACAGGAAGTCGGGCCGGGTCTCGGCGAAGTGCAGCAGGTTGGACAGGGCCAGGCGGGCACTTGGCGGCAGCGCCGCGTAGACCGGATCGTCCTGGGTCGTCTCCGCCACGATTCCGCGCGGGATCGTCGGGCAGAGATCGCGCAGGGCCGCGACCACCTGCGGATCGAAGGATTTCAACGCCGCCGGCCCCTCATAGGCGGCAGCGATCTCGGCGGCACGGGTCGCGAGCCGCAGGTCGCCGTCGTAGCGCGACTTCACCTCGATCACCACCGGCACCGCCCCGGCCACCGCCGCGAGGAACGCCGGCAGGGTCGGGATCGTCTCCGCGGTCCCGGCGACGGCGAGCGTCCCGAGCTCGGCCGCCGAGCGCTCCGCCACCGCCTCGCGCGCCTCCGTGAGCCGGCCCAGGGCGGCGTCGTGGAACACCATCGCCTCGCCGTCGGCGCTCAGCTGCACGTCGCACTCGATCGCGAACCCGCCGGCGACCGCGGCGCGGGCGGCCGCAAGGGTGTTCTCCGGCCGGCCCGCGCCCCGGTCGTGCAACCCGCGATGGGCGATCGGCCGCGCGGTCAGCCAGTCGGGGGCGGCCACGCTAGCGGACCTCGAAGATCGCCTCGACCTCGACGGCGGCGTCGAGGGGGAGTTCCGCCACGCCGACGGTGGAGCGGGCATGGCGCCCGCGGTCGCCGAGCAGCTCGACCATCAGGTCGGAGGCCCCGTTCATCACGCCGGCGACCGCCGAGAAGCCCGGCGCCGCGTTGATGAAGCCGCCGAGCCGGACGCACTGGACCAGGGCGCGGTCGAGGTCGCCCACCGCTGCTTCGAGCTGCGCGAGGACGTTCAGGGCGCAGAGCCGGGCGGCGGCCTTTCCGGCCTCCGGGGAGACCCCGCCGCCGACCTTGCCCGTGTGCTCGGCCGCGATGGCGCCGTCCGCGCCGAAGCAGACCTGGCCGGAGATCACCACGAGGTTGCCGGTGCGCACGAACGGCACGTAGTTGGCCACCGGCGCCGCCGCCTTCGGCAGGGCGAGGCCCAGCGCTTCCAGGCGTTCCTTGACCGTGCTCATCGGACCTTCCCTCGGTTGCCGCGACTCCCCGCGAGTCAGGAGCACGGCCGTCCCCCGCGGCGCAAGGGGGCGCACGGCAGATCCCGAACGGCTCCCACGCGCAGATCCGGTCACCCGCCCTGCGCCGTTGCCACCGCGTGGGCAGGCTAAAACAGCGCCGTCCCGGGATTCGTGCAGACCTGCCGTGCGGGGCGGATGAACATTGAAACGTTGACAGCGCCGCGGACTTTCATAGTAATCGCGCGCGTGCCGCCCATCACTGAGGCGGCACTTTCATTTGGAGCCGGCTACGCTTGCTCCGGCCCTTGCGAGAGACGGAGACGGGACCCGTGACGTCAGCCCTTCTGCCGACCTACGTCCGCGCGCCGCTCGCCTTCGTGCGCGGCGAGGGCGCCTGGCTCGAGACCGAGGGCGGCGAGCGATATCTCGATTTCGGCGCGGGCATCGCGGTGAACGGCCTGGGCCACGCCCATCCGCACCTCGTCGGTGCGCTCACAGAGCAGGCGAATCGGGTCTGGCACACCTCGAACCTTTTCGAGATCCCCGGCGGCGAGCGCTTCGGGCAGCGCCTGGCGGAGGCGACCTTCGCGGACGTGGTCTTCTTCTGCAACTCGGGCGCGGAGGCCAACGAGGCGGCGATCAAGATCGCCCGCAAGTACCACGCGGCCGGGGGGCATCCGGAGCGCTACCGGATCGTCACCTTCGCGGGCGCCTTCCACGGGCGGACGCTGGCGACCCTCGCGGCCGGCGGCCAGCAGAAATACCTGGAGGGCTTCGGGCCCCGGGTCGAGGGTTTCGATCAGGTCCCGACCGGTGATCTCGCGGCTCTGGAAGCCGTTATCGGGCCCGAGACGGCGGCGCTGATGATCGAGCCGATCCAGGGGGAGGGCGGCGTGCGGGTGATTCCCCGCGCGGAACTCCGTCGCCTGCGGGAGATCTGCGACGCGCACGGCCTGCTCCTGATCATGGACGAGGTCCAGACCGGCGTCGGCCGCACCGGCCGGCTGTTCGCCCATGAATGGTCCGGCATCACCCCGGACATCATGAGCGTCGCCAAGGGCATCGGCGGCGGCTTTCCGATGGGGGCGTGCCTCGCAACCCGCGAGGCCGCACGCGGCATGACCGCGGGCACCCACGGCACCACCTTCGGGGGCAACCCGCTGGCGATGGCGGTGGGCAACGCGGTGCTGGACGTCGTGCTGGCGGACGGGTTCCTCGACCGCGTCGCCCGCTCCGGCCTGCTGCTGAAGCAGAAGCTCGCGGCCCTGCGCGACCGCCACCCCCACGTGTTCCAGGAGATCCGCGGCGAGGGCCTGATGCTCGGCCTCAAGCTCGGCGTGCCGAACACCGATTTCGCCGCCGCGGCCCGGGACGCGCGCCTGCTGGTGATCCCGGCGGGCGACAATATCGTCCGCCTGCTGCCGCCGCTCACCGTCGGCGAGGCCGAGATCGACGAGGCGGTCCGGCGCCTCGATGCGGCCGCCTCCGGTTTCGAGGCCGTGCGCGGCGCAGCCGAATAGGTCCGATTGCCGGACCGTCGAACACCGTCCGCCGCCCCGTGGCGGGCGGCCTGAAGCATTTCCGGATACGGTCGATCCCGCCGTGTCTGACGGGAATGCCCCTGCAAGGAGATAGAGTGCCGTTCATGATCAGGTGATCGTTGAGCAGACTCTAGTTATTGTGACGCGATGAAAGCCCAGATGAATGGCCGGGCCAAGGCCCCGGCCCCGCACCTGAACGGTGCCGGCCCTCGCCACTTCCTCGATCTCACGGATCTGTCCGGCGCGGAGCTGCGCCGGGTCCTCGACGCCAGCGCCGCCATCAAGGCGCGCCGCCGCAAGGGCGAGCAGGCGGCCGAACGCCCGCTCACCGGCAAGACCCTCGCGATGGTGTTCGACCGGCCCTCGACCCGCACCCGCGTGTCCTTCGACGTGGCCATGCGCGAACTCGGCGGCGAGACCCTGATGCTCACCGGCTCCGAGATGCAGCTCGGCCGCGGCGAGACCATCGGCGACACCGCGCAGGTGCTCTCCCGCTTCGTCGACGCGATCATGATCCGCATCCTCGACCATGGGCAGATGCTGGAGCTGGCCGAGCACGCCACCGTGCCGGTGATCAACGCCCTGACCAAGGTCTCGCACCCCTGTCAGATCATGGCCGACGTGCTGACCTTCGAGGAGCATCGCGGGCCGATCAAGGGCCGCACCGTGGCGTGGTCGGGCGATGCCAACAACGTTCTGGCGAGCTGGGTCCACGCGGCCGCGCGGTTCGATTTTACCCTGAACGTCGCGAGCCCCCCCGAACTCGCGCCGCCGCCGGGGCTCCTCGCCTGGGCGAAGCAGGAAGGCGCCGCCATCCACGTCACCACCGACGCGTTCGCGGCCGTGGCGGGCGCCGATGCCGTGGTGACGGATTGCTGGGTCTCGATGGGCGACGACGACGAGGCCCACCGCCACAACCTGCTGAGCCCCTATCAGGTCAATGCCAAATTGATGGCGGCGGCCAATCCGGACGCGATCTTCATGCATTGCCTGCCGGCCCATCGCGGCGAGGAGGTGACGGCCGAGGTGATGGACGGCCCGCGCTCCGTGGTGTTCGACGAGGCCGAGAACCGCCTGCACGCGCAGAAGGGGATCCTGGCCTGGTGCCTGCGGGCCAGCGGACTCTGAGCCCGGGCTCGCGCTCGCGGGACCGGCGCACCATATAGGCGTCGCGGGCGGCGCAGGCGGCCCGCATCCCCATCACGGCTGCCGGCAGGCGGCATCCCGGCGACGGATGTGGCGCACCGCGCCCGTCCTCCCGCGGGGGCACAGGCGGGGCTGAGGGATCCGATCGCACCGCCAAGGTCATTTCCTCACGCCGCCCAGGCCATCGGAACGAGGACCTCACGCCTCGCCGGGACGCATCGATCGGAGAGGGCATGACCTCAGGACATCAATCGCAATCCCAGCCGCAGCACGCAGCGACCGGGAACGGCCACGCCGGCGAAGACGACGCGGTGCTGCCCTTCGCCGTGGAGGCGCTGGACGTGCGCGGGCGCGTCGTCCGGCTCGGCCCCGCCGTGGACACGATCCTGCGGCGCCACGGCTATCCGGACCCGGTCGCGCGGCTGCTCGGCGAGGCTGCCGCGCTCACGGTACTGCTGGGCTCCTCGCTGAAGTTCGACGGCCGGTTCCAGCTCCAGACCAAGACCGACGGGCCGGTGGCGATGATCGTGGTGGATTTCGAGGCGCCGGATCGCCTGCGCGCCACTGCGCGCTTCGCGCCGGAGCGGGTCGCCGCCCTGGGTGCCGGCCCGCTCAAGGATCGCGACCTGATCGGGGCGGGTCATCTGGCCATGACCATCGACCAGGGCACCGCCTCCAGCCGCTATCAGGGCGTGGTCGCCCTCGACGGCCAGAGCCTGGAGGAGGCGGCGCACCAGTATTTTCGCCAGTCCGAGCAGATTCCGACGGAGGTGCGCCTCGCGGTCGCCGAGTCGCTGGAGGAGGGCACCGGGCGCTGGCGGGCCGGGGGGCTGATCGTGCAGTTCCTGCCCCAGTCGGTGGACCGGGCCCGCCTCGCCGACCTGCCGCCGGGCGACATCCCGGAGGGCCACGTGCACCTCTCGGGCGGGGCGCCCGAGGACGATGCCTGGGTCGAGGCGCGCTCCCTGGTCGCGACGGTCGAGGATCACGAGCTGGTCGACCCCAACGTGTCGAGCGAGCGCCTGCTCTACCGGCTGTTCCACGAGCGCGGCGTGCGGGTGTTCGACCGCCAGACCGTCCAGGAAACCTGCCGCTGCTCCGAGGCGCGGGTGATGGGCATGATCCGCTCCTTCTCTCCGCAGGAGCGCCACGACATGGTGGCGGATGACGGGCGCATCGAGATCACCTGCGAATTCTGCTCGCGCCGCTACGAACTCGATCCGCAGGCGGTCGAGGCCGAGATCGCGGGCCAGCCTCGTCAGTAGAGACAGACTTCACGATCGAGACGGCAGAGCTTTTTACGACTTTACGGCCATCATTACCGTGCGAGACGTATGGATTGGGGTATTTGTCGGGTGTTTCACGTGCTCTCGATTTTGAAGGATAGCGCGCGCGTCCCTCCCCTCTGCGGGGGAGGGAGGCCGCGTGGCGGTTCGGGACGGTCAGACTCATCGCCCGAGCGACAGTCCCGAACGCGATGCCTGAACCCGCCAATCCTCCTGAGTAGCGTCACGTCCCGCCATCCGCGGCCCGCCCCGGATCCGCTCACGCCTTGAGCACGGGCTCGGCGATGTCGCCGCTGCCCCGGGCCTTGAGATAGTCCGGCTGGAACAGGCACATCCGCACCGCGTCGCGGTAGCGCCCGTTCACGAAGAACTCGTCCTTGAGCACGCCCTCCGGGCGGAAGCCGCAGCGCTCGTAGATGAGTACGGCCCGGGCATTGTCCCGATCCACGTGCAGGTAGAGCTTGTGGATGTTGAGCACGCTGAACGCGTAATCCATCGCGATCCGCGTGGCCTGCCAGGCGTAGCCGCGCCCCTGGAAGTTGGGGTGGATGGCGATCTGGAACTCGCAGCGCCGGTGCAGGTGGTTGATCTCCACAAGCTCGATCAGCCCGGCCGGCTCGCCGGTCGGATCGGCGACGATGAAGCGCCGCTCGGTCTGGTTGTGGATGTTGCGCTCGTAGAGTTGCTGCAGTTCGGCGAAGGACTCGTAGGCCTCCTCGAACCAGTAGCGCATGATGCTGTCGTTGTTGTTGAGCTGGTGGACGAAGCGCAGGTCCTCACGCTCCAGCGGCCGCAGCTTGATGGTGATTCCGGTGAGCGCGTTCATGACGCACAGGCCTCGATCAGGTTACGCAGGAACCGCTCACCCTGGCCCAGGGCCTCGAGGGTGATGAACTCGTCGGGCTGGTGGGCCTGGGCGATATCGCCGGGCCCGCAGACGACGGTCGGGATGCCCGCCGCCTGGAACCGCCCCGCCTCGGTGGCGTAGGGCACCGCGACGGTGTGGTTTCGACCGGCGAGCCGCAGGCAGAGCCGTTCGGCCTCGGAGCCCGGCTCGGGGGCGAGCCCCGGGATATCGACCTCCTGCAGGGTCTCGATCCGCCCGAAATCGCCGTAGCGGTTGAGGCGCTCCCGGGTTACCCGCGTGGTCTCCTCGGCGAAGAGGCGCGGGATCTCGGCCGGATCCAGATCCGGAAGGCCGCGATACTCCCAGTGGAAGCGGCACTCCTTGGCGATGATGTTCCGGGCGGTGCCGCCCTGGATCGTCCCGACATGGACCGTGGTGGCGGCCGGATCGAACCGGCCGGAGGCGTCGCCGCGCTCGATCATGGCGTCGGCGATCCGGTTGAGGCCGGCGACGAGGTCGCAGGCAGCCGCCACCGCATTCGCCCCGAGGGCCGGCCGGGCCGAGTGGGCCTCGCGGCCGTGGACGGTGGTGAGGCAGGTGACGATGCTCTTGTGCGCGTCCGCCACCTCCATGCCGGTGGGCTCGCCCACGATCACCGCGCCCGGTCGCGGCAGGTCGGCGCCGAACCGCGCGATCCCGTCCATCGAGCCGAGGCAGGTGGTCTCCTCGTCGTAGGAGAGCAGAATGTGGATCGGCCGCTTCAGGTCCGCAGCCAGCATGTCGGGCACCAGCGCCAGGACCAGGGCGTCGAAGCCCTTCATGTCGACGGCACCCCGGCCGTAGGCCTTTCCGTCGGCGACGCGCAGCGTGAACGGGTCGCTGCTCCAGGCCTGGCCCAGGGTCGGGACCACGTCGGTATGGCCGGACAGCACGACGCCGCCGTCGACCATCGGGCCGATCGTGGCGAGGACGGCCGCCTTGTCGAAGCCCGCATTTGGCAGATGCAGGTACGGGACGCCCCAGCCGTCGAAGTAGTCGCAGACGGCCTCGATCAGCGGGAGGTTGGACGTGTCGCTCTCGGTGTCGAAGGACACGAGGCGGGCCAGCATGTCGAGCGGGCTCAGCCGCTCGCCGGTCGCGGGCATGGGTTCCTCCGGGGCGAGGCCCCGGTCCGGGACCTCAGTGAAGGCTTCGGCGCACGTGCGGGCTGTCGAGGGAGAAGGCGGGGATCTCCGCCTCGAAGCTCTCACCGGCCACCGTCGCCATGGTGTAGCTGCCGGCCATCAGCCCGTCTGGCGTGTTCAGCGGGCAGCCGCTGGTGTAGCAGAAGGACTCGCCGGGCTCCAGCACCGGCTGCTTGCCGACCACGCCGGTCCCCCGCACTTCCTGGCAGGCGCCGTGCCCGTCGATGATGCGCCAATGCCGCGAGCGGAGCTGGACCTGCTCGCTGCCGTTGTTCACGATCTCGACCGTGTAAGCGAAGAAATAACGGCTCTCGTTCGGCGAAGATTCCTCCTCGACGAAGCGGGACTGAACGGTCACACTAATTCCCCGCGTCTCGGCCTTGTACATCGCCCTATTTGGCCCTTCTTTCGGACAATGCGATTCTCTGAAGCAGAATGAAACGCGCTTCCTGCGCGGTGGTAGTTGGCGGCGGAATCGCCGTCAATTGCGGCGGACTACCTCGCGCGGTCCCGGTCCCGACGCCGGGCGGGTGCCGCCGCGGATTCGACCCGGGCTGCGCTGCGACGGGTGGAAGACCGGATTAAGGTCGCATTAGCCAGTCCCGGAGGAAATAGGCGTTCGACGCGGACCGGCCGGCGGCGCGCGAGGGAGTGACGGGCGCGATGACAGCGGGCGCAGGCACGGGGGCCGCCGATTCGGGCCCGGAGAGCCGCGGCGGCATCCTGCCGGCCCAGGCCATCGCGGCCCTGGCGCAGGCGGGCGGGATCCGCACCGCGCGCCCGTTCGCGGCCGACCAGATCCAGCCCGCCAGCATCGATCTGCGCCTCGGCGACACGGCCTACCGGGTGCGCACGAGCTTCCTGCCGGGTGCGGTACGCACGGTCCAGGCCTGCGTCCAGCGCCTGTCGCTGCACACGATCGACCTGCGCCCCGGGGCGGTCCTCGAGACCGGGTGCGTCTACATCGCGGAGTTGCAGGAGCGTCTGGCGCTGCCCGGCGATCTCGCGGCGGCGGCGAATCCGAAGAGTTCCACCGGGCGCATCGACGTATTCACCCGGGTGATCACCGACCGGGGCGAGGCGTTCGATCAGGTCGAGCCCGGCTATGACGGCCCGCTCTACGCGGAGATCTCCCCGCGCACCTTCCCGGTCCTTGTCCGCACCGGCTCGCGCCTGTCCCAGATCCGCTTCCGCCGTGGGGCGCCGCGGCTGAGCGAGGCCGAACTCGGCCGGCTCCACGCGCGCTCGGCCCTGGTCGACGTGGGCAGCCCGTCCCTCCAGGGCGGCGTCGCGGTCTCGGTGGACCTGTCCGGATTCGACGGGCTGATCGGCTACCGGGCCAAGCGCCACACCGGCCTCGTCGACGTCGACGCCCCCGGGCGCCACCGCGCCGCCGATTTCTGGGAGCCGCTCGCCGCCGACGGATCGGGCAGCCTGATCCTCGATCCCGGACAGTTCTACATCCTGGCCTCGAAGGAATCGGTCCAGGTCCCCCCGGACCACGCCGCCGAGATGGTGCCGTTCGATCCCCTGGTCGGGGAGTTCCGGGTTCATTACGCGGGCTTCTTCGATCCGGGCTTCGGCTATGCCGGGGCGGGGGGCGCGGGCAGCCGCGCCGTGCTGGAGGTCCGTTCCCGCGACGTGCCGTTCCTGCTCGAGGACGGCCAGATCGTCGGCCGCCTCGTCTACGAGCGCATGCTGGCCGAGCCGGAGACGCTCTATGGCGCGGGCGCCGGCTCGAACTACCAGGCCCAGGGCCTGAAGCTCTCGAAACACTTCTTCCTGTAGCGCCAGCCGGACGCATCGATCGCATGGACGCGGTGGACCGGAAGATCCTGGACATCCTCCAGCAGGACGCCACGCTCCCGGTGGCCGAGCTCGCCGAGCGGGTCGGCATCAGCGCGGCGCCATGCTGGCGGCGGGTGAAGAAGCTCGAAGCCTCGGGGGTGATCCGGCGTCGGGTGGCGCTGGTCGACCGGCGCAAGGTCAACGTGCCGACGACGGTGTTCGTGGCCGTGAAGGCGCCGCGCCACGCCGCCGACTGGTCCGAGGCGTTCCGGCGGGTCGTCGCCGATTTCCCCGAGATCGTGGAGGCGTGGCGCCTCACCGGCGAGATCGACTACCTGCTGCGTATCGTCGTGCCCGACATCGAGGCCTACGACGCCGTCTATCAGCGTCTCATCGCCAAGCTCGACTTCTCGAACCTGTCCTCCTCCATCGCCATGGAGGAGATGAAGTACACGACCGCCGTCCCGACCCTCTACATGGCGTGAGACATGGCGTGAGCGGGCCGGCGCAGCCCGTCAGCCCGCAGCGATCTCGTAGGTGCGGTGGATCGAGGAGGCCTGCACCCGGTGATCGTAGCCGTAGACGTGGATCGACACGGCCTGCTCCGGTCCGTCGTTGGCGATCCGGTGCAGGTTCGGCCCGGACGGCATCATGCAGGCGACGAAGCCGGGCTGGCGGACGGCGTCCAGGGTCGCCACCGCGTGGGTGTCGCTGATCGGCCTGTACCAGGTCTCGCGCAGTGCACCGCGCAGCAGGCCGAAGCAGCATGAGCAATGATGGTCGTGGACCGGCGTCGCGACGCCGGGCGGCCAGACCATGGCCCAGACGCTGATCGCCTCCGTGCCGAACAGCAGGTTGCGGCTGAGGCCTGCGTCCCGGCCGACCAGCCGCGAGGGGTCGAGCCATTCCGGACGGGACAGGATGCGCAGCAGCGTCGACCGGGCGACGGCGAGATAGGCCTCGGGCGCGCGGCGGGCCGATACGGCGAGGTCCGACATCATCGCCTCGACCTCGGCGGACGTGATCGACGGCACCATCGGGATCTCCATCGCCCCGCGCCTTGGGGTCGCGAAGATCTTATCGCGTACCGCCAGGCAGATGTTTGCGTTCTTCACGCCAGGACCGCCGGTTTCGGCAACTGCATTGCGCAATCCGCTTTCTGCGGGAAACGTGATTGCGCACGCGCCGCAGCGTCTGGAACGCCATGCCCTGCCGGAGTGATCAGGACCCGGCGACAGAGCGCTCGAAGGCGCCAACCAGGACCCGGTCGAGCTTGCCGTCCATGCCGTGGAGGATCCCCATGGCCTCGGCGGCCGACATCGGCGGACGATAGGGGCGACGTTCCACCAGGGCCGCATAGACGTCGCAGACGGTGATGAGCCGGACGATGTCGGGGATGGCATCGTCCCGCAGCCCGTCCGGATAGCCCGAACCGTCGAGCATCTCGTGGTGGTGGCGGACCACGGTGAGCACGGCCTCGTCGAACCCGCCCGCATGGACGAGGATCGCGTGACCGAGGGCCGGATGCGCGCGCATCACGGCGCGCTCATCCGCATCGAGGGAGCCGGGCTTGTTCAGGATCGCCAGGGGGATCTTGGCCTTGCCGACATCGTGGACGAGGGCGGCGCGCACGAGCTGCTGGCGGTCCGCCACCGAGAAGCCGAGGTCGATGGCGAAGGCCGCGGCGAGGCCCGCCACCAGGAGGCAATGCTGGTAGGTGGCGTCGTCGTAGGCGCGCACGGTCTCGAGCCAGGGTGTGAGGCCGCCCGCGCGGATCGCCCCGATGATCGGGTCAAGACCCGCGTCGATGCGCGCGGCATCGACGGTCCCGGATCTGCGCGCAGCGTCGAGCAGGTCGGCGATGACCATGCCTGCCGCGTCGGCGGCCTGGACGACCAGCGGCTCCCCGGCCTTCGATCGCGCCGACTTGCGCGTGGCGTCGCCGGGCTGGAGCTGCGCCCAGAGGGCCTCCATCACGGTCTCGACCGGCGTGTCCATGGGCAGGCAGAGCCGCCCGCCCAGACCGCGCGCCGCCGACAGGCTCCGTTCGCCCATGCTGCGCATGAGGAAGACGCGGGGCAGGGCGGGGGTGGCGGCGATCAGGGCCCGCAGGCCGATGAGCGGCGAGGGCTGCAACAGGTCGAGGTCGGCGACGAGGGCGACGCACGGGCCGGGGGGCGGCCTTTCGGCGGCCCGCAGGACCGCACAGGGGGCGATCTGCTCAAGGGCGCGCACCAGGTCGGCCCGGGCCCTTGGCTGGTCGGTGTAGAGGACGAGGGTGCCCGCGTGCATCTCACCCGACGTGGCCGTGTGCGAAGTCGGCGCCGCCCATGGACGGTGCGGCGCGTCAGTTCAGTGTAGGATAATGCAGTGAACTTGCCAGAGCGTAACGGCGGCGGCCGGATCTCAGCCCGCCGCCGCGGCGTCGAGCAGCCAGGCCACCGCACCCGCGCGGGTCACGCGGCCCGCCGGAAGGTCCTCCCCGGCGGCGAGGCGGGCGAGGGGCGCCCGCTTGCCCGCGCCGGTGACTAGGAACAGCACGTGGCGGGAGGAGACGAGCGCCGGGAAGGTCAGGGTGATGCGCGGCACGAAGGGAGCGAGGCCGGCCTCCGGCACGGGGGCCACGAGCCGCCGGGACTCCTCAACGGCCGGCTTGCCGGGGAACAGCGAGGCGGTATGCCCGTCCTCGCCGAGGCCCAGCAGGACGAGGTCGAACAGCGGCCGGTCCGGCGCGAGGGCGTCGGCGCCGTAGAAATCCAGCAGCGCGCGCTCGTAGGTGCGGGCACCGATCTCCGCGCCCGCGTCGGAGGGGATGAAATGCAGGTGCGTCGGCGGGATCCCGGACCCGTGGCCGAACGCCTCGCGGACCATCCGGACGTTGCTGCGCGGGTCGTCCCAGGGGACGACGCGGTCGTCCCCGAAGAACCAATGGATCCGCTCCCAGGGCACGCGCTTGGCGTAATCGGGTCCGGCGAGCAGACCGTAGAGCAGCTTCGGCGTCGATCCGCCGGACAGGCAGATCGCGATCCGCTCGGCGTGGTTCTGGCCGCAGGCCATGATCAACCGCTCGGCCGCCTCGCGGGCGACTGCCTGCGGATCGGGCAGGATATGGGTGCCGGCGGGAAGGCTCACGGCGGGCGGCCCTATGTCTTCGGCTCCTGATGGCCGCCGAAGCCCTTGCGCATCGCCGAGAGCAGCTTGTCGGCGTAGCTCTCGTGCTCCCGGGACCGGAACCGGCGGTAGAGCGCGGCGGATAGGACCGTGGCCGGCACGCCCTCCTCGATGGCAGCGTTGATCGTCCACCGGCCCTCGCCGGAATCGTCGACGTAGCCGGAGAAATCCGTGAGCTGCGCGTCGCCGGCGAGCGCCTGAGCGGTCAGGTCGAGGAGCCACGAGGAGACGACGCTGCCGCGCCGCCACACCTCGGCGATGTCGCCCAGGTCGAGGTCGAAGCGCCGCTCGGCCGGCAGGGCCTCGGCATTGGCGTGGCGGAGGATGTCGAAGCCCTCGGCATAGGCCTGCATCAGGCCGTACTCGATGCCGTTATGGACCATCTTCACGAAATGACCCGCCCCGGTCGGCCCGGCATGAATGTAGCCCTGCTCGGCGCGGGGATCGCGACCCTCGCGGCCCGGCGTCCGCGGGATGTCGCCGATGCCGGGTGCCAGGGTCTTGAAGATCGGGTCGAGGCGGTCGACGGTCTCGGCGTCACCGCCGATCATCATGCAATAGCCGCGCTCCAGGCCCCAGACGCCACCCGAGGTGCCGACATCCACATAGTGGAGACCCTGCTCCTTGAGGGCGATCCCCCGGCGGACATCGTCGCCGTAGAAGGAATTGCCGCCGTCGATGATGCAGTCACCGGATTGCATCAGGCCCGCGAGGGTCTGGACGGCCGCTTCGGTGATGGCGCCTGCCGGGAGCATCACCCAGGCCGCGCGCGGCAGTGCCAGCTTGGAAACCAGATCCTCCAGGCTCGACGCGCCGACCGCACCGGCCTCCACCAGCGCCGCGACGGCCGCGGGGTTCTGGTCGAACACCACCGCCGTGTGCCCGTCCCGCAGGAGGCGGCGGACGATATTGCCGCCCATCCGGCCGAGGCCGATCATGCCGAGTTGCATTGCCGTTGTCTCCTCGGGGTTTCCCCTCCCCCTTGTGGGAAGCGGACTAGGGTGATGGTGGGCGGCACCGTCCTGTTCAGTTCGGAACCACCTTCGGCTCCCCCTATGGCTTAGGGCGACTGATTTGGCGTCGGCTCCTCATACCGGTCCAATTCCAGAGCCTCTCCCTCCCCCCGGCTCCGGGGGAGGGAGGGCGCGTGGCATTTCTGGAATGCGTTTCCGTTCAAGGCGCAGAGAAGTCAGCACCCGATCGTTCAGGCAGCGCGCTGCGAGCAGGGAGGGGGAGGAGCATGAGGGGACCTAGGCCACCGCCGCCTTCAGCGCCGCCGCAACCTGCTTCAGACCGGCGCCGAGATCGCCCTTGATGTGGACCCGCAGCGCCCGCCGTCCGCGCTCGGCGAGCACGGCGAAGTCGCCCCGCGCCTGCGCGGCCACCACCGTCCCGAAGCCCAGGGACCGGCCGGGGATCGGCAGGTCCTGCGCCGGCTCGGAGGTGATCTGCAGGAACACGCCGGTGTTCGGCCCGCCCTTATAGGCCTGTCCCGTCGAGTGCAGGAACCGCGGCCCGAATTCCAGGCAGGTCGCGACCTTGCGGGCATCGCGCACGGCGATCCGCGCCTCCTGAAGAACCGCCGCCGTGTCGGCGTCGCGCGGCACATAGGCCAGCAACGCGAGATAGTCGCCGTCCTTGAGCCGGGCGAGCTGCGCCTTGAGCGCCGCAGCGAGCCCCTCGGGCGCCGCTTTGAGGCTTTCCGCATTCTGCGGGTCGGCGTAGAGGGCGAGCGCGTCGTCCTCGAAGAGCGGCGTCTCCCCGGGGAGGGCGCCCTTGGCTTCGGCCTCCGCGAACAGCTTCTTGGTCTCGACCTTGCTGGCCTCGACATCGGGCTGATCGAACGGGTTGATGCCGATCACCGCGCCGGCGACCGCGGTGGCCATCTCGAGACGGTAGAACTCCTGGGGCATCTGCTCGACGGAATCGAGGGTGATGCGGGCGATCGGGTGGCCGTCACGCTCCAGGGCGCGCAGGGCTTCGTCCTGCGCCGCCTCGGCATGACCGTCCAGGCGCAGGTAGAGGAAGAACCGGTCGCGTCCGTAGACCGCGGGGACGCCGACCGGCTCGCCGTCCACCGGCACGAGGCCCTTGCCCTGCTTGCCGGTCGATTCGGCGATGAGCTGCTCGGCCCAGGCGCCGAAGCTCGCGAGCGGCGGCGAGGCGACGACCGTCACCTTGTCGCGCCCGGCGAGCGCCGCCGCGCCCATCGCGGTGCCGAGCAGAACGCCGGGGTTCTGCGCCGGCGGCACGGCCGGGCCGCAGGAGCGGACCATGATGCGCGCCGTCTCGAGCAGCGCCTTGACGTCGAGCCCCATGGCGGCCGCCGGAACCAGCCCGAAAGCCGAGAGCACCGAGTAGCGCCCACCGATCTGCTTCACCCCATAGAAGATCTTCTTGAACGTGGCGGCCTGCGCCGCGCGCTCCATGTCGGAGCCGGGATCGGTGACGGCGACGAAATGATCGCCGGCCCGGTCACCGAGCGTCTCCTTCACCCGCCCCAGGAAGTAGTCGCGGAACACATTCGGCTCCAGCGTCGAGCCGGACTTGGACGCGACGATGAACAGCGTCTTCCCGAGATCGATGCTCGCCTCCAGGGCGCGCACCTGATCGGGATGGGTCGAATCCAGGATCTGGAGCTTCGGGAAACCCTCGCGCGGGCCATAGGTCAGGCTCAGCACCTCCGGGCCGAGGCTCGATCCGCCCATGCCCAGCACCACGGCGTCGGTAAACCCCTCCGCCCGCACCCAGTCCGAGAAGGCGGCGTAGTCCGCGGCCTTCTCCAGCTCCTCCTCGACGATGTGGAGCCAGCCGAGCCAGCGCGCCTCGTCGTGCCCGGACCAGACCGAGGCATCCCCCGCCCAGAGGCGGCGGATCGAGCCGCTGGCGCGCCAGGACTCGACGGTCTTCTTGGCCTCGGCCGCCAGCGCGTCGTCCATCACGAGGGTCTGGCCGTCGAGCCGGTGACCCAGAAGCGCGGCACGCTTGCCGGCCACCGCGCCCAGGAGATTGTCGGCCGCGTCGATGAAGAGCTGCACGCCCTCGCGTACCAGCTGCTCGGCCACCGCCTCGATGTCGATGCCCGCCCGGGCGAGCCGGGCCATGACGGCTTCCGCCCCCGGCACGTCCTCCTCGATGGTCGCCCGCGCGGTACCGTGGTCGCGGAACGCGTCCATGGTGGCGGGCGGCATGGTATTGACCGTGTTCGGGCCGATCAGCTCCTCGACGTAGAGGACGTCGGAATAGGCTTTGTTCTTCACCCCCGTGGAGGCCCAGAGCAGCCGCTGCGCCTTGGCGCCCTTCTCGGCCAGCGCGGTCCACTTCGACTCCGCGAAGATGCGCTTGTAGCGCTGGTAGGCGAGCTTGGCGTTGGCGATCGCGATCTTGCCCTTGAGCTGCTCCAGGGCGAGCTTCTCGTCGGGGTCGTTGGCCTGCGCGATCTTCTCGTCCAGCTGCTTGTCGACCAGCACGTCGATGCGGCTGATGAAGAAGCTCGCCACGCTGGCGATCCGCGAGACGTCGTGACCGGCCTTCGCCCGCGCGTCGAGCCCGTCGATGAACGCGCGGGCCACCGCCTCGTAGGCCTCCTGCGAGAACAGGAGGGTGACGTTGATCGAGATGCCCTCTTCCGTGAGCTGGCGGATCGCCGGGATGCCCTCGGGCGTGGCCGGCACCTTGACCATCAGGTTGTCGCGCGAGACCGCCCTATGCAGCCGCCGCGCCTCGGTCAGCGTCTCCTCGGTGTCCAGCGCCAGATAGGGGGAGACCTCCAGGCTGACGTAGCCGTCGGCCCCGTCGCTCGCCTCGTAGACCGGGCGGAGCACGTCGGCGGCCGCCTGGATGTCGGCGATGGCCAGACCCTCGTAGAGGTCGATGACGCGGCTGTCGCCGGTCTCCTGCACGGCCCGGAGGCTGGCATCGTACTCGTCCGAATGGCCGATCGCCTTCTCGAAGATCGACGGGTTCGAGGTGACGCCCCGGAGGCCGTCCGTCTCGACGAGCCGCTTCAGCTCGCCCTTCTGAATGAAGCCGCGGGCCACGAAATCGAGCCAGACCGCTTGATCCTGTTCGTCGTGCAGGGCCTTGAGCGCGTTCATGTCGTTTCCTCGTCGATAGTCTGCGTGCCCCCACCCGGAACGCACTCTCCTCCCCCCTGTGGGGAGGAGCGGGAGGTGGGGGTGGTGCAGAAGGCACCCGCTTGCGCCTGGTCCTGAAACACCCCCACCCCTGACCCCTCCCCGCAAGGGGGAAGGGAAAGACGAGCGGGCCTACGTCTTGTGCTTGGCCACCTGCGCCCTGGCGGCTTCCAAAACCTTCTCGGGGGTGAAGCCGAACTTGGTCTGGAGTTCCTTGATCGGCGCGGAGGCGCCGAAGGTGCTCATGCCGATGATCGCGCCCTCGGAGCCGGCGTAGCGGTCCCAGCCGATGACGCTGCCCTGCTCGACGGCGACCCGCGCCTTGACGGCCGGCGGCAGCACCGCGTGGCGGTAGGCCTCGTCCTGGCGCTCGAACAGGTCCCAGGAGGGCATCGACACGACCCGGGCCCTCACGCCCTCGGCCGTCAGCGCCTCGTAGGCGCCGACGCAGAGCTGCACCTCGGAGCCCGAGCCGAGCAGGATCACCTCCGGTGTGCCCGCGCAATCGGCCAGCACGTAGCCGCCCTTGGCGGTGCCGGAGGCCGCGCCGAACTTGGTGCGGTCCAGGGTCGGCAGCGGCTGCCGGGACAGGGCCAGCACGGCCGGCTGGTTCTTGAGCGTGAAGATCACCCGATAGGCCTCGGCGACCTCGTTGGCGTCGGCCGGACGCAGGGTGAGGAGGCCCGGGATGCAGCGCAGCGACAGCAGCTGCTCCACCGGCTGGTGGGTCGGGCCGTCCTCGCCCACGCCGATCGAGTCGTGGGTGAAGATGTGGAAGACCGGCAGCTCCATGAGCGAGGCGAGCCGGATCGGCGGCCGCATGTAGTCGGCGAAGACCAGGAAGGTCGCCCCGTAGGCGCGCAGGCCGGACAGGCCGAGCCCGTTCACGATCGAGCCCATCGCGTGCTCGCGCACGCCGAAATGCACGTTGCGGCCGCCGGGCGAGAACGGCCCGAAGGAGCCGGCCCCCTCAAAGGTCAGGTTCGACTTGTTGGACGGCGCCAGGTCGGCGGAGCCGCCGAGCAGGAACGGCACGTGCTGCGCGATGGCATTGAGCACCTTGCCGGACGATTCGCGCGTCGCCATCCCCTTGGCGTCGGGCTCGAAGACCGGGATGTCCTTGTCCCATCCCTCGGGCAGGCGGCCCTCCAGCAGGGCGGCGAGATCCTCGGCGTGGTCGGCATCCGCCTCCCGGGCCTGGGTGAGGAGCCTCTGCCACGCGTCGTAGAGGCCGGCGCCGCGCTGGCCGATGCCGGCCCGAAAATTCTCGTGGACCCCGTCCGGCACCAGGAACTGGGCGTCCTCCGGCCAGCCATAGGCGCGCTTGGCGCCCTTGACCTCGTCGACGCCCAGCGCGTCCGAATGGGCCTTGGAGGTGCCCTGCTTGTTGGGCGCGCCGTAGCCGATCACCGACTTGACGATGATCAGCGTCGGCCGGTCATGGGTGGCGAGGAACGTGTCGAGCGAGCCGGTGATCGCGTGCAGGTCGTTGGCGTCAGCGACGCGCAGCACCTGCCAGCCATAGGCCAGGAAGCGGGTCGCCACCTCCTCGCCGAAGGCCAGTTCCGTGTGGCCCTCGATGGTGACGGTGTTGTCGTCATAGATCCAGCAGAGGTTGGCCAGCCGCAGATGGCCGGCCAGCGACGCCGCCTCGGAGGCCACGCCCTCCATCAGGTCGCCATCCGAGCAGATCGCGTAGACGTCGTAGTCGAACAGCGGCAGGTTCGGCCGGTTCAGGTGCTGGCCGAGGAAGCGGCTGCCCATGGCCATGCCGACCGAATTGGCCACGCCCTGACCGAGGGGCCCGGTGGTGGTCTCGACGCCGGTGGTGAAGTGGTATTCCGGATGGCCAGGCGTGCGGCTGTCGAGCTGGCGGAACTTCTTGATGTCCTCCAGCGCCACCGCCGGGGCGTTGCCGCCGTCGCTGTCAGCGACGTTGGCCAGATGCAGCAGCGCGTAGAGCAGCATCGAGGCGTGGCCGCAGGACAGGACGAAGCGGTCGCGATTCGGCCAGTGCGGGTGCGCCGGGTCGTAGCGCAGGTAGCGGTTCCACAGGGTGTAGGCCACGGGGGCGAGGCCCATCGGCGCGCCGGCATGGCCGGAATTGGCCTTCTGCACCGCGTCGATCGCGAGCGTCCGGATCGTGTTGATGCTGAGCGTATCGATCTCAGCGAGGGCCGCCTTGGCCGGAGTGTCAGCACCGCTCATGATGTCGCGTCTTCCAATTCGCCTCTCGCGGTCCGCTTCGCGGCTTCGCGCTGCCGAAGGACGGCGGGAGGGGCTCCGTTGGCCTTACCACCCTGACGGTCCGCCGGACCTTCGCCGCGGGTATAGCTGAGCAGCGTGTTGACGAGCGCCACGTGGGTGAACGCCTGCGGGTAGTTACCCACAAGGCGCTTGGCGCGCACGTCGTATTCCTCGCTGACGAGGCCGAGGTCGGTGCAGATCCCGATGAGGCGCTCGATGATCGCCCGCGCCTCGTCCCACCGGCCCAGGCCGATCAGGTTGTCGGCGTACCAGAACGTGCAGGGCAGGAAGGCTCCCTCATTGCCCGACAGGCCGTCGGTGACCTGCCCCTCGGTCTCGTAGCGGAGGATGAAGCCGTCGCGCATCAACCCCTTGCCGATCGCCTCGACGGTGCCGACCACCCGGGGATCATCCTGAGGCAGGAAGCCGGTATGGGCGATGAGAAGCAAACTCGCGTCCAGGGCCGTCGACCCGTAGGACTGGACGAAGCTGTTCAGCGCAGGGTCGAACCCCTTCGCGCAGACCTCGGCGTGGATCTCGTCGCGGACGGCGCGCCAGCGCTTCGCGTGCTCCTCCGTGGCGCCGGATTCGTGCATCTCGTGCATGCGCAGCGCACGGTCGAACGCCACCCAGGCCATCACCTTGGAATGGGTGAAGTGTCGGGCCCCCCCGCGGACCTCCCAGATGCCCTCGTCGGGCCGGCGCCACGCCCGTTCCAGGTGGCCGAGAATCGCAAGACCGACCCGCAGCCCATCCTCGCTCACCGGCAGGCCGCGGGCATGGGCCTGGTAGAGCGCGTCGAACAGCTCGCCGTAGACGTCGATCTGAAACTGGCCGGCGGCCGCGTTGCCGATGCGGACGGGCCGCGAATTCTCGTAGCCGGGCAGCCAGTCGAGCTCGATCTCGGGCAGAAGCCGCTCGCCGCCGATCCCGTAGAGGATGTGTGCCTGTTCCGGGTTTCCGGCCACCGCCCGCTGCAGCCAGCCGAGCCAGTCGCGCGCCTCGTCGATATAGCCGCCGTCCATCAGGGCGATCAGCGTCAGCGTCGAGTCGCGCAGCCAGCAGAAGCGGTAATCCCAGTTGCGCTCGCCGCCGAGCCCCTCCGGCAGGGAGGCGGTGGGCGCGGCCACGATGCCGCCGGTGGGCTCGTAGATCAGCGCCTTGAGGGTCAGGAGCGAGCGCTGGAGCATCTGGTCCCAGGCCGTGCCGCCGGTGCAGCGGCTCGACCATTCGCGCCAGTGCTGATCCGTGGCGTCGAGCGCCCTGCGCGGCTCGATCGCGACGGGGTCGTCCTCGTGGGACGGGCCGTAGCTCAGGACGAACCGGTGCTTCTGGCCGGCATGGACGGTGAACTCGGCCGTCGTGGTCTGCGTGTCCGAGCCCTTGAGGTGGACGTCGGTGCGCAGCACGACCTTGTGGGGGCCCGAGACGGCGCGCAGGTCACCGAGTTCCGAGCGGGACACCCAGGGCACCGCCGAGCCGTAGTCGAAGCGGACCGCCATCTCCATCCGCATGGCGACGCGCCCGTGGATACCTTCGACCAGGCGCACGAGATGCGACCCGTCGCCGACCGGCATGAAGTCGGTGACCAGGACCTCCCCCAGACGCGTGGTGTGGCGCGTCTCCAGCACGAGGCTGCCCGGCCGATAGGCCCAGCGCGTCTGGACATGCTCCGCCTCGGGGAAGATCTTCCAGAACCCGTGCGCCTCGGTGCCGAGCAGGCTGGTGAACAGGGCCGCCGCATCGAAGCGCGGCCAGCACAGCCAGTCGACGCTGCCCTGCCGGCTGATCAGCGCGGCGCTGCGGCAATCACCGACCAGTGCGTAATCCTCGATGCGTGCAGCCATCCGGCCCCGGCTCCGGTCAGCGTCCGGCCAGGACCGTCCGCTGCAATGCACCTAGGACGGGCGGCCGACAGATCCAGGGGGATCGCCCCCGGCGCCGGCCGGTCAGCGCAGGCAGTCGGCCACGGCGAGGGAGACGGAGCCCTGGACCGCAGCGGCGCCGCTGCGCATGAGTGCGGCCGCGTCGCCCAGGACCGCGGCGGCGGGCGCCAGGGTCTCGGCGACCGTGTCGGCGAAGGGCAGGGCCGGGTGCGGGGTCGCGTCGCTCCCGACCGGCTCCGCGGCCTCCGCATGAGCGGCCGCGAACGGATCCGGGCCGCGCGGGACCGCCTCGGGGCACCGGCGGCCCGGGCAGGGGCGCCGGGTCGCGGCGGCGAGACGCGGCGCCGGTCGGGTCGGCACCCCGGCGTGGAGGGCCGACGCGGTAGCTGGCGGCGCCGCGGCGTCGAGCGGGAAGGCTTCGGCGAAGATCAGCGCGGCCGGGAGGCGTCCGGGTCCGGCCGGGATGGCGGGGATCGGCGCGAAGGCGGTCGGGGAGGGCGCGGACGCGACCGGTGCGAGGGACGCCGTCGTCAGCGGGTCCGATCGGGCGAGATCCGCCCGCGATGCCGGGCGGGCCGGATCCGACGACGGGCAATAGAGCGAGGCCGCGCCCAGGACGGCGACGACGATCAGCGTGGGCAGGAAGGGCATCGAGACCCGGGCGGTACCGGCGTCCGTGAGGGCGGGCTGACCTGGCCTGCGCATCCGACTCACCGATCTCCCTGACCGCTTCGACGTCCTCAGGATGGGGCCGACAATGCGGCGGAAACGGGACCGTTTCTTTTCGCGGGCGTTGCAGGCCGCCCCGGATCGAGGGTTGGGGAGGAAACCCGATCGCGCTTCCCCGCACCCCGCGGGGGGCATATCCCTTGCTTCGCTCGGGCTGCCTGCACCGGGCCGCCGAGACGACCCGCCCCGAACCGGGCCCCGATGACCGAATCAAGCCTGACCGTCGCCGTGATCGATCCGAGCCGCGCCCGTGCGGCGATCCTGGAGGAGGGACTGCGCGCCGCCGGGGTCGGCCGCGTGGTGGTCATCCCCGACACCGTCGACCTGATGGAGCGCGTGACCGCCCTCAAGCCCGACGTGGTGGTGATCCACCTGGAGAGCCCGAGCCGGGACATCCTGGAGCAGATGTCGGGGGTCTCGCGGCAGGTGGAGCGGCCGGTGGCCATGTTCGTCGACCGCTCGGACACCACCATGATGCAGGCCGCCGTCGATGCCGGGATCTCGGCCTACGTGGTGGACGGGCTGCGGGCTGAACGGATCAAGTCGATCCTCGACATCGCGATCCTGCGCTTCAACGCCTTCGCGCGCCTGCAGCGCGAATTGTCGGAAGCCCGGGGCGAGCTCGCCGACCGCAAGCTGATCGAGCGGGCCAAGGGGATCCTCATGAGCCTGAAGGGCCTCTCGGAGGACGAGGCGTACAAGCAGCTGCGCCGCAAGGCCATGAACGAGAAGCGCAAGATCGCCGACATCGCCCGGGCGATCGTCACCACCGCGGACCTGCTCGGATGAGGCTCCAGCTCGGCTACGTCCCGCTCTGCGACGCCGCCCCCCTGATCGCGGCGCAGGAACTCGGCTTCGCCCGGGCCGAGGGCCTCGAACTCGACCTCACGGCCGAGCCGTCCTGGGCGACCCTGCGCGACCGGCTGGCGCTCGGACACCTCGACGGCGCCCATATGCTGGCACCGCTGGCGCTGGCGAGCCGCCTGTCCCTGTCGGGCCCGCCCTCCGACCTGATCGTTCCGATGCAGATGAGCGTCAACGGCAACGCCATCACCCTGTCGCGAAGCCTCTGGGCCGCGATGGCACCGGAGAGCGAGCGCCCCGGCGACGTCGCCCGCGCCTTCGCCCGGGAGGCGGAGGCGCGCCGCGACGCGGGGCGGCCGCTCACCTTGGGCACGGTCCACCCGTTCTCGTGCCACAGCTACCAGCTGCGGCTGTTCGCCGAGGCCGGCGGGCTCGACCCGGGCGCGTTCCGCACCGTCGTGGTCCCGCCCCAGTACAGCGTCGAGACCCTCGCCCGGGGCCTGGTCGACGGGTTCTGCGCCGGCGCCCCGTGGAACGACGTGGCGGTGGCGGCCGGGCATGGGCGCATCGCGGTGCTCGGCAGCGCGCTGGCCCCGGATGCCCCCGAGAAGGTGCTGGCGGTGTCCGAGCGTCTCGACGGCACGATCCTCCCGCTGGTCCGGGCGGTGGCGCGGGCCGGGCGGTGGTGCGCCGATCCGGACAACCGCACGGAGCTGGCTCACCGCCTCGCACGGCGGAGCTACCTCGACCTCGATGAGGCGATCGTCGGCCTCTCCCTGCCGGGGGGCACGGCGGCCCAGCCGGCCACCGGTGCGCCCCTCGGCTTCGGCGACGCGATCCAGGAGCCGCGTTTCGCCGACGCGCACTGGCTCCTCGCACAGATGCAGGCCGCGCGGCAGGTGGTCGATCCGACCGGTTTCGAAGCCGCGATCCCCACGGTCTACAGGCCCGATCTCTATCGGGTGGCGGCGGACGATCTCTGAGGGGCGCAACAGCCGCCGGTTTTCGTCACCGGCGGGCCTCATCGGGGCGACATGGACTGGAACGTCGTGCGGCCCGACCCGTTGTGTCCTCGCCATGCCCGGATGCCGCAAACTCGATACTGGCCCGTTCCCGTCGCATCCGCGGATGCGCGACGAGCTTCGCCGTCACGTCCAACGGGGCGGCAGGGCGCCACGGGCGAGCAACGACAACCGGCGTGCCGGTGCCAGCCGCAACTGGTACTGGATCCTCGTCGTCGGAGCGATGCCGACCCTCGGGTTGCTGGCGGTTCTCTCCACCCTCATCTGATCGCCGACGCCGCGCTGACCGGATCCTTCCGATCGGGTCGAAGCATGCGGCCGGGTCGTTGCGTCCTGGAGGCGGCACCGGGTTCGGACCCGCCCCTCACCCTGCGGCCGGCTCTCGTTCCGACCACAGGCAACTGATCATTTAACCATCGTGCGCCCGCTTTTTGTGCAGCGCACCGGGCGCGCCGAGGCAGATCCTTGCCCTGCGGCCGAAACGCATCCTGCCTTTCCGATCCGCGACTTACCACCTCGCGCCGTCTCTGGCACGGAAGCTGCTACCGCAGATCGTCCGTCAACGGCGACGGGCAGCGCCGTCAGCGAGGCCGCTGATCCGGTTCTCCTGAGGCTGAAGCCGGCTGGGAGATGACCGGCAGCGGCTTTTTCGTGGGCGGTCCGCCAACGACCCTGCAATCGAGGTTCCAGACCCGAACGAGCGATGGCGACATCACCTTTGGACACCCGCGTACCCGACGCGCGCGCCGAGACCGGCCTGCCGCGTGAGAGACTCGTCGTCGTCGGCAACGGCATGGCCTCGCTGCGCTTCCTCGAGCGCCTGACCGAGGATTGCCGCGACCGTTTCGACGTCACCTGCGTCGGCGCCGAACCGCAGGCCGCCTACAACCGGGTCCTGCTCTCCTCGCTGCTCGGCGGCGAGGTCGATGAGGCAGCCTGCGAATTCCGCGGCCTCGACTGGTACGCGGCCCACGGCATCCGCCTTATCACCGGCGCACCGGTCACGCAGATCGACCGGGAGAACGCCCTCGTCATGGTGGGCGAGACCCACGTCCTTCCCTTCGACAAGCTCGTCCTGGCGGTGGGATCTCTCCCCATCCGCCTGCCGAAACCCGGGATGGACCTCCCGGGGGTCATCACCTTCCGCGACCTCGCCGACGTGGCGGCGATCCGCCGGGCGGCCGTCCAGCATGCCCGGGCGATCGTCATCGGCGGGGGCCTGCTCGGCCTCGAAGCCGCGGTCGGGCTCGCGCGCCTGGGCGTCGACACGACGCTGCTCCACGTCATGGACCGGCTGATGGAGCGCCAGCTCGATCACCACGCCGCCGGGCTGGTCAAACGTGCCATGGAGGCCCGGGGCGTCCGGGTGATCCTGCAGGCCGACACCGACCGGATCGAAGGCGATGGCCGGGTCGAACGCCTCGTCCTGAAGGACGGGACCGTGCTCCCGGCCGACCTCGTGGTGATGTCGGTGGGCGTGCGGCCGTCCGTGGGGCTGGCGCAGGCGGCGGGTTTGGAGATCGGCCGCGGCATCAAGGTCGACGACCGGATGACCACCTCCGACACGCGGATCTTTGCCCTGGGCGAATGCGCCGAGCACCGCGGGCTGGTCTACGGGCTGGTCGAGCCCGCCTACGAGCACGCTGAAACGCTCGCCCGCCACCTCGCCGGCCAGCAGGCCGAGTACCGGGGCACCGCGCTCTCCACCAGCCTCAAGGTCTCGGGCCTTCCGGTCTTCTCCGCCGGGACCGTCGACACCCCGGACGACGCCGAGGCGATCGTGCTGTCCGATCCGGGCGCCGGACTCTACCGCAAGCTGCTGCTGCGCGACGGAAAACTGATCGGTGCCGTCTTCGTGGGCGACATCGCCGAGCAGGGCGCCTGCAAGGGCCTGATCCGCTCCGGCGACCCCATCGAGAACGTCGACGATCTGATGTTCGGGCGCCCCGCGTCCGAGCCGCTGGCCGCTTAGAGGAGGCGCGGATGTCCGAGACCCTGACACAGACCGACGCGAGCGCCTTCGACGCGGAGCAGAAGCGCTACCTCGAAGGCTTCGCCTCCGGCATCGCCGCAATCCGCATGACCGGCGGCCTGGCCGGCGGAGCCGGGGCGGCCGCGCCGCCCGCCGAGCCCACCGGCCCGGACGCGATCCACATCAAGGCGCAGGACAAGACCGTCAAGGACGGCGGCAAGCTCTGCGAGCAGGAGAAGTGGAAGCGCGCCGAGAACCCGTTCGAGGGCCACAACCGGCTGATCGCGGACGCCGCCGCCGGCAAGCAGCCGAAGCCCGAGGACAATTTCCGCTGGCGCTACCACGGCCTGTTCTGGGTGGCACCGAACCAGGTCTCGTACATGTGCCGGCTGCGGATCCCGAACGGGATCCTGCACCATTGGCAGTTCGCCGGCGTCGCCGACCTCGCCGACCAGCATGGCGGCGGCTACGTCCACGTGACGACGCGGGCCAACCTGCAGGTGCGCGAGATCGGCCCGGAGCACGCCCAGCCGTTCCTCGACGGGCTCACCGATATCGGCCTGACGGCCCGGGGCTCGGGCGCCGACAACATCCGCAACGTCACCGGCTCGTCCACGGCCGGGATCGACGCGCAGGAACTGCTGGACACGCGGCCGCTCGCCAAGTCCTGGCACAACTGGATCCTCAACGACCGCTCGCTCTACGGCCTGCCGCGCAAGTTCAACGTCGCCTTCGACGGCAGCGGCGTGATGCCGACGCTGGAGGAGACCAACGATATCGGCTTCCAGGCGGTGGCGGTGCTGGACGGCGCCGCCGTGGCGCCGGGCATCTGGATGCGCCTCGTCCTCGGCGGCATCTCGGGTCACCGGGACCTCGCCCGCGACACCGGCATCGTGCTCAAGCCCGAGGATTGCAACGCGGTGGCGGACGCGATCATCCGGGTCTTCATCGAGAACGGCGACCGGACCAACCGCAACAAGAGCCGGATGAAGTACGTCCTCGACGCCTGGGGCTTCGACACGTACCTCGCCGCCGTCGAAGCAAAACTCGGCCGCAAGCTCGACCGGGTGGATCCGGCGCATGTCGCGCCGCGCAAGCCCACCGACCGCTACGCCCATGTCGGCGTCCACGCGCAGAAGCAGCCGGGTCTCAACTGGATCGGCGTGGTCCTGCCGGTGGGCAAGATGACCAGCGATCAGGTCCGGGCGCTCGCCGAGATCGCCCGCGACTGCGGCGACGGCCAGATCCGGCTCACCGTCTGGCAGAACTTCATCTTCTCCGGCGTGCCGGACGCGAGGGTCGCCGAGGTCGAAGCCCGGGTGGAGGCGCTGGGGCTCTCCACCCGGGCGGCGGGCATCCGCTCAGGCCTCGTGGCCTGCACGGGCGCGCGGGGCTGCAAGTTCGCCGCCTCGGACACGAAGGGCCACGCGCTGATCATCGCCGACCACGTCGAGACGGCCGTCCCGGACCTCGACGTGCCGGTGAACGTCCACCTCACCGGCTGCCACCACAGCTGCGCCCAGCACTACATCGGCGATATCGGGCTGATCGGCGCCAAGGTGGTGGTCTCGGAGGAGGGCGATACCGTCGAGGGCTACGACATCGTGGTCGGCGGCGGCTTCGCCGAGAACCCGAAGATCGGCACGGAGATCTGGAAGGCCGTGAAGGCCGAGGACTGCCCCTCCCGCGTCGAGGCGCTGCTGCGCGCCTATCTCGACCGCCGCCAGGGGCCCGAGGAGAGCTTCCAGGCCTTCACCGGCCGCACCGGCGCGGAGGCGCTCCGCGACGCCGCCGAGGACCAGCCCGCCCTGAAGGTCGCCGCATGAGCCAGCACGTCTCGCCGCCCCTCGTCCTGATCCCCGACACCGCCCCGTTCAACGAGGACCAGCGCGCCTGGCTCTCGGGCTACTTCGCGGCGCTCCTCGGCCCGACCGTCGCGGGTGCCACGGCGCTGGCGCCGGGCGAGGTCCCGCCCGGCGGCCCGCGGCTGGCCGACAACGACGACGCGCCCTGGCACGATCCTTCGGTGCCGATCGGCGACCGGATGGACATGGCCAAGGACCGGCCCGAGCCGCAGAAGCTCATGGCCGCCATGGCCCAGCAGGATTGCGGCCAGTGCGGCTACAACTGCGCCGACTATGCCAACGCGATCTTCCTCAAGAACGAGGCGCGCCTGAATCTTTGCCAGCCCGGCGGCAAGGAGACCCTGCGCATGCTCAAGAAGCTGGAGGAGGAGTTCGGCGCCGCCGGCGGCGCACCCGCTGCCCCGAAGGCGGACGACGAGTCCCCGAAGCCCGCCGCCGATCTCGGGCCGCTCGGCTATTGCCGCGAGAATCCGGTGGAGGCGCTGTTTCTGTCCCGCCGCCGGCTCAACGAGCCCGGCGGCGAGAAGGAGACGTGGCATATCGAGATCGGCCTCGACGACACGCCGATCCGGTACGAGGTCGGCGACTCCCTGGGCCTGTTCCCCGCCAACGCCCCGGCGCTGGTGGACGCGGTGATCGCCGAGCTGGGTGCCCGCCCGGAACGGGTCATCGGCGCCAGGACCCTGCGCGAGCACCTGCTGATCAACTACGCCCTGGGCGCAGCACCCGACAATCTCTACCAGCTCCTGTCGCTCCTCACCTCGGGCGCGGCGCGCAAGAAGGCGCAGGCGCTGGCCTCCGGCGAGGATCCGGACGGCGACGCGGCGTATCTCGACGTGCTCGGCGCCCTGCACAAGTTCCCCGGTGCGCGACCCGACGCGGAGGTCTTCCTGGAGGCGCTGGACGAACTCCAGCCGCGCCTCTACTCGATCTCGTCCTCGCCGAAGATGGATGTCGGCCGCGTGTCCCTGACGGTGGACGCGGTGCGCTACAACCACCGCTCGCGGCTTCGGCTCGGGGTGGCCTCGACCCATCTCGGCGAGCGACTTCCCGAGCAGACCCGGGTCAAGATCTATCTCCAGAAGGCGCACGGCTTCGGGCTGCCGGCGGACCTCGCGAAGGACGTGATCATGTGCGGCCCCGGCACCGGCATCGCGCCGTTCCGGGCCTTCCTGCGCGAGCGCGCCGCCACGCAGGCGCCGGGCCGCAACTGGCTGTTCTACGGCCACCAGCGGCAGGGCTCGGACTTCTTCTACAAGGACGAGCTGACCAAGCTGAAGGACGACAAGGTGCTCACCCGCCTGTCGCTCGCCTGGTCCCGGGACGGCACGGAGAAGACCTACGTCCAGGACCGGATGCGCGAGAACGGCGCCGACCTGTGGAAGTGGCTGGAGGGCGGCGCGCATTTCTACGTCTGCGGCGATGCCAAACGCATGGCCAAGGACGTGGAACGGGCGATCATCGACGTGGCGGCCAGCCACGGCGGGAAGAACCCCGAGGATGCGGTGGCATATCTCGCCGAGCTGAAGAAGGCCGGCCGCTACCAGGCCGACGTGTACTGAACAGGAAAGCCCTCCCCCCTCTGCGGGGGAGGGGTACCCCGCGCATGCGGGGCGGGAGAGGGGGCAGCGCGACGCTTCAGGATCTCGCTTCCGGCGCAACCTCTCCGGATCCGGCGCTCCCCTCTCCCGACCCTCGCTGACGCGAAGGCCACCCTCCCCCGCAGAGGGGCGAGGGTGCACGCGGCCCGCCTCTTGCGGGAGCCGTCGGACACGAGACTTTCGAGGACCCAGCCATGCTTCAACCCGTGGCAGACCCGGCGGTGCGGACCACCTGCCCCTATTGCGGGGTCGGATGCGGCGTGCTCGCAACACCGGACGGGCAGGGGGGCGCCGCCATCGCGGGCGATGCCGAGCACCCGGCCAATTACGGCCGCCTGTGCTCCAAGGGCTCGGCGCTGGGCGAGACCCTGTCGCTGGAGAACCGCCTGCTCCACCCGCAGGTCGACGGGGCGCGGGTCTCATGGGACGCGGCCCTCGACACCGTCACGGGCAAGCTCCGCGCGGTCGCCGACGAGCACGGGCCGGACGCCATCGCCTTCTACCTCTCGGGGCAATTGCTCACCGAGGATTACTACGTCGCCAACAAGCTCGCGAAGGGCTTCATCGGCACGCCGCACGTGGACACCAATTCGCGGCTGTGCATGTCGAGCGCGGTCGCGGCCCACCGCCGGGCCTTCGGCTCCGACACGGTCCCCGGCTGCTACGAGGATCTCGACGAGGCCGACCTGATCGTCCTGGTCGGCTCCAACACCGCCTGGTGCCATCCGGTCCTGTTCCGGCGCATGGCCGACGCCAAGGCCCGGCGGGGCACCAAGTTCGTGGTGATCGACCCCCGCCGCACCCAGACCGCGCAGGAATCCGACCTGTTCCTCGGGATCCGGCCGGGCACCGACGTGGCCCTGTTCTCCGGGCTCCTCGTCTACCTGTCCGATAACGGGTTTCGTGATCGCGCCTTCGTGGATTCCCACACGGCCGGCCTCGACGGTGCCCTGGAACGCGCCCGCCTGATCGCACCGGACGCCGCGGCCGTCGCCGCCGCGACGGGGGTGCCGGAGACCGACATCGCGGCGTTCTACACCCTCTTCTCCGGCACCCGCCGGGTGGTCACGGCCTTCTCGCAGGGGGTGAACCAGTCGGCGCAGGGGACCGACAAGGGCAACAGCATCATCAACTGCCACCTGATCACCGGCCGCATCGGCGAGACCGGGATGGGACCGTTCTCGCTGACCGGCCAGCCCAACGCCATGGGCGGGCGCGAGGTCGGCGGGCTGGCCAACATGCTGGCCGCCCACATGCACTTCGCCCCCGAGGAGGTCGACCGGGTGCGCCGCTTCTGGGGGGCGCCCCGGATCATCACCGGCGAGGGCATGAAGGCGGTCGCCCTGTTCGAGGCGGTCGCCAAGGGCAAGATCAAGGCGCTCTGGGTGATGGGCACCAACCCGCTGGTCTCGATGCCGCGGGCCGACCAGATCCGGGAGGCGCTCCACGGCCTCGACCTCTACGTGGTCTCCGAGGCGGTGGCGGATTCCGATACCGCCCGGGGTCTCGGCCAGACGACGGTGCTGCTGCCCGCGCAGGCCTGGGGCGAGAAGGACGGCACCGTCACCAATTCCGAGCGGCGGATCTCCCGCCAGCGCCGCTTCCTCGAAAGCCCCGGCGAGGCCCGCCCCGACTGGGCGGTGCTCGCGGAGGTCGGCCGCCGGCTCGGCCACGGCCGGGCCTTCGCATTCGACTCCGCCGCCGCGATCTTCCGGGAGCATGCCGGGCTCTCGGCCTACGAGAACAACGGCACCCGCGACTTCGACCTCGGCGCGCTCACCGACCTCAGCGACGCCGCCTACGACGTGACCCTGCCGGTGCAGTGGCCGATCCCGAAGCGCTCGGGGCCGCGCGGCGCCCCGCAGGGCAAGGCCCGGCTGTTCGGCGACGGGCGCTTCTACACCTTCGACCAGCGCGCCCGCTTCGTGGCGGTACAGCCGCCCAGCCTTGCCCTGGCGGTCTCGGAGGCGTTCCCGTTCGTGCTCAACACAGGCCGGGTGCGCGACCACTGGCACACCATGACCCGCACCGGGAAGAGCCAGCGCC
>CAXTCV010000014.1:0-37656 GCA_964242725.1 uncultured Methylobacterium sp.
AGCAGGGTCAGGCAGAAGGCCGCTGCGGCCAGCAGGCTGGCGACGAACTCGGGCATAAGATCGCTCCCGTTCGGAACGGGATCAGCCTAGCAAACCATACGCCAGGGCCAAGCCGCGATTTCGGGATCGTCAGCGCCGTCGGGCCGGCATCCCGGTCGCCTTGGCTTGGACCGCCGGATCCTTCGCCGGTGCGGCCGGCATTCTGGCCTGCGCTGCCGGCACCTGACGGGGCGTCTCGACCGCGAGCCGCTTGACCGGCCAGCCGTCGCTCCAGCGCTCCATGTCGGCAAGGCGCGGATTGGCCTTGAGCGTCGTCGCGTCGGAGCCGGCAAAGGCCGCGGCGGCGGCGAGGTCGAAGGTCTTCCAGAATCCCAGGTAGTCGAGCGCGTCCACCCGGGCGAGGTTCACCTGCGCGACCAGCGTCTGCTGCTCGCCCGTGAGTGCCATGTCGGCGGACCAGCGGAAGGGTGGCGGCTTCGGATTGTCCTTGGGCGCGTCCTTCGGCTCCGGAGCGGGCTTGATCGCGCCGCCGTCGTAGGCCGTATCCAGACCGGCCGGGGCCGCCAGCGTCGCCGTGAGGGCCGGGAAGCCGTGATCGTCCGAGAGGATCCGCACGAACAGCTTGCGCTCGACCGGCACCGCGCTCGCCTCGCGTAGCAGGCGTCGGGCGGCCAGGTCGGCCGCTCGCGTGTCCTTGTCGCCGACCATGGTGACGATGATCGTGGATGAATCGATGGCCGACAGATCGCCGAGGGCGATGCCACGCGATTTCGGCCCGCTGGCGATCCCGCCGGGCGTCACTGCAAAAATCAGCTTCGGGACGGGCAGATCCCGCGCTTTGGCCTCGGCGGCGAGATCCAGGGCCATGGGCGCACCGGCCAAGTGGCCGATCATCGCGACGCGCCCGAGGTCGGGCTTGGCCTCGCTGTCACCGGCGAGGTCGGCGAGGGCGGCCTTCACCAGTGATCCGGCGAGAGCGGGGGCGTCAGCGGGGCGGGTGCGGTTCACGTCCTGGAACCGCGGCAAAATCACGAGCCATCCCTGCCGGGCGAGGTGGTCGATCCAGGCCCCATAGCTCTGCGGGTTCACGACCCCCCAGCCATGCAGGAACACCGCGACGCGGCGGCCCGCTTCCGGGGCGGCGCCCGCCGTATAGAAGGCGAAGCTGCCGGCGGCGCCACGCCCGAGGAGGCGCTTGATCACCGCCACCTTCCGGTCGCCGAAGCTTCCAGGACCATCTGCGGGCTGAGGCGGCGGCGTCGCCGCCTGTGCCGAGATCGAGCCGGCCAGGGTCGTGATCGCGACCGCGACGAGCGATTCGCGAAAAGCGGTGAAACGCATGAAAGGCTCGATTGAGAAACGCGCTGCGCCGGCAGGACTGTCAGCGCTGAATAGCAGATTCTCTCCTGTTGGCGACCCGCCACTGCACTTGTCGAGGCTGTAGGGCCCGAACCAACCGGACATGTCCAAGTCGCTGCGCCCGCAGGGGCAGGCAGGAGCGCCTGGGAGCGGCGGTGATTTTTATCGGGTTGCCGCGAAAGCTCGCGGGATGCCCAGAGCACGTTCGGACGGCCGTCGATCTGCACGTCTTCTCGGCGCGGAGCGCGGACAGGTCAGGCGCCGGGCGTCGCGCCGTCCGTACGGCGCGCTGTCGCGGGCTCAGGCAACCTGACGATCGCCCTGCCCCATACCGAAGCCCTCCAGGCGCTCCGCGAGGTCTGCCAATTCCAGCGGCAGCACGTGATTGGCCTCGCCGTAGAAACTGCGCAGCTCCTCGCTCACCGATTCGAGAACCGTCGTCTCGGCCGTAGTCCTGTCGCCGGTGCGGCGGAGGGAATCCGCGTGATTGGCAGCGACGATCTTCATGGCGACGCTCGATCCGCAGTATTTCAGGAGAGGGGAGCGGCGCCGCGCTCCGGGAGTGGCGTATAACGACGCCCCCGCTTCAAGTTTCCAGGCCGGGGCTGATAATTTTGCCGCCCGGACCGATTATGGCCGGACCGCCGGTGCTGGGCGCGCGGCCCGCGGCCTGCTCGACCCAGGCCAGGATATCCTCGGCGCGCCAGGGCTTCGGGATGAAGGTTGCGGAAACCCTCAGGTCGCTTGGCTGATCGCCCGCGTCTCCCGACGTCAGGAGAACCCTCACCCGCGGCCAGGTCACGCCGATGATCCGCGCCAGCTCGAAGCCGCCGATCGGCCCAGGTGTCCGGACGTCGGAGAAGACGACGCTCACCTCGTCGCCCCGGTCGTTGAGGATGGCGAGCGCCCGATCCGCGGTCTCGGCCTCGATCACGGTGAAGCCCGTATCCTCCAAGAGCGTGGCCGCGAGGAAGCGCTCGTCGGGTTGGTCCTCCACGACGAGGATCACGGGTTTCTGGCCGGTCTTTACCGAATCGCTCATGGGCCAGGACACTCTACAGGGGCTGAACGGCGGCCGCCGCAATCGGTTCAACACCGCATCGCGGTATCGAACCAGATCCGCGCGGACACGGAGCCTCCTGTGATCCTGGCATAATCGAGAAGTTCTGGTTGTGTCTTGAGTAACACAGCCTTCGACCAACGCCGGGATAGCTGATCCGGCACGCCTCACGGACCTGCGCCCCACCGCGATAGGACCATGCCACGGGCCGATCGGAATCGGCGGTTCATCCGAGATGGCGACGGTTCCTCTACGCCCTGAACGAGCGCCGCGTCCCCGCAGGGACTGCGACTCGGTCAGCCGCCATCGTGCGCCTTGAGAAAGGCCAGCGCGCGCTGCCATCCGTCTTCCGCGGCCTCGCGTCGATAGCTCGGGCGGTAATCCGCATGGAAGCCGTGCGGCGCATCCGGATAGACGACCAATTCGACGGTCTTGCCCGTGGCCTTCGCCCGGTCGCGCGCCTCCTCCACCGAGGCCACGGGAATGCCTGTGTCGGCCCCGCCGTAGAGAGCGAGCAGCGGCGCGTTGATCTCCGCAGCGACATCGCCGGCGGTGCGCGGTTGGATGTCGGTCCGCTCGCCGCCGATGGGCCCGTACCAGGCGACCGCCGCCTTCAGGTCGCGGCGATGCGCGGCGTAGAGCCACACGTCGCGCCCGCCGCGGCACCATCCCATCACCGCGAGCCGGTGCAGATCCCCCTTCGCGGCCGAGCCGGCCCAGGCCGCCGTAGCATCCAGGTCGTTGATCCACTGGGCATCCGGCGCCTTCGCGATGACGTCCCGGATGATGATCTTGGGATCGGTCATGGTCGAGAGATCGCCCTGGCGGGCATAGAGTTCGGGCGCGACGGCGCAATATCCGACCTTGGCCAGGCGACGGCAGATGTCCTTGATGTACTCGTGGACGCCGAAGATCTCCTCGATCACCAGCACGATCGGGAACGGCCCCTCCCCCTCCGGGACGGCCCGGTAGGCGGGCATCGGCCCGTCCGCGGCCGGGATCTTCACCTCGCCGGCCTCGATGCCGGCGGCGTCGGTGTGGATCACCTGCGCTTCGACCCGGGTCGTGGCGAGAGTCAGGCCGCTCATCAGACTGGTCATCACGAAGCCGCGCCGCGACAGCGGCGGCGCGATCAGCCCATCGAGCCCCGCCGCGCTCCCTGCCGTGTCCTGATCCGCCATCGTCGGGTCTCCCTTACCGCCCGAAAGGGGTAGCGCGTTTGGCAGCCTCCGTCTCCCCGGCGCCCGGACCTCCGGCGCGGATCGCCCTCCGTTCGACCGGAACGCCCGGGAGACCAGCGGCCGGTCGCCCACCCGGGCCACCGACATCGTCGTCCCTCGTCTGAGGCGTCACGCTCCCGCAGCGGTGAGCGCGCGGATGGCCGGCCGCGCTGTCATCTGGACCCGCGCCGGCAGCTCCCGAGGCTGCAGCATGTCGGACAGCATCACGAAGGTCTCGGCGGCCGGGGCGACAACGGCCCGGATCCCGTAGCCCAGGGCGAAGGAACGGATCAGCTCGGCGTCCCGGGCGATGCCGAAACACTCGAGGGCAGCGAGAAACGCCTCACGGAACGTGCTCGGCCGGCACCAGCGCTTCTCGGCCATCTGCAGTGGCCAGTCCCAGAGGCCCTCGGCCCGTCGACTCGCGAGCGCACCGCGCGCGATGAAATAACCCGTATCGCGGTGCTCGATCCCGTCCGCCTGAACGGACCACTCATCGTTGCCGAACAGCTCGGCCTCGGCAACGTTGCTCATCGGGTCCTCCGCGCTGGCTCGGCGTTCCGGCGCACCGGAACAATGCCGGAACACTGGCGCGGTTCGACGCGTTGGTCAAGGCGATTGTTCCCGGTGCGTTCGCCCGGTGCGGACCCGCTTCAGCGGCTTCGGAACAGCGCATGCTCCACCCGGTCGCCGGGCTGGATACCGAGCTTGGCAGCCGTGCCGGCGTTGAGCTCCAGCACGGCCACGACCGGGCTCCCCGACGGGATGATCGCGGTCGACAACGGCTCCGTGTCGGCCGCGATCCGGCTGATCGTGCCGTCCGGCCGAATGAAGACCATGTCGAGTGGCAGATAGGTGTTCTTCATCCACATGGTGACCGGCTCGTCACGCTCGAAATCGAACAGCATCCCGTGATCGGCCGCCATATGCCGGCGGAACATGAGACCGCGGGACCGGCCGGCATCGTCGCGCATCACCTCGACATCGAAGCGCTTCGGTCCGGCCTTCGTGACGATCGTCAGCGCCTCCGCCTTGGGCGTCGCGGCCTGGGCCGGCGCCTGCGCGCGGACCGCTAGGACTGGAATGAGGGTCGTCAGGCCAAGGCCGGCGATGGCCAGGGCCGTCGCGAGGCGGGACAGAACGTTCACGGGCTCGTGCCTCTCGGAAAGTGGTGCGCCGTTCGGCGCCGCTCCGCGCTGAGATAGTCCAAGACGCCCGCGGGGGGAATCCGCGTCGGGGATCACCTTCGTCGGAGCGGACGATGCGGTGCCGGGCCGCAAATCGCCGCCTCGTCGCGTCCTCTCAGGGATCGGGATCGCGGCGGAGCGCTAATGCGAGGCCGGGAGCGCCCCGTCGATCAGCCTGACCTCGGCGGCCATGACGCCCTTCGAGCCGTCCCCGTAGCGGACGAGCACCGCCTCGCCGGGCTTGAGTTCGGCGATCCCGTACCGACGCAGGGTCTCCATATGCACGAAGATGTCCGGCGTGCCGTCGCCCCGGGTCAGGAAGCCGAACCCCCGCAGCCGGTTGAACCATTTCACGACGGCGGTTTCGAGGCCGCTCGTCGGCGTCACGGTCACGTGGGTCCGCGGCAGCGGCATCTCGGAGGGATGCACCGCCGTCGCCTGATCCAGGGAGATGACCCGGAAGGCCTGCCAGCCACGCGGCCGCTCCACCGCCTCCACGACGATCCGCGCCCCCTCGCTCGCCGCCTGATAGCCGTCCCGCCGCAGGCAGGTGACGTGGAGGAGGATATCGGGCGCCCCGTCATCGGGCACGATGAAGCCGAATCCCTTGGAGACGTCGAACCACTTGATGTGGCCGGCCACCTCGACGAGGTCCAGGACCTCGTCCTCGCGCTGGATCGCCTCGCCGCCTCGGAGCTCCGCTGCCCGATCAAGATTCTCCGGCCCGGATCCGCGTTCGTCAGACATGGCCGAGCAACCTACCCTGAATCACGCCGCGCGCTCTTCCGGCAAGATTAACGAAGTCCTGACTCCCGGGAAGCCCGTTTCGTCAGCAGGCGAGCTTGGCCGAGTTGCAATCTCGGCGCTTGTATGCGCGGCGGCAACAGTCGATCGGCCGCAGGCGGCTGACCGACGGTCTGAAAGCTCACGGTCATGAGGCGGATCTTCCGTTCGGCGGTCATCGCAGGCGTCCGAAAGATCGAACCCCGGCGCGCGTCACGTTTTCGAGAGCGCCCGTCGATCATGGCGTGCCGCTCCGGGTCCGCCAGCCGAGCCCTTGGCACCCACCGTGCCCGCGTGGTTTGGGTTCGACATCATGTCCGCCGACATCGCCATCGATCCGCGCCAGACCGCCCCGACCCCGGAGGCACGGCGGAGCCGACTGCCGATCATCGATGCGGCGCGCGCGACGGCACTCGTCGCCATGGCGAGCTACCACGGGCTCTGGGACCTCGGATACCTCCGGCTGACCGCCGAGAATTACGCGCTGACGCCGGCCGGACACCGCGCCGCCGAGACCATCGCCGGCAGCTTCCTGATGCTCGTGGGTGTCGGGCTCGTCCTGATGAACGGCCGGGGCATACGTCGCAGGCCGACCCTGCTGCGGCTCGCGCGCATCGGCGGTGCGGCCGCCTTGGTGACCCTCGGCACCTGGATCGCATTCCCCGATGCGTATGTGTTCTTCGGCATCCTGCACTGCATCGCCCTGTCGAGCGTGCTCGGACTGCCCTTCCTGTTCCTGCCCGCTGCGGTCACCGCCCTGGCGGCGGCCCTGGTTCTCGCCGCGCCGCTCTTGGTGCATGCGGCGGTGCTGGATGCGCCCGCGCTCTTCTTCCTGGGCCTCGGAGCGGTGACGCCGCGGACCAATGATTACGTACCGCTGTTTCCCTGGTTCGGGATGGTGCTCGCCGGGATCGTCCTCGGCCGGGTCGGCCTGCCCAGACTCGCGGCCTCGTGCCTCGGCGCATGGTCACCGCGCACGGCCCTCGGACGCGGCGCGACCTTCGCAGGACGCCACAGCCTCGCCGTCTACCTGATCCACCAGCCGGTCCTGCTCGCCCTGCTCACCGGCGTGGTGACGGTCACGGGGGCGAACCCGCGCGCGGGCCTCCGAGCGTTCCGCGCCGATTACATGACGATCTGCACCCGCACGGGCGGCGAGCCGCCGCTCTGCCGGATTGCCGCCCGCTGTACGTCGGACGCGCTCCTCAGAGAGGATCTCTTCCGGGAGGACGGCCGACCGTTCAGCGCGCCGGAGCGGCTGCGGGCTCAGGCGCTGTCGCAGGGCTGCTACGCGGCCCTCGAGAGCGCCGCGCACGCACCGCACTGAGACGTGCGGCGACGGCCGCCCGCTCAGTCCTTGGCGCGTTCCACGTAAGCCCCGTCGGCGGTCATGACGACGACGCGCGTCCCGGCCGCGATATGCGGCGGCACGGTGGTGCGCACGCCGTTCGACAGGGTGGCGGGCTTGTAGGACGAGGAGGCAGTCTGCCCCTTCAGCACCGGCTCGGTCTCGGTGACCTCCAGGGTCACGCGCTGCGGCAGCTCGATCGTCAGCGGCACGTCGTTATGGATGGACAGCATGACCGCCATGCCCTCCTGGAGATACGGGGCCGCGTCCCCGACCACGTCCTCGGGCACCGCGATCTGCTCGTAACTCTCGGGATTCATGAAGTGGAATCCCTCGCCGTCCTTGTACAGGAAGGTGTGCTCGCGATCCTCCACGAAGGCGCGCTCGACCTGCTCCGTGGTCCGGTACCGCTCGGACACCTTCACGCCGTCCGTGATGCGGCGCATGTCGAGCTGGGTCACCGGTGTGCCCTTGCCGGGATGGATGTTCTCGGCGAACAGGATCACGTAGAGCTTGCCGTCCTTATCGACGACGTTGCCCTTACGGAGCGTTGAGGCGATCACCTTCACGGAATGGCGTCCTGCATTGACATGGGGGGCGGCACGCGCCAAGCGCGGGCTCTGCATCTCGGACCCTCGCCACTATCGCATCTGCGTCCCGGTTGCCAGCGGGCGCCGAACCGTCGCCGTGAGCCGGGTCCGGGTCCGTCGCGAACGCCTCGGCCCTCCGGCCGGATGGGGCCGAGGATGAGCCTGTGCCGAACCCACCCGACCCTCGCCCGGCCCCGGCCGTGACCGCGTCGCCGTCCCGCTGGTGGACACCGGACCGCCATGCCGACCGACGACCGGCGCTGATCCTGCGCGGCAATCTCCTGGCGGCGATCCGGGCGTGGTTCGCCGCACGCGACTTCGTCGAGGTGGAGGCGGCCTGCCTTCAAGTCTCGCCGGGCAACGAGGCGCATCTCTCGGCCTTCGCCACCGAGGCCGTCGGCGCGAGCGGCGCGCGCACGCCGCTCTATCTCCACACCTCGCCGGAATTCGCCTGCAAGAAGCTGCTGGCCGCCGGCGAGACGCGGCTGTTCAGCGTCGCCCGCGTGTTCCGCAACCGCGAGCGCGGGCCGCTGCACCATCCGGAATTCACGATGCTGGAATGGTATCGGGCCGGCGTACCCTACACGGCGCTGATGGCGGATTGCACCGCGCTGCTGAGCGTGTCCGCCGCCACGGCGGGCGTGCGCCGCTTCGCCCATCGCGGCCGCGAGGCGGATCCCTACGCCGAACCCGAGCGGCTCACCCTGGCCGAAGCCTTCGAGCGCTTCGCCGGGATCGACCTGCTCGCCACCGTCTCGCCGACCGGCGAGACCGATCGGGACGCCCTCGCCCGCGCGGTCATCGGCGCCGAACTGCGGGTCGCGTCGGACGATACCTGGGCCGACCTGTTCTCCCGGGTGCTCGTGGCGCGAGTCGAGCCGCATCTCGGGATCGGACGGCCGACGATCCTGTGCGAGTATCCGGTGAGCGAGGCGGCCCTCGCCCGCCCGGCGCCCCACGATCGCCGCGTGGCCGAGCGTTTCGAGCTCTACGTCTGCGGGATCGAACTCGCCAACGCCTTCGGCGAACTGACCGACCCGGAGGAACAGCGCCGCCGCTTCGAGATCGAGATGGCGGAGAAGCTCCGCGTCTACGGCGAACGCTATCCGATCGACGAGGAGTTCCTCGCCGCCCTCGCCACGATGCCGGACGCGTCAGGGATCGCCCTGGGCTTCGACCGGCTGGCGATGCTGGCCTGCGGCGCCGGCCGCATCGAGGACGTCATCTGGACCCCCGTGGCGGAGACCCTGGCGTGACCCATACCCTGCGCAGCACCGACGACCTGGCCGCCGCCGGCCTGATCTCCGGCGTCGAGGCCGAGGTGCTGCGCACGGTGCTGGCCCGCTACGCCGTGGCGTTGACACCCGACATGGCCGAGCTGATCGATCCGACCGACCCGGACGATCCCATCGCCCGCCAGTTCGTGCCCACCGCGCAGGAAGTCCGGATCGTGCCCGAGGAGCGGGCCGACCCGATCGGCGACGCCGCCCACGCGCCGGTGACGGGGATCGTCCACCGCTACCCCGATCGCGTGCTGCTCAAGCCGCTGCACGTCTGCCCGGTCTATTGCCGCTTCTGCTTCCGCCGGGAAATGGTCGGGCCGAACGGCCTCGGAACGCTGAGCGAGGACGAGCTGGAGGCCGCCATGGCCTACATCGCCGGGGATCCGCGGATCTGGGAGGTGGTGCTCACCGGCGGCGACCCGTTCGCGCTCTCGGAAAGACGCCTCGGGATCCTCGCGGAGCGGCTGTCGGCCATCGACCACGTGCGCGTGATGCGGATCCACACCCGCGTCCCCGTGGTCCGGCCCGACAGCGTGACGGATCCGCTCGTGCGCGCCCTGCGGTCATTCGGAGGCGCGGTCTTCGTCGCCCTGCACGCCAACCACCCGCGCGAGTTCACGCTGGGCGCCCGTGCCGCCTGCGCCCGGCTGATCGATGCCGGGATCCCGATGGTGAGCCAGTCCGTGCTCCTGCGGGGCGTCAACGACGATGCGGCGACGCTGGAGGCCCTGATGCGGACCTTCGTCGAGAACCGGATCAAGCCCTATTACCTGCATCACGGCGATCTCGCCCCGGGCACCGGCCACCTGCGCACCGGTGTCGCGGAGGGACAGACCCTGATGCGGACCCTGCGCGGGCGGCTCTCGGGGCTCGCGCAGCCCACCTACGTGCTCGACATTCCCGGCGGCTACGGCAAGGTGCCGGTCGGGCCCGGCTACCTGCGCGAGACCGTCGATGGGCAGCGAGTGACCGATCCCGACGGGCGCGAGCATCCCTATCCGCCAAAAGCATGAGGACGACGCGTGACGATGCGCAGGCTCTGGGGTCGGCTGACCTCGGTGAACGTCCAGAAGGCAGTCTGGGGGCTCGACGAGGCCGGACTGGCCTACGAGCGGATCGCGGCCGGCGGTGCTCATGGAATCGTCGCCGATCCGGAATACCGCGCCCTGAACCCGAACGGGTTGGTGCCGACGCTGGAGGAGGACGGCTTCGTCCTCTGGGAGTCGAACGCGATCCTCCGCTATCTCGCGGCGATCAGCCCGGCCCTCGCGCTGCCGGATGATCCCCGCGCCGGCGCCCATGTCGAGCAGTGGCTCGATTGGCAGGCCACCAGCTTCACGCCCGCCATGCGCGACGCCTTCTGGCAACTCTATCGGTCGTCGGCGCCCGACCGCAGCGTCATCGTCGCTTCGGTCGCCAAGACCGAGGCCATGGCGGCGATCCTCGACGCGCATCTCGCGGATCGCGCCTACATGGTCGGCGACCGGTTCGGCATCGCCGATATCGCCCTCGCCTGCGCGGCGCATCGCTGGCTGAACCTCCCCACCGACCGCATCGAGCGCCCGGCGCTGCGGCGCTGGTACGAGCGCCTCGCCGCGCGCCCGGCGGCGGCCCGGGCGCTCGGCGAGCCCATCGCCTGAGGGCGTGGCGACCTGGAGCTAGGCCCCGACCCGGTCGGCGACGTAGCCAGAGGGCTGCTGCATGATCGCGTCGGTCCAGAAGAAGTCCGACAGGATCAGGCCGAGGTCGGTGGTGTTCAGCCCGAGGTCCTTGGCCCGAGAGGGGGCTGCGACCGCGAGGTTGGCGCGGTCGATGTAGTTGATCGCGTGGGCGGCCATGCACAGGCCGATCATGAGCCAGCGTAAGCGCGGCCTCGTGGTCCTCCCGAAACGCGGGGATGGCGTCCCCGTTTGAAGCGGCGCCCCCGTTATGGCCGGGGGTCGCCGAAATCGCGTGCGATCAGGCCCGTTTCCGCGGACCCGGCTCAGTCACGGTAGGCGTCCCCGTCGAGGCCATGCGGCCGGCCCGCGGCCAGGAGAGTCTCCCAGACCGGCTCCGGCAACGGGACCCCCTCGGCGAGGCGCTGGGCGCGCATGCGACGCTCCGGCTCGCCGGGCAGCAAGACCTCGGCGCCCGGCATCGGCCGGGCGCTCTTGAAGAAGTCGAGATAGGTCCGCGCCTCGGTCGCGAGCGCATCCTCGGTCCCGAAGGCTTCGGGCCTCACGTAGATCGACAGCATGCCGTTGCAGATCCGCCGCCGGCCCGGCCCCGCCGTCCCGGAGCCGGTGAGCGCGCCGGCGAGCAACTCGCAGATCAGGGCGAGGCCGGAGCCCTTGTGCTCGCCGAAGGCGCGGATCGCGCCCGTGCCGCGCTGGTTGTCGCGCGCGTCCCCGTCGAGGGGGCCGAACAGGGTCGCGGGATCGGCGCTGAGGCGGCCGTCCGGTTCAATCAGCGCGCCCTCCGGCAACGGCTTGCCGCCCCGGGACGCGACCAGCACCTTGCCCTCGGCGACGGCCGAGGTGGCGAAATCGAGGATGACCGGCTCGGAATCCGGCACCGGGAAGCCGGCCGCAAAGGGGGCCGTGGAGAACCGCCGCTCGACGGAGCCGAAGGGCGCCACCAGCAGGCTCCCCGACACGTTGACGAAATGCACCGAGACCAGACCGGCCGCCGCGGCGCGCTCCGCCCATTCGCCGATCCGGCCGAGATGCCCGGCATGCCGGAGCGCGACGATCGCCACGCCGTTCGCCTGCGCCTTGGCGATCCCGAGATCGGTGGCGAAGGGCCCTGCGGTCTGCCCGAACCCGTACTGCGCGTCGACCAGGGCGAAGCTCGGGGCGTCGCTGACGATCTCAGGGACCCGGCCCGCCTCGACCTCGCCCGCGCGCAGCCACTCCACGTAGCGGGTCACCCGGACGACGCCGTGGCTGTCGTGCCCCGTGAGGTTGGCGGCGACGAGGAAGCGGCCGATCCGCTCGGCCTCCGCCTCGGCGCAGCCTTCGCGGACGAAGATGTCCCGCACGAAGGCGGACAGCCTGTCGGCCGAAATCCGCATGCCGCTACCTCCCTGGCCGCGCCTCGCCGGGCGCGTGCGGGATGAAGCTAGCGCGCAAGGACGTGCTGCGCGAGCACCGGCGGTGACTTCTGTGAGGCCCTGTCGTCCGATCGGGCGGCCCTCGGCGCGTCGCCCGTCAGGAGATCTCGCGGATCAGCTTGGCGATGATCGCGCGCCCGAATGCCTCGAAGCCCTCGGCGGTCATCACGAACGCCCCCTCGCCGCCGATCACGAGGTTCCGGTAATAGGCCGCGAGGCCGCCGGCCGGGTTGGTGTGCTCTCGCAGGAACCCCGGCATCCCCTCGGGATCGGTGAGGATCACGATCCCGTTCACGGTGATCCCGGCCGCGACGGCGGCGTCCCGGGCCTCCGCAATCGAGCGGCCGGCATTGCCGGTGCCGTCACCCGAGACGTCGATCACCTTCCGGTCGGTCCGGAACGGTGCCCGCGCCAGGAGGTCTGTGGCGAAGCCGATGGCGGATCCGATCGCGGTCCGGCCGTAGAAGGGGCGCTCCGCGGCGGCGAGCCGCGCCGCGAAGAGGCCCGCATCCTGCGCGGACGCGATCACCATCCAGTCGACCGCGACGCGCTGCTCGCCGGGCCCGGCCCAGTCGAACAGGGCGACGCCGATGCGCCCGGCCGGCCCGTCGCCGATGGCGCGCAGGACCCGGAGGTCGGCGAAGGCCTCGGCATAACCGCGCCGTTCCAGGTCGAAGCGCGGCTCGCTGATGCTCAATGACACATCCACCGCGAGCGCCACCAACACGTCCACGTCCAGATCGGCCGCGGCGGTGCGGCCGCCCGCCAGCGACAGTGTCGCGAGCATTCCGGACAGGAGGTGGCGTCGCCGCATGGCCGACACTCAAGGGGAGGCGCCCGACGCGCGGGCGAACGGGCGCACTCCATGCAACGGGCCTGCCGCCCCGCCGGTTCGATCCGTCGCCCGCCCGTCTCGAAATAGTTCCGCGCCGGGCCCTCGGCCTCGTGCCGCTTTTGGCCCCATCCCGCGCCCGCCCGCCGCCGCTAATTGGGCATCGTGCAGGCGCGTCCCGCGCCGCTGAAACCGAGAAACATCTTATGCGCATCGTCCACCGGATCGGACGCGGTCTCGCGAGCTTGATCGAGGCGGCCATCATCGGGACCGTGGCTCTGTTGAGCCGTGCGATGGACGCGATGATCGGCCTCGTCGGTCGCCAATCCGATCGCATCGAGGCCCGCCTCGGGCTGCTCGCCCGCGAGTCGAAGGACCGGCACAGGCAGCAGGGCCGGCGGCTGATCGATCCGATCAGCCTGAAATAGGTCGGATGGCCGGGGCCACCGTTTCGGGACGACGCGCTACAGCCCCGGCCCCTTGGCGGCCCCGAAGATGCGGCCGGGCCGATTGTCGGCGCCGCCCTGCAGCAGCACGACCCAGCTGTCGGCTTCCGCGATCGCCGCCTGCGTGTCGGGCACGTCGAAGCTGACCGCCCGGCCGGTCCAGTGGCCGAGATGCTGCAGGCCCCGCACCACGTTCACGTAGGTCGCGGTCCGGCCGCCATTCTCGCCGGTCTGGATCGCGATCACCCGGCTGCGCAGCACGGGGACCAGCCAGACCTCCCCGCGCAGATCGGCCGCGAGGTCCGGCGCCGCCCCGATCTCCACCTGGATCCGGTCGCCGCGGATCTCGCTGCGCACCGACACCGGCAGCCCGCCGCGCTGCGACGCATCGTGCATCAGCCGGTCGAGGCTCGCCCGATCCGAGCCCACCACCACGCCGCTGCCGTCGATCACGGCCTGCGGAGTGAAGACCTGCCGGGCGCCGCGCGCCCGCGCATAGGCGCGCTGACGCTCGGTGAGCGGCCGCGAGGCCAGCGTGTCCTTCCAACCGAGATAATCCCAGTAGGTCACCGGAAGAGTCAGGGCGATCACCCCGGGCTGGCGGGCCAGGTCGCGCAGCACGGGATCGGCGGTGCGGCAGGCGCCGCAGCCCTGGCTGGTGAACAGTTCCACGACCGCGCGAACCGGCTCGGCCTGCGCCGCGGAGGCAGCCACGGCGGTGCCGAGCAGCACCGCAGCGCGAAGCGCGCGACGGTCGCGGGTCGGGGCGCGGTGCCGGGGATTCATCGGGACATCAGAGCGTCTGGTCCGCTTTCTGTGAAATCACGTTGGCTTGAGAGGCCTCGGCCGGGGGCGGGGACGCTGGCGACGCCGTCCGGGGCTTGGGCAGCATGTCCGGGCGCCACCGGCGGTGCATCCAGAGCCACTGACCGGGATTCTCGCGCACCCAGCCCTCGACAACCGCGGTCATCGCCTGCACGGCGCCGGGCACGTCGATGGTCCCGTCCGCGGTCCGCGGCAGGTCGAGCGGCGGCGTCAATTCCAGGCGGAAGCGGCCCTCCGGCAGCCGCACGACCCGGACGCCGTGGACGGGGCACTCGTAGTGACGGACGAGCTTGGCGAGCAGCGGGTTGGCGAGGCAGGGCCGGCCGAGGAACTCCACCACGACGCCACGGGTGAAGTGCTGGTCGATCAGCTGGCCGAGATGGCCGCCATTCTCGACCACGTCGCGCATGGCGAAGACGGCGCCCGGCCTCGAGGCGGCCAGACCGCCCATGGACCGGCGGCGGATCTCCTGCACGAGGCGCGCGGCGGCCGGATTGTTGGGCGGCCGGAACACGGCGGTGGCGTCGAGGCCGAACCGGGCCGCGCAGATCGCCGGCAATTCCCAGTTGGCGAGGTGGGCGGAGAAGATCAGTCCCGGCATGCCGTCGTCGCGCAGGGCAAAGAAATGCTCGATGCCCGAGACTTCGGTCCGCAACGGGCCCGTGGCCTCCGGATCGTAATCGAACAGGCCGTCGAGATGGGCGTACTCGGCGCCCGTCCGCCCGAGATTGTCCCAGGCCTCCAGGGCGATAGCGCGCCGCTCGGCCTCCGGCATCTCGGGGAAGGCCGCCCGCAGGTTCAGGAGGGCGGTTCGGTGGGCCGGCAGGAGGGGCCCGATCCGGCGCAGCAACGCGGCGCCCAACGCGGTCGCGCGCGCCGGCCCGAGGATTCGGGCGAGCCAGACCAGGGCGCGGATCAGGGGAATCGTGGCGTAGCCCAGGAGGCGCGGGTACGACCGTTTCAACAGGAGGGCGAGACGCAGCACATTCGTTTCCCGGGCTCGATCCGGGCCGCCCCCCAAGCCACCCGTCCGGCACCGTTTACGCCAGGTTTGCCGCAGCGCGAAACATGCTCCGGCGCGCAGCCCCTGCGCCGACCCACGACGGCCTTACAGGCCGACCAGGATCTTGCCGAAGACGCGGCGCGATTCGAGACGTTCCAGACCCTGCGCGAAATCCGCGAGCGGGTAGACCGTGTCCACGACCGGCCGGATGCCGGCGGCCATCTTGTCGAGGGACTGGCGGATATTCGCCAGCGCGCAGCCGAACGAGCCGGTGATGCGGTATTGCTGCTGGAAGAGCTGCATCAGGTTCATGGTCGCCGAGACGCCCGAGGTCGACCCGCAGGTCACGAGACGTCCGCCGCGCTTGAGGCACAGCAGCGAGCCGTTCCACGTGTCGGCGCCGACATGCTCGAACACCACGTCGACGCCCTTGCGCTTGGTCAGCCGCCGGACCTCGCCCTCGAACCGCTCGGTCCGGTAGTTGATGACGTGGTCGGCGCCGAGTGCGGCGGCTTTGCGGCCCTTCTCGTCGTCGCCGACCGTCGTGAAGACGGTGCAGCCGATCGCCTTGGCCATGCGGATCGCCCCGGTGCCGATCCCCGAGCCGCCGGCATGCACCAGCACGCTCTCGCCGGATTCCAACCTCGCATTGTCGAACAGCATGTGCTGGACGGTACCGAAGGCGATCCCCGCGCAGGCGGCATCGGTCTCGCTGACCCCCTCCGGCACCCGCACGACGAGGCGCGCCGGCAGGGTCACCAGCTCCCGGGCAAACCCGTCGACGTGGAAGCCCATCACGCCGGAGACATCCTCGCAGAGATTGTCCCGGCCCTCGCGGCAGGCCCGGCACTGCCCGCAGGTCATCGCCCCGTAGGGCACGACCGGGTCGCCGGCCGTGAGGCCCGTGACGCCCTGTCCCACCGACTCGATGATGCCGGACGCCTCCGCGCCGACGACGAGGGGCAGCTTCCGCTTGGCGAAGGCCATCCCGCGGAAGCCCCAGACATCGATGAAGTTGAGCCCGACGGCGCGGATGCGGACCCGCACCTCGCCCGGACCGGGGACGGGCGGCGCCGCGATCTCGGTCAGGCGCAGGTCGCGGTCGCCGAAGAGCTGGAGGGCTTGCATTCTGTCTCTCATCACTCCGGCGCCAGGTAGCGCCGCCGCGCCCAGCCCAAGGTTCGGCCGGCCTTGACCCGGCACCACGTGGTCCGGCTCGGCGTATCGTTGGTGCAGCCGAAGACCAGGGCGCGGACACGGATCTCACCGACCTGCTCGGCCGCGGGATCAGGCTCCGCGCGGATGCTCAGGGCCTCGCCCGGCGGCAGACCCGAGACCCGGTAGGGCTCGGGTTCGGCCCGCGCGGGACCGGAAGCGAGCGTCGCCGACAGGCTGAGGGCGGCGGTGAGGGCGAGGCTGGCGCGCATCGGCGGGATCGTCCGGTTCGGCGGGGCATCGGTCAGGCCCGGTGGATGCCCATCATCGCGGTCAGGCCGCCATCCACCGGCAGCACCGCCCCGGTGATGTAGGATGCCCCCTCGCCCATGAGGAAGGCCACGAGCGCCGCGATATCCTCGGGCCGGGCGAACCGTCCGGCGGGGATCTGCCGCTCCATGCCGTCCCGATGGGCGGCGTAGCGCGCCAGCATGGCGGTGTCGACGAAGCCAGGCGCGACGACGTTGACGGTGACGCCGCGCCGGGCCGTTTCGATCGCCAGGGTGCGGCAATAGGCGATGAGCGCCCCCTTGGTGGCGGCGTAGGCGGCGTTGCCGGCATTCGCCCGCAGGGCGGCGACCGAGCCGATCGCCACGATGCGCCCGGCGCGTCCCCGGGTCATCGCCCGCACCAGCGCCTTGCACAGACGGGTCAGTGAGAAGAAGTTGACCTGCATGGCCGCCTCGGCCTGCGCCTGATCGAGCATGGCGGCCAGCGCGTCGCTGGATTGGCCGGCATTGTGGACGAGGCCGTAATAGGCCGTCTCCTCCGCGGCTTCGCAGAAGCCGTCGAGGGCGCCCCGGTCGGCGAGGTCGAGGGGGTGAGCCGCGAAGCTGCGGTCCGGATGGACCGCGCGCAGCTCGGCCAGCAGCGCCTGGGCCGCGTCCGCCGAGGACCGATAGGTGAACTCCACCGCGAAGCCCGCGCCGGCCAGGGCCCGGACGCTCGCCGCGCCAATCCCGGACGCGCCGCCGGTGACGAGGACGCGGCGGTGGTGATCCGTGCCGCTCACGCCGGCTCCGCGCCGAGGACCAGACAGGTGTTCTGGCCGCCGAACCCGAAAGCGTTCGACAGCACGGTCCGCACCGGCAGGTCGCGGGCCGTCTCGACGATGTCGAGGGCGATGGTCGGATCGGGGACGCGATGGTTGATGGTCGGCGGGATGCGTCCGTGGCGGATGGTCAGCAGCGACACCGCCGCCTCGATGGCCCCGGCGGCCGTGAGCGTGTGGCCGATCATCGACTTGTTCGAGGTCACCGGCAGGGTGGACGCCCGCGCCCCGAAGACGGCCGCAAGCCCGAGCGCCTCCATCTTGTCGTTCTCCGGCGTCGAGGTCCCGTGGGCGTTGACCGTGTCGATCCCGTCGGGTTCGAGCCCGGCATCCTCCAGGCTCGCCCGGATCGCCGCGATGATCGGCGCACCGTCGGGGCTGGAGCGGGTCCGGTGGAAGCCGTCGCCCTTCTCGCCGCAGCCGAGGACGTAGCCGAGGATCGCGGCGCCCCGGGCTCTCGCGGCCTCGGCGTCCTCCAGGACCAGGGCTGCGGCGCCCTCCCCCATGACGAAGCCGTCCCGATCCTTGGAGAACGGTTTTGAGGCCGCCTCCGGATCGTCGTTGCGGGTGGAGAGTGCCGAGAGCAGCGAGAACCGGATCAGCGATTCCGGGTTCACAGAGCCGTCGGTGCCGATGCAGAGCGCCGCCGCGCTCTCCCCGCGCCGGATCGCCTCGACCCCGAGCTGGATCGCGGTCGCGCCGGACGAGCAGGCGGTGGAGAGCGAGATCGGCGAGCCCTTCGTGCCGAAGCGGTCGGCGATCCGGTCGGCGACGGTGCCGAAGATGAACAGGTCGTGCCAGGCATCGAACCGGCGGGTCGCCGCGGCCCGGAGCAGACCGGCATAATCGACCGGACCGTCGCCGCCGACGGCCTCAGCCAGGGCCTGCCGCTGCGGCCATTCCATCTCCACCGGCGGCACCGCGATGAACAGCGCCCCCGGGAAGTCGCCGGCGCTGCCGATCCCGGCCTGCGCCACCGCTTCCTCGGCCGCCGCCGCGGCGAAGCGCTCGGACAGGAGCGGCGCTACCAGGGGTTCGGTATCGAGGAAATCCACGGTGCCGGCGATGCGCGTGCGCAGGCCGTCGGTGGGAAACCGCGCGATGGCGTGGATGCCGGACCGGCCCGCCGCCATGGCGGCCCAGGTCTCGGCCTGTCCCCGACCGAGGGAGGAAACGACGCCGATGCCGGTGACCGCGACGAGGGGGCGGCCCCGGGCGTCGCGGTGGGATCGCGCGCTCATGGTGCGGTCCTTACGGGATTTTCGGCGCCGGTACACCACCGGACGTTCCGCCCCGTTGCCGCTCCCGCGCGTCGCGGCGCGGCGGCTCGTGGCGCCCGTCGGCAGGCCAAGCCGCCGTCATTCGGCCGCGGCCGGTTCGCGGCCGTCCGGGCGGGGTGCGTTGGCCAGACGAAGCACGGTCTGGAGCAGGACATCGGCGCCGGCCGCGCAGTCGGCCTGGGTGGCGGATTCCGATTCGTTATGGCTGATCCCGTCCTTGCACGGCACGAAGATCATCGCGGCCGGCACCCTGGCGGCGAGGTTGCAGGCATCGTGGCCGGCCCCCGAGATGATCCGGCGGCGGGCGTGGCCGAGGCTCTCGGCGGCCGCGTCGATCGCCGCCACGATGGCGGGGTCGAACGGGACCGGCTCCTTGCGCCAGATCCGGTTCAGGGCGATGTCCAGGCGACGGCGTCCGGCGATGGCGTCGGCGGCCTCGCCCAGGGCGGCCTCCATGGCGTCGAGGGCGTCCGAGCGCGGGTCGCGCACATCCACCGTGAAGGCGACCCGCCCGGGCACGACGTTGCGGGAGGGCGCCAGGATCTTGGCCTCGCCGATCGTGGCCACCGCCGAGGGGGCGTGCGCCAGGGCGATCCGTTCGGCGGCCAGCGCGAACTCCGACAGCGCCAGCAGCGCATCCCGCCGGCGCGGCATCGGCGTGGTGCCGGCATGGCTCTCGAAGCCGGTGATCACCCCGTCGAACCACATGATGCCCTGGCCGCCCTCGACCACGCCGATGGTCTTGCCCTCGGCTTCCAGGATCGGGCCCTGCTCGATGTGCAGCTCGACGAAGGCGCCGATCTCCCGCGTGCCGACCGCCTCGACCCCACGATAGCCGATGGCGTCCAGCGCCTCCGCCACCGTGGTCCCGTCGGCGTCGCGCTTGGCCAGGATCTCATCCGCGGTGAAGTCCCCGGCATAGGCGGCCGAGGCCATCATCGCGGGGGCGAAGCGGGAGCCCTCCTCGTTGGTCCAGTTGACCACCATCAGCGGCGCCTCGGTCTCGATGCCGGCATCGTTCAGGCTGCGCATGACCTCGAGGCCGGCCAGGACGCCGAGCACGCCATCGAACTTGCCGCCGGTGGGCTGGGTATCGAGATGCGAGCCGAAGGCGACCGGCTTCCGGCTCGGGTCCCGGCCCGGTCGGAGGGCGTATTGCGTCCCGAGCGTGTCCACGGAGACCTCGAGCCCGGCTGCCGCGCAGGCATCCCGGAACCAGTCGCGCGCGCGACCGTCCTCGTCCGAAAGCGTGAGGCGACGGATGCCCCCGGCCGGCGTGCCGCCGAACGCCGCGGTCTCCAGGATCGTCGCCCAGAGGCGCGCTCCGTCCGCGCGGAGATTGTGGGTCTTGCTCGGATTCGTCTCGGCCATGCCGGTTCCTCTTGGGCGGAGCGCCGTACCACACGGACCGCATGGGGCGGCGCGCGGCGCCGCAGCAACGCCGGTGCCAACCGGCGCCGTCAGGCCGGTCGCCGCCGCACCGGATTGGCCCGGAGGAGTTCGACCCCGTCAACCTGCAGGGCGGCGGCGATCGCGCCGAGGGCGCTCGCCTCGATGTTGCTGATCCCGTCCTGATCGGCGACATCGGCGGCGATCAGGAAGACGTTCTCGCGCTGGCTCGCGGGCCGCTCCGCGATCGCCGTCACGTGGCGCAGATTCTCCGTCCGCCCGAGCCGGGTTCGCGCCCGGGCGATGCCTTCGTAGAGTTCGGTCTCGAGCATCAGCGCGTCATAGCCCTTCATCAGGACGGGATCGGCGCTCAGCCCATGCAGGGCGGCGTCGAACTCCGGGCCGGCCACCTCCCCGTCGGCCACGATGACATTGGCTGCGGCCGAGACCGCGGCGAGCATCAGCGCCCTGTCGCCGACATAGGCCGTGACGGTGCGGCTCACTTGGCCGAGCAGATCGCGCAGGACGTTCATGAAGACTTTGCCGGGGCCCGGACGGGAGCGGAGACGGGGCAGGGATAGCAGAGGACGGCGCGGAAGGAAGCCGGCGCGGCCCGATCGGTCAACGCGACGCGGGGCCGGGCTGGCGGCACCGCCCCGCGTCGCGGGGAAGTTACAACTTCTGCGACTTCGCTGACGGCCAGACACGCTTGGGCAACATCGCGATGCTAACGGTCGCGATAGCTGCGCTGATGCGCGGTCGACGGCAGGTGGATCAAGTCCCCCCAGCGCAATCCGCCTCCGTCGCGACGCCGCCGGGACGATGTTCGGGTGCCCCCCAGGCCCGACCTTCGTGCCGGCGGCGGACCCTCCTGCCGCCGGCTGTCCGGTCCGCGCGTCAAACCGGCTGCCCCGATACGGCGCGGCCGCGCTTCACCGCCAGAACGGCTTCACGTCGAGGAGATCGGTCCGCGCCTCGGCTGCGGCCTTGAGCAGCTCCCGCGTCCCCGGATCGTCGGAACCGGGCATCGGCGGTCCCGACAGGCTTTCGGTCATCGTCCGCGCCGTCTCCAGGTCGTTGAGCGCGCCGAGATGATCCTGGAGATCCGACAGCGCGTCGCCGAACTTCGCCTGTCGGCGCAGATCCTTCTCCCGCCGATACAGGCCGGCGAAGAACTCCGCTCCGTAGCGGAGCTTCTTGGCGGCGATCCGCGCGCGGTGCCGGGTATGCGGATCGAGACGCTTGAGGCCGCGGCCGCGCTTCTTCAGCCTGAGACGCGCGCTGTCGAGCACCCGGGCGGCGAAATCGCGCCCGTCCTCGGCGGCGGATGGCTGCGCGGCCCAGGCCCCGGCCTCGATCCACCCGGCGAGATCGATGATCAGGCCGCGCCATTGCGGGCTCTGCAGGGTCGCCAGAACCAGGTCATAGGCGCGCTCCCGCTCCGCCTCGGCCCGGGCGCGGAGATCGTCCAGGCCGGCCTCATCCGGGCGCGCCTTGGCCAGCTCCGGCAGCGTATCACCCAGGAACACGTCGAGGTTCCGGGCGTGGCCGAAGGGCTCGGTGACACGCTTGATCTCGTCGTTGAAGCCGCCCGCCCGGGGGTCGCCCTCCAGCATCGGGGCGAACAGCGACAGCGCCGAGCGGAGACGGCGCAGGGACACGCGGATCTGGTGCAGGGCCTCGGGCGGCCGTCCGGCTTCGAGGAACGCGTCCTCGTTGAGCCGCATGTGGCGGAGGCAGGCGCGTGCCACCCGGCGGAACACCGCGCCGACGGTCGCACCCTTCGGCAGCTCGGTCGGCTCGGCCTTGACCGCGCCGCGGCCGTTCCCGTCGATCAGCGCGAAGCCCACGGCGCTCTTGGCGCGGACGCCCAGGCGCAGCGGCACGGTTTCGGCCAGGGCCTGCGCGAGCTGGAATAGGTCGGCCGGGTCGCCGTCCTGAAGCTCCAGCTCGAGCTCGGAGAGCGGCGCGTCACCGGCCGGGCTCTCGACCCGGCCCTCGTCGAGGGTGACCAGGATCCGGGAGTTGCCCTGAGCAACCGGGATTTCGCGGCGCATGACGACGGTCGAGAACAATCGCTGCAGCGGCGCGTCGGCCACGCGCAGGACCGGCTCGGCCGCCGTGCCGGCCCAGGCGGCCGGATCGGGCGCCGCGCCGGCGATCTCGGTTTCCCACTCGGCCCGGTCGAACAATCCGACAGCGCCGGACCCGGCCTTCACGGTCTGGATATGGCGGCCGCCCTGCGCGCGGACGCGCAGGGTCAGGCCGGCCGCCCGGAGGTCGCGCTTCGCCGTATCGTAGTAGGTGGTGACCAGATGCTGGGGCTCGACCGCAGCAGCGCCCTGGAGGCGCGGATGAGCGGCGAGCGCCGCCAGGTCGGGTCCGGCACAGTCGAGCTTCAGCTCGATCTCGCGCGGCTCGGCTGCGCTGCCGCTTTCGATCTCGCTCATGCGCTCCTCTTCGTGACTCAGCCGACCCGACCGGGTGTACGCCCATCGGCTTGCACCGAACTGTCGATCCGGTCGCAGCCCCGCGCACCATCGACCGTGGCCAAACTAGCAGAAACCGACGCTGCGCGCGGGCGCAAGTGCGCCGCGCCGGCGATCGCTGCGGTTCAAGATGCTGCACTGCGTTAAAATCGCCCTTTCACATTTCGTAACCACGTGGCAAGACAGATTGTCCACAATCCATCTGCCGCGCACGCCCCGGCCCCGACCGTCCGGCGGCCCATGGCTCGACGAAGAGCCGGCGCGGCGGGATTCCCTACGACGAGATGTGTGCGCTCCGCGTGGACGGCGGCGCCGTAGCGATGGTCGGGTCGGTGACTGCGTTGAAGACACTTCTCGTGGGCGTGGTGGGGCATGTGGATCACGGCAAGACCGCGCTGGTGCGCGCTCTGACCGGGATCGAGACGGACCGGCTGAAGGAGGAACGGGCCCGCGGCGTCTCCATCGTCCCGGGCTTCGCCCTGCTCCCCTCGGCGTTCGGGGAGATCGACCTCGTCGACCTGCCGGGCCACGAGCGATTCGTGCGCGCCATGGTCTCGGGAGCGACCGGCATGCGCGCCGTTCTGCTTGCGGTGGATGCCCAAGAAGGCATCAAGCCGCAGACCGTCGAGCACCTGGAGATCGCCCGGCTGATCGGCGTGCGCCGCGGCGTCCTCGCGCTGACCAAATCCGATCTCGCCACGCCCGAGACCCTCGCGGCGCGGACAGCCGAGATCGCCGCCGCGGCGGCGCGCGCCGGGCTCGAGACGGGCCCGGTCATCCCGACATCGACGGTCACGGGCGCGGGTCTCGCCGACCTCACCGCGTCCCTCGCCGCCTTGCTGGAAGAGGCGGAACCCGGGAGCGACGACGGCGTCCCGTACCTGCCGGTGGACCGGGTCTTCTCCCGGGCGGGCTTCGGCACCGTGGTGACCGGCACCCTCCGGCGCGGGGCGCTGGCGGTCGGCGACACGGTCGAGATCGTGCCCGGCGGGCGGAGCGCGGTGGTGCGCGGTCTCCAGATCCACGGACGTCCGGTGGAACGGGCCGAGCCGGGGCGGCGCACCGCCGTCGCCCTGCGCGGCGTCGGCCTCGATGAGATCGCCCGGGGACAGGCCCTGGCTCTGCCGGGTCTGCTCGCCCCGAGCGTGTGGCTCGACGTCGCGATCACGGCGGCCGCCAGCGCGACCGACGCCCTCGGCGGCGGAACCGCCTGCCGGCTCCTGTTCGGGACCACCGAGGTCGAGGCACGGCTGCGCCTGCTCGACCGGGACGCCCTGGAGCCGGGGGCCAGCGCGCAGGCGCAGCTGCACCTGGCCGAGCCGGTTGCTGTGCCGGCGCGGGAGCCGTTCGTGCTCCGGCTCGATTCGCCGGCCGCGACGGTCGCGGGCGGGCGCATCCTCGATCCGGGGAGCCGTCGCCGCCGCCGCCACGACCCGCGCATTTTAGCCGACCTCGCCGCCCTGGCCGCGGGGCAGCCCGCGAAGGCGATCGCGGTGCGCCTCGGACAGGCGGGCGCGGCCGGTGCCCCTCTGGTGGACCTCGCCCGGCTCGCCGGGGCGGCCCCGGCCCGGGTCCGCGTCATGCTGAGCGAGTCGGAGGCCCTGGAGATCGGTGACCGGTTCGTCGGCGCCGGGGCCTTCGAGGCGCTGCGCACCGGGATCCTGGCGACGCTGGCGCAGCATCACCGGGACAATCCGATGGAGCACGGGATCGCGCTCGAACGCCTGTCTCGATCCCTGGCACTGCCGGACGCGCTCACCGGCACGGCCCTGCGGGCCCTCGCGGCGGCGGGTACGGTGGTCCAGGCCGGCACCCTGTGGCGGCGCGCCGATTTCGACCCCGCCCGCAACGAGAGCGAGGCCGCCCGGAAACTGGAGCAGATCTTCCGGCGCGCCGGCCTCAACCCGCCCGACGAGACCGAGGCCGTGGGTCGCGACGTGCGCCGGCGCGAAGCGCTGACCTATCTGGTCGGGGCCGGGACGGTCATCCGGGCCATCGACCGGGTCCAGCGCCGCGCGGTCCTGTTCCACCGGGAGGCGGTGGCGAGTGCCCGCACGCGCCTGATCGAAGCGTTCCCGCAGGCGGCGACGCCGGAGACCGGCTTCCTGGCCCGGGAGGCCGGCGCGGCGCTGGGGATCTCCCGCAAATTCTCGATCCCGCTCCTGGAACACCTCGATGCCACGGGGTTCACCCGCCGGGCGGGGGATCGCCGGGTGATCGTCGCCCTCGAACCGGCGCCCGGCGGTCCGGCGGGGTAGAACAGCGCCGATGCGCGCGGCGCGCGGGTCTGCCGAGACCCATCTCTGAGGCTTCCGCGGCTTGGTCGGGGCCATAAGCACGCACAGCGTCCGGACGCGAAACCGCGGCCCATCTCAACCAACGCGGCTCAGGAATCCTCGCCCGGCCAGTCCCCGGCCCCGGGCTCGGAGCAGGTGTAGCCGATCAGGCAGTTCGGGTTGTCCCGGGTCGGGCGGAAGGCGCGCTTGGCGATCTCGGTCGCCTCGCAGAAGGAGCGGTCGCGCACGAACCGGTCAGAGGTCATGCCGCCGGTGCCCAGGACCAGGGCGCCCCGCGCCTGGATCAGCCGCGCGGCCTGCTGGCAGGTCATCGCCGTGCTCGACGGCCGTGTCTGCGCGACCGCCGGCATGGCGGCAAGGACGAGGACCGTCGCAATCCGGTTCACCATCGCGTTCATCAGCTTCACCGCCCGGACATGCCGACAACCCGGGGCGCGCCCGGTTCCGTCCCGAGGCGATTCGTCCCGGCGCAGGCCGTCACTCCTCGAAGGATTCGACGTAGACGGTCCCCGCCCCCTGGCGGCGAGCGGCCGCCTCGATCCGGGCCAGCTGGGCCTGAGCCCGCCCGCAGGGGAAGCCATAGCGGACGCGGACCCGCTCGCTGGCGATGCCGAGGGCCAGCCGGCTCAGGCTGACGAACTCGTCGACGGGATAGTCCTGACCGACCGCGAGATGGTCCTTGATGACCAGGGAGGGGGAATAGCAGGCTTCGCGGGATCCGTCCGGCCAGCGGATGTGGAAACGCATCTCAGGCATCGGTGGGCATCCGCATCGTGTTCCAGGCCGCCGAGCCGGTGGCGGCCGGCACCGCCGGCTCGGCCCCCGGCAGGAGCGCCGCGTAGGTCGGCAGATGCCGCGCCGCGCAGGCCGCCCAGGCATGGGCCCGGGCGACATCGCCACCGGCCTCGCGCAACCGGGCCCGCCGTTCCGGCTCCAGGCTCGCCCGCATCGCCGCCGCCAGGGCTTCGATATCCTCCGGATTCACCGAGAGGGCTTCGCCGGGGGCGAGGTACTCGGTGAAGGGCGGGCGCGCGGAGACGATCGCGGGGATGCCGCAGGCCATCGCCTCCAGCACGCACAGGCCGTAGCCCTCCGTCACGGACGGGGAGACCAGCGTCGAACACAGCCGATAGAGGGCCGGCATGTCCGCCTGGGCGATCGGTCCGGTCCGGACGACCGGCCGGTTCGGACCGACGGGCAGACCCGCATCCTCCAGCGCGGCATGACACAGGGCCTCGTATCCGGCCGGTTCGAGGATCGACGCCTGTCCCGCCACCACGAGCTGCGCCGTCGGAAAGCGCCGGTGGAGCGCCGCGAAGGCCGCGATGATCGCGCGGGTGTTCTTGCGCGCCGCGAATCCCCCGACGCTCAGGAAGACAGGCCCGACGCCGAGTCCCAGTCGCCGGCGCAGGGCCTCGTCGCCGGGCCCCGGTTCCGGCCCGTAGAACCCCGCGTCGACGCCGCTGCCGACGACCTCGGCCTGCGCGTCGTATTCAGCCGCCAGCGTCGCCGCCCAGGTCCGGCTGACGCAGAGCAGGCGGCCGGCATCGACGATCGCCCGATCCTGCCATCGGGCCAGCTGCGGGTCCGCGAAAGTGTCGATGCGGTGGACGGTGCGCGCGAATCCGGAGACCAGTCGCCGGCGCGTGAGTGTCGCCAGGGCATTGCCGCCGATGCTGCACTGGGCGTGGAACACGTCGAAATCGCAGGCGGCGGGCGTCGAGAAATGGGCCAGGTAGTCGGCGATCCGCGCCCCGACCATCGCCGCGGCGGATCCGCGCGTCGGCTTGGCCGCCACGGAGATCACCGGGCAGCGCGCGTCGCGGAAGAAGCCGCGCCCGGTCGGATCCGGGGCGTGGACGACGGCTTCGTGACCAAGCGCGCACAGCGCTTCGCCCAGCGCGAGGGCATGGACCCCGGTGCCGCGGGGCTCGGTGGAGGAGGTGAGGATCGCGATGCGCAAGCGGTCGACCCAGGGACGGCACGACGCGGCTCGCAGCCCGTCCGGACGTGGCGCCCAAAGCGACGAACCACGGTCTCCGCCGCCCTCCCCGGAGATCCGCACGACCTCGGACGCATCGTCCGTGCCGTATCGGGCTGGCCGGTGCCGCAGGCCGGCAGACCCGTTGACGAATCCTGAATCCGCACCGGGTGGCCGCCCGTATTTAATTTTGTGTTACGAATTCATCTGACTTTCAAGCGGTCCGACAAACGGCGCTTTCCGAACCCATGCGACAGATTGTATCCGTCCTTCAGGAGCGCTGGAGCCGTCGATCCCGTGTCAAAGTTCGCCAAAGCCCAGATGCCTGCGCGGCCGGTCCGCCGGATGCTGCGCCGCCTCGGCGTGCTTGGCGGTCTCCTCGTCCTGCCTTCGGCGGTCCTCGCCTATGCGGATCTCCTGCCGGAATCCCTGGATCTCTTCGGGATCGAACTCCAGGAGAGCCCGGATCTGCCGCACGTCGCCCGCCAGATCGCCATCGGCGCGCCGTTGAAGATCGTGGCCTTCGGTTCGTCGTCCACCGAAGGGATCGGCGCGTCGAGCCCGGCCAACGCCTATCCGGCCCGCCTCCAGATCGACCTGCGCAGGACGCTGCGGGGGATCAATGTCTCCGTGGTCAATCGCGGCATCGGCGGTGAGCACGTCGACGACATGCTGGCGCGCCTGGACCGCGACGTCATCGCGGCCGAACCCCAGCTCGTGATCTGGCAGACCGGCAGCAACGACCCCCTGCGCGGGGTCTCGATCGCGCATTTCCGCGAGGCCACGGTGGCGGCGATCCGCCGGATCCGCGATGCCGGCATCGATGTCGTGCTGATGGAGCCGCAATGGTGCCCGAAGCTCGAGGCGACCCCGGGCGCGTCGCGGTTCCTCGAGGCGGTGCGCAGCATCGGCGACGAACTCGATGTGCCGGTGATCCGGCGCGCCGACCTGATGCATGGCTGGGTGCGGGAGGGGAAGCTGACGACCAAGCAGCTCTTCGCTTCCGACGGCCTGCACATGGCGGATCGCGGTTATGCCCTCCTGGCCGAGGCCGCCGCCCGTTCGATCCTCGCGGATGCCGGATCGGTCCAGACCCCCGAGGCGGTCGCGGAGTAGGCTCCGTCGGACCGCGCGGAGTCGCGGGCCGACCCCGAACGAACGGCTGGACGGCGCCGTCGAGACTCCCCATTTCGACCCGATCGAGATCGGAGCCGAACCTTGAGCCAGGACGCCTATACGCAGCACGACCGGGGCGCCGTGCCCCAGATGCACGCGACCACGATCCTGATGGTCCGCAAGGGCGGCCGCGTCGTCCTCGGCGGCGACGGGCAAGTGAGCCTCGGCCAGACGATCGTGAAGGGCAACGCCCGCAAGCTCCGGCGTCTGGCCAAGGGAGCGGTCATCGGCGGCTTCGCGGGGGCCACGGCCGACGCCTTCACCCTGTTCGAGCGGCTCGAAGCCAAGCTGGAGCAATATCCCGGGCAGCTCACCCGGGCCTGCGTCGAACTCACGAAGGACTGGCGCACCGACCGGTACCTGCGCCGTCTTGAGGCGATGATGCTCGTCGCCGACCGCGACGTGAGCCTGCTCCTGTCGGGGTCCGGCGATGTGCTCGAGCCCGAAAGCGGTGTCATGGCGATCGGCTCGGGCGGCAACTACGCGCTGGCGGCGGCCCGGGCCCTGGAGGACGGCGCTCTCGACGCCGAGGCGATCGTGCGCCGGGCCATGGCCATCGCGGCGGAGATCTGCGTCTACACGAACGGCAACCTGGTGATCGAGGCGCTGGACGGGGCCGAGACGCCCGAGCGCTCCGTCAAATCCGGCGAATGAACGTAGGATAAGCCGCAGATACCAATAGCGCGTGACTTGGCACAGTTAACCGCCTTTTGATCAATCTGAGATATTTTGCATCCAATCAAACCTTCAGGGTTGGACGAGCATGAATATCGGCGGAAAACTCCTGGGCTTCGTTGGCGCCTGCAGCCTGACGACGCTGATCGTCGCCGGCGTCAGCGTGGCGACGCTGAGCAGCTTCGAACAGGCGCTCACCAGCGTCGAGAGTGCCTCCATCCGGGCGCTCGACGCGGCGAACTTCAACCGCCTCGCCGCCGAGGTGACGATGGATTCCCGCGGCATCTACGCCTCCGCCGACCGCACCGAGGCCGCGAAATACGCCGCCCGGCTCCGGAAGGGCCTGGCCGAGATGGACGCCCTGCGCGCCGACTGGGCGCCGAAGGTCGCGCCCTCCGAGCGTCCACTCTTCGACGTGATGGCGCGCAATGCCGATTCCTTCCGGACCCTGCGGACGGCGCTCGCCGAAGCCGGCGAGACCGTGAGCCCGCGCGCCGCCGCGGATCTGGGCTTCAACGACGCCAATCAGGCGAATCGCAAGGCTTTCCAGACCAGCATCGACGCCCTGGTGAGCCAGGGCCGCACCGAAATGGCGGCGGTCAAGGGCGACACCCAGGCGCTGTTCCAGGCACGGACGCTCGTCCTCCTCGGCCTCGCGCTCGCCGGCACGCTGATCTGCTGCGCCTTCGGCGTTCTGGTCGGGCAGCGCCAGATCGCCCGGCCGCTGCGCGCGGTCGCGGAGGCGATCGAGCGACTGGCGCGGGGCGATCACGCGCTCCCGACCGTGAAGCCGCGCCGGGACGAGATCGGCGCGATCTGGACGAGCACCAGGATCCTCAACGAGACCCTGCTCGAAGCCGAATCCCTCCGCCAGGAGCATCAGCGGCAGGATATCGATTCGGCGACGCGCAAGCGCGGCGAGATGGCCAGCCTCGCGGATCAGTTCCAGGGCAGCATCGGCAGCCTCGTCTCGCATCTCGCCGGAGCGGCGTCGGGCATGGAGCGGGCGGCCGCCGCGATGGCGGGCAACGCCGAGCATGCCGGCGTCCAGTCCCAGGCGGTGACGCGCGCCGCCGAGACCACCGCGCACAATGTCGAGGCGGTTGCGGCCGCGACCGAGGAACTCGCCGCGACCGCGAGCGAGATCGGCGTTCAGGTGTCTCAGACGTCGAGCGCGGCCGAGAGCGCGGTCGAGGCGACCCGGCGGACGCGCACCAGCGTCCAGGCCCTGGCCCGCAGCGCCGATGGGATCGGCCGGGTCGTGTCCCTTATCTCGACCATCGCGGGGCAGACCAACCTGCTCGCCCTGAACGCCACGATCGAGGCCGCCCGCGCCGGCGAGGCCGGACGCGGCTTCGCCGTGGTGGCGACCGAAGTGAAGGAGCTGGCGACGCAGACCGCCAAGGCCACCGAAGAGATCGCCAGCCAGATCGCCGCCATGCGGGCCGCGACGCACGAGGCGGTCTCCGCGATCGAGGAGATCGGCGGCACGATCGAGCAGGTGCACGGCATCGCCATCGGCGTGGCCGCGGCGGTCGAGGAGCAGCAACTCGCCACGCAGGAGATCGCCCGCAGCATCTCCGAGGCGGCGAGCGGGACCCGCTCGGTCACCGAGACGATGGCCCTGGTCCTGAACGCGGCCCACGAGACCGGCGTCAGCGCCACGCAGGTCCTGGAGGCGGCCGCCGACATCGCCCGGCGCTCGAACGGCCTGGGCGGCGAGGTCTCCGGCTTCGTGGCCCAGGTGCGGGCAGCCTGAGGCCGCCCCGACGCCGGGGCGCCGTTGCGTTGCCGCGCGGAGCGCCGTAGGACCGGTGCATTCGCAAGGACCCGGTGAAAGCCCGGGTGGCTCTTCCGGCCGCCGATCCGCCGGACCACGCATCCGAGACGCCCTCCCGTCCGCCCCGCGCGGGGACGCGTGTCTCGTGCGGATTGTTCATCACATGCAGCGCAACACCTCCGCGACCCGCGGCGTCTTCGGCCCGTGGTTCGGCACCATCCGCGGCGACACGCTCTCCGGCATCGTCGTCGCCCTCGCCCTGATCCCGGAAGCCATCGGCTTCTCGGTGATCGCCGGGGTCGACCCGAAGGTCGGCCTCTACGCCTCGGTGGTCATCGCCTGCACCATCGCCTTCGCGGGCGGGCGGCCCGCGATGATCTCCGCCGCCACGGCCGCCACCGCGGTGGTGATGATCGACCTCGTGCGTGAGCACGGGGTGCAGTACCTCTTCGCCGCGACCATCCTGATGGGCGTCCTGCAGATCCTGGCCGGGCTGCTCAGGCTCGGCCGGCTGATGCGGTTCGTCTCGCGCTCGGTGATGACCGGTTTCGTCAACGCGTTGGCGATCCTGATCTTCCTCGCGCAGCTTCCCGAACTCACCGGCGTGACGCCGGCGACCTACGGGCTGATCGCCCTCGGGCTGGCGATCATCTACGGGTTTCCGCGGGTCACCCGGGTCGTCCCCTCGCCCCTCGTGGCGATCGCCGTGCTCACCGCGGTCACGGCGCTCTGCCACCTCGACGTGCGCACGGTCGCGCATCTGGGTGCCCTGCCGTCGTCGCTCCCGAGCTTCGCCCTGCCGGACGTGCCCCCGACCCTGGAAACCCTGCGCATCATCCTGCCCTACGCGGCGACGCTCGCCGCCGTCGGCCTGCTGGAAAGCCTGCTGACCGCGCAGATCGTCGACGACATGACCGACACCCCCAGCGACAAGAACCGCGAGTGCATGGGCCAGGGCGTCGCCAACATGGCCTCCGCCGTGTTCGGCGGCATGGGCGGCTGTGCGATGATCGGCCAGTCGGTGATCAACGTCTCCTCGGGGGCACGGGGCCGGCTCTCCACCCTGGTGGCCGGCGCCTTCCTGCTCCTGCTGCTCGTGGCGCTGCAGGATCTCCTCGCCGTCGTGCCGGTGGCGGCGCTGACGGCCGTGATGATCATGGTCTCGCTCAACACGTTCGCCTGGCGCTCCCTCCTGCAGCTGCGCACGAACCCGCTGCCATCCTCGGCGGTGATGCTGGCGACGGTCGCGGTGGTGGTGGCCACCAAGGACCTCGCCTTCGGCGTCCTCGCCGGCGTACTCCTGTCGGGCGTGTTTTTCGCCGGGAAGGTCTCGCGGCTCAGCCGGGTCACCTCCGACCGCTCAGGCGACGGGCGGACCCGGACCTATCGGGTCACCGGGCAGGTCTTCTTCGCCTCCGCCGGCACCTTCTCGGAGGCGATCGACGTCCTCGAACCCGTCGAGCGGTTGATCATCGACGTGACGGGCGCGCATTTCTGGGACATCTCGGCGGTCGCCGCCCTGGATCGCGTCGTCCTCAAGGCCCGGGCGCGGGGGCACGTTGTCGAGGTCGTAGGGCTGAACGCGGCGAGCGCGACCCTGGTCGAACGGTTCGGGACGCACGACAAGGCCGAGCCCACCCCCTCGCCCACGGGGCACTGACGCGATCTTACGCCCCCGCGCGGCCCCTTGCGCGGGGACGCGCGGGACCCCATTCCCGGCGCAGGGCTCGGGCGATCCGGCCGGGAACAGGGATGGTATAGCGGTGACGACGTTCTCTCCGCGCGAGATCGTGTCCGAACTCGATCGCTTCATCGTCGGGCAACACGACGCCAAACGCGCCGTCGCGATCGCGCTGCGCAACCGCTGGCGCCGCCAGCAGCTCACCGGCCCGCTCCGCGAGGAGGTGGCGCCCAAGAACATCCTGATGATCGGGCCGACGGGCTGCGGCAAGACCGAGATCGCCCGGCGCCTCGCGCGGCTCGCCAACGCGCCGTTCCTGAAGATCGAGGCCACGAAGTTCACCGAGGTCGGCTATGTCGGCCGCGACGTCGAGCAGATCGTGCGCGACCTCGTGGAGGTGGCGATCGGCCTGACCCGCCAGACCAAGCGCGAGGGCGTGAAGGCCAAGGCCGAGGCGGCCGCGGAGAACCGGATCCTCGACGCCCTGGTCGGCGCCACGGCCAGCCAGGCCACGCGCGACAGCTTCCGGCGCAAGCTCCGCAACAGCGAACTCGACGACAAGGAGGTGGAGCTGGAACTGACATCCGGCGCGTCTGCGGGCCTGCCGATGTTCGACATTCCCGGAATGCCGGGGGCGTCCATGGGGGCGATCAACATCGGGGACATGCTCGGCAAGGCTCTGGGCGGCCAGCGCGGCAAGCCGCGGCGGATCCTCGTGCGGGACGCCTACGTGCCGCTGATCGCCGAGGAATCGGACAAGCTCGTGGACGACGAGGCGCTCGTGCGCGAATCGATTCGCGAGGTCGAGAACAACGGCATCGTGTTCCTCGACGAGATCGACAAGATCTGCGCCCGCGAGGGCCGCTCCTCCGGCGACGTGTCCCGGGAAGGCGTCCAGCGCGATCTCCTGCCGCTGATCGAGGGCACCACCGTCGCCACCAAGCACGGTCCGGTGAAGACCGACCACATCCTGTTCATCGCGTCGGGCGCCTTCCACGTCTCGAAGCCGGCCGATCTCCTGCCGGAGTTGCAGGGGCGGCTGCCGATCCGGGTCGAATTGCAGCCCCTGACGGTGGACGATTTCCGCCAGATCCTGACCAGCACGGAGGCGAGCCTCATCAAGCAGACCGTCGCCCTGATGGAGACCGAGGGCGTAACCCTCACCTTCACGGAGGATGCCGTCGACGCGCTGGCCCGCGTTGCCGTCGAGGTGAATGCATCGGTGGAGAATATCGGTGCCCGCCGGCTCCAGACGGTGCTGGAACGGGTGATCGATGAGATCTCGTTCACCGCCACCGACCGGTCGGGCGAGACGGTACCGATCGATGCCGCTTATGTGCGCGACCGGGTCGCCGACCTTGCGGCCAATGCGGATCTGAGCCGCTTCATCCTGTGAGGGCTGCCGGACGGGTTCTTCCCTCTCCGGAAGTGCTGTCGGTCGCGGCCCTCGTCGCCGGCATGGTCTCCCTGCAATGCGGCGCGACCTTCGCCAAAAGCCTGTTCCCGGCCGCGGGTGCGGCTGGGACCGCATCCCTGCGGGTCGGCTTCTCGGCGCTGATTCTGATCGCCCTCTGGCGGCCGTGGCGGCGGAGCCTGCCGCTGCGGGAGGCGGGCTGGATCGCGCTGTACGGCGCCGCCTTGGGTCTGATGAACCTGCTCTTCTACCTCGCCCTGGCGCGCCTGCCCCTCGGGCCGGCGGTGGCGATCGAGTTCGCCGGACCGCTCGCCGTCGCCCTGATCGCGTCGCGCCGGGGCTCCGATTTCCTGTGGATCGGCGTCGCTGTCCTGGGCCTGACGCTGCTCCTGCCGATCGGCACGGGGGATGGGCTCGATCCCCTCGGCATCGCCCTGGATCTCGGTGCGGCCCTGGCCTGGGCGCTCTACATCCTGTTCGGCCAGCGGGCCGGCCGGATCGATGGCGGTCAAGCGGTGTCGCTGGGGATGCTGACCGCCGCCCTCGTCGTCGCGCCCTTCGGCGTGGCCGAGGCCGGTGCCGGGCTGCTCACCCCCGGGATCCTGGGGGCCGGCCTCGCTGTGGCGCTGATGACGAGCGCCCTCCCCTATTCCCTCGAGATGGTCGCGCTCCGGCGCCTCGACCGGAAGAGTTTCGGCGTGCTGATGAGCCTGGAGCCCGCAGTCGCGACGGGCGCGGGGCTCGTGCTGCTCGGCGAGCGAATCAGCGCTGTGCAGGGGATCGCGATCGGCTTGGTGATCGCGGCATCGGTCGGGATCACCGCGCGCTCCCGGCGACCCGCGCCCGCAGCGACGATCCTGGACCCGGAGGAGCCGTCTACTTCCCTGCGAGAACCCGCGAGGCGACGTTGATGTATTTGCGCCCGGCCTCCTGGGCATGCAGCACCGCGTCGCCGAGATTCTCCTCGTCGCGGACACTCGCCAGCTTGATCAGCATCGGCAGATTGATGCCCGCCACCACTTCCACCGAGCCGCCGTTCATACAGGACAAGGCAAGGTTGGAGGGCGTGCCCCCGAACATGTCGGTGAGCACCACGACGCCTTCGCCGCTGTTCACGCGACAGACCGCGGACATGATGTCCCGTCGTCGCAGCTCCATATCGTCCTCCGGCCCGATCGTGATCGTCTCGATCTGATCCTGCGGGCCGACCACGTGCTCCAAAGCGGCCTTGAACTCGGTCGCCAGCAGCCCGTGGGTGACGAGCACCATGCCAATCATCGACACGTGTTCCAACGTCCTGTGTGTGCCGCCATGTTGTGCATCGCACAGACCCCCACAAGGCAAACGCGACTTTTTTGCCTGGACATCGACCGGATCATGCCACGGCCGCATCTGACATGCCATGGGGCAGCACCACCGCTGCGCGACTCGGGCCACCTGTGCGGCTGCGAAGTCACGGCCGGTGCTTTCGCAGCGCCGCACGGACGAGGAGCGGCACCAGACCGGCGGCGCGGACCTGCGCATCGAGGACGAGGCGCGGGAGTACGACACCGAGGAGGTCGGCGGGCTCGGGCGGCTCGGGCAGGCGCGGCAACGAGGCCACGAGGTCAACCACGAGGTGAAGCTCCGTCTCGGTCTCGAACGCCAGGCCGAGATCGGCGACCGGCAGGATTCCCTGCCCCCGGACCTCGACTTGGCCGGCGAGCGCGGCATGGGGGCGAGCGACGAGCCGGCCACGCCTGACCGCGCAGACCACCCGATCGTCCGCCACGAAGCTGCCGGCCGCCTCGGCGGCCAGGAGAAGGGCGAGACTCGATTTCCCGGAGCCGGGCTCGCCGCGGATGAGGATGCCGCCGCCGCCGAGGGCGCAGCAGGCGCCGTGGAGCGTGGTCGTCACGCGTGGAGCTGGCGCGGCGCGGCCGGCAGACGGACGATGAAGCGCGCGCCGCGAACGGTGGGCTCGCCCTCCTCGTCGGGGGCGCCGGGGCGGTTCTCCGCGCGGATCGTGCCGCGATGGGCCTGCACGATCTGGCGCGAGATCGACAGGCCGAGCCCGGAATTCTGGCCGAACCCCTGCTCGGGGCGGTCGGTGTAGAAGCGCTCGAAGATGCGCTCCAGGGCATGCTCGGGGATGCCCGGCCCCTCGTCCTCGCAGACCAGTTCGACCTCGCTCCGGACCCGGCGCAGCACGACGCGGACCTTCGCGTCGGTGGGCGAGAACGAACGGGCGTTGTCGAGGAGATTGTTCACCACCTGACCGAGCCGGCTGTCGTGGCCGACGATCGTGAACGGTGCGTCGTTGTCCGACGCCGTGGCTTCGACGTCGAGCTGGATCAGGCAATCCTTGGGCCGGCGCCGCTCGTTGGCCACCGACACCACGGTGGTCAGCAGCCGCCGGAGATCGACCCGCCGGGCCTCCGCCCGGGCGAGTTCGGCATCGAGGCGCGAGGCGTCGGCGATGTCGCTGATCAGGCGGTCCAGGCGCTTCACGTCGTGCTGGATGATCGCCATCAGCCGGCCGCGCGAATCGTCGTTCCTGGCCAGCGGCAGCGTCTCCACGGCACTGCGCAGGGACGTCAGCGGGTTCTTCAATTCGTGGCTGACATCGGCCGCGAAGCTCTCGATGGCGTCGATGCGCCGGTAGAGCGCCTGGGTCATGTCGCGGAGCGCGCCCGACAGGTGGCCGATCTCGTCGGTGCGCTCGGTGAAATCGGGGATCTCCTCGCGGGTCTTGATGCCCATCCGCACCTTCTCGGCGGCCTCCGCGAGGCGGCGCACCGGCCCCGCGATGGCGCCGGCGAGCAGGAACGACAGCACCACCATCACGGCCGAGGCCACGAGGAACACCTGCAGCAGCCCGAACCGCTCCGAGGCGATCACCCGGTCGATGGCGTCACCCTGGGTCGAGATCAGGAGCGCGCCGCGGACCGACCCGGCCCGGTGGATCGGCACCGCCACCGACACGGTTGTCTCCCCGATCTGGTTGCGGCGCACGAGGCTGCCGCGGTTGCCGCCAAGCGCCGCCTGCACCTCCCGAAGCGAGTGGCCGTTGACCGGCCCCGTCTCCTCCGCCGGCTCGGCCCGGCTGCCGAACAGGCCGCTCAGCTTCGTCTGAACGGTCTGGAAGACCGATTCGAGCATCCCTGGCTTGTGCGGCCGCGGCTGCAGCGGGTCCTGGCGTCCTGCGTCGCCGCGCTTGAACAGCGTTCGGGTGTCGAACAGGAGGCCGCCCTCCTGATCGTAGACCCGCGCCCGGTTGCCCGTGGGCGTCACCAGCCGCGAGAGCAACGGCGCCACCTTCTCGGGATTGAGCGAGAAGGCGAGCGGCTGCGATTCCTCCTCCGCGGACTCTCCCGCCTGCTGCTGGAGCAGCCTGTCGGGATCGATGCGGATCGTGTCCGTGTCCACCGACGCGGAGGCCGCGATGGCACCCGCGATGATCTCGCCCTGGATGGCGAGGCTCTGGATCCGTGCCTGGATCAGACCCTGTCGGAACTGGTTGAGGTACAGGAACCCGACGAGAAGGGCGATCAGGCCGACGAGGTTGAGGACGACGATGCGGCGCGTCAGGCTCGACGAGGCGCGCTGGCCGATCGCGTCCCAGAGGGCGCGGGGCCAGGCGAGCGGCCGTGACAGGGCCTGGGCGAGGGAGGTGCGCGGCGCGGCATCCTCGGTCTGGGCTGGTGTGCGGGCGGACATGCGGCGGATCCTGTGGATCACGCCTCCTTGAACCGATAGCCGACGCCGTAGAGCGTCTCGATCATGTCGAAGCTCTGATCGGTCACCTTGAACTTCTTGCGCAGCCGCTTGATGTGGCTGTCGATGGTGCGGTCATCCACGTAGACCTGATCGTCGTAGGCCGCGTCCATGAGGGCGTTGCGGCTCTTGACGACGCCTGGGCGCTGAGCGAGCGCCTGGAGGATGAGGAACTCCGTGACCGTCAAGGTCACCGCCTCGCCCTTCCACGTGCAGGTGTGCCGCTCCGGATCCATCATCAGCGCACCGCGCTCGAGCGAGCGGGCCGCCACCTCGGCCTCGCTGCGGGGGGGCGAGCCAGGCGCCTCCTTGGCGAAGCGGCGGAGCACCGCCTTCACGCGCTCCACCAGGAGGCGCTGCGAGAACGGCTTATGGATGAAGTCGTCCGCGCCCATCTTGAGGCCGAACAGCTCGTCGATCTCCTCGTCCTTCGAGGTCAGGA
>CAXTCV010000015.1:0-37306 GCA_964242725.1 uncultured Methylobacterium sp.
GTCGCGGGATCGGTCGGTTCGGCGGTGTCGGCGCCCATGAAGTCGTTGATCGCCGAGGCGATGCGCTTCGAGGTGGTGAAATCGGGGTTGCGCAGGGACAGGCGCAGGGCGCGGGCGTCGTTCAGCTTGAAGGCGATCTCGCGCTCGATGTTGGCGCCGTTGGAGATGCGTCCGTTGGTGGGCACGCCCCGGGTGATCTTGGCGGCGGCCCCCTCCGCGGCGAAGCCGGCGATCGCCACCGAACCCTGCGCCAGGGCGTAGACCTCGCCGTCGGCGCCGAGGAGCGGCGTCACCAGCAGGGTGCCGCCCTGGAGCGACTTGGCGTCGCCCAGCGAGGAGACCGTCACGTCGATGCGGGTGCCCTGCGCGGCGAAGGGCGGCAGGCTCGCCGTCACCATCACGGCGGCGAGGTTCTGCGTGCGCATCGTGGCCCCGCGGGTGTTGACGCCGAGGCGCTCCAGCATCGCCTGCAGCGATTGCTTGGTGAACGGGATGTTGTTCAGCGTGTCGCCGGTGCCGTTCAGGCCGACGACGATGCCGTAGCCGACGAGCTGGTTCTGGCGCACGCCCTCGATGGAGGCGAGGTCCTTGACCCGCGACAGGGCGAACGCCGGGCCGGACATCGCCGCCAGGAGGAGCACGCCCGCGGCGAGCGCGGCGCGAGCCGATCCGATGAGACTGAAGGGGTGGCTCGGGCGCATGCCGGGTTTTTCGAGGGTGAACGGACCTGCCCCCCTCCTGCCAGCGTCGTGCCATCCGGAAATTTCCGGTAAGTCGCTGAAAGAAGATATCATTATCCGGCCGGCATGCGGCGGCCCATCAGGATCGACCGGCACCGAAGCTGCCGACCCGGCAGCTTCTGCCGGCTTGTTTACCCGCGCTTAACCCCGCGGGCCGAATTTCACGTTCTGCGCAGGGGCGCTTGGAGCAACGCGAACCGGATCATGCGCGTCGAGACTCGCCAGCCGATCCAGGGCGCGGGCGGCGTCACCACCCTCCGGCGGACCGAGGGCGGCGGAGGCTTCAGCCTCGGCGCGGCCCCGGGTGCCGCCACCGGCGCCGGCGCCCCCGCGGCGGCGGCGACGCTCACCGGCCTGGACGCGGTCCTGCTCCTCCAGACCGAGAGCGAGACGCCGCAGGAGCGGCGGCGGCGCTCGGCCAAGCGCGGCCAGGATCTCCTCGACGGCCTCGACCGGCTGAAGGCCGCCCTGCTGGGCGGCCGGGTCGCGCCGCAGGAGTTGCGCGCCATCGCGTCCCGCCTCGCCGAGCGCCCGGGCCCCTCGGGGGATCCGCGGCTCGACGGGCTGATGGCCGACATCGAGCTGCGCGCGGCGGTGGAACTCGCCAAGCTCGAAAGCCGGCGCAGCGTCTGAGCGGGGTGCGTTACCCCGCGCGCCGTTTGGGTCCGGTCGGCAGCATCTGCGGTTCGCCCGGCCCGGTCTCGACCCCGAGATCCGGCACCGCGATGATCGGTGCGCCGCGCAGGTCCCTGCGCGTGACGATGGCGCCGCGCTCCTCCAGGTAGGCCAGCATCCGCCGGGCGCGGCCGCCCGAGCTGGTGCCGTAGGCCTCGGCCAGCATGGTGTCGGTGGGGCAGGGGGCGCCCTCGATCGCTGCCCGGGCGACGACCAGGAACAGCCCGGCGAGGTCGTCCGGCAGTCCGGCCGCGACCACCTGGGCGCGCGCCCAGGTGGAATTGTCGGCGACCGCGCCCCCGGCCTCGGCCCGGGCGACCGCGAGACGCCGCTTGAATTCGGGTAGGCCCATCGTGTCGCCGCGCAGGCGCCGGATCCGGCACCGGACCGTGAAGTCCTGATAGAGTGTCGCGGGGGTGCAGGCCGCGGCATCCGCATCCGCCAGCACCGAGGCCAGCACCTCGGACAGGGCCGCCTCGCGCGCCTCCGGATCCATCGGCTCCTCCTCCGGCTCCTCCAGGGGAACCGGCGGCCGGTAGTTCGCGAGCTGCACCAGCACGTCCGGGGCCGGTGCCGGACGCGGCTTCGGGCGGGGCGCGAAGGGCACGGCGCTCTCCTCCGGACTCGCCGTGAGGATCAGAGACCGGGCGTCCGCCAGCGCGTCGGGCAGGGGGACGAGCACCGGCGAGGAGCTCCGGCTCACCGTCGCGGTCGGACCGACCGCGACGGTGAGCGGGCGGCGCGACAGGGCCGGCCCGAGGGCCACGAAATGCCCGCGCGGCAGATCGCGGAACGTCTCGGCCTGGCGGCGCTCCAGTCCCAGGAGATCGGCGGCGCGGGCCATGTCGATGTCGAGGAAGGTCCGGCCCATCAGGAAATTCGACGCCTCGGCCGCGACGTTCTTGGCGAGCTTGGCGAGGCGCTGCGTGGCGATGATCCCGGCCAGGCCGCGCTTGCGCCCGCGGCACATCAGGTTGGTCATCGCGCCGAGGGAGAGGCGCCGCGCCTCGTCCGAGACCTCGCCGGCGGCGGCAGGCGCGAAGAGCTGGGCCTCGTCCACCGCCACCAGCATCGGGTACCAATGATCCCGGTCGGCGTCGAACAGCCCGCCGAGGAACGCGGCCGCGGCGCGCATCTGCCCGTCGGCATCGAGGTTCTCCAGCGACAGCACCACCGAGACCCGGTGGGTGCGCACCCGCGCGGCGATCCGCTGCAGGGCGGCGTCGTCGCCGTCGGCCTCCACCACGACGTGGCCGTAGCGGTCGGCGAGACTGGCGAAATCGCCCTCCGGGTCGATGATCGCCTGCTGCACGAGGCCGGCGCTCTGCTCCAGCAGGCGCCGCAGCAGGTGCGACTTGCCGGAGCCCGAATTGCCCTGCACGAGCAGCCGCGTGGCGAGCAGTTCGGTGAGGTCGAGGAGCGCGGGGCGCTCGCCGGTCAGGCCGAGATCGATGTCGGAACGCATGGCGCCTCATAGCATGCCGGCGCCGGCTCCGGGGGGCCACGATGGCGCTGTCCACGCTTCCCGCCATACCAGCCAAGCCGTAGCCGGCCTGGACCCGGACCGGGCGGACCTGTAGGCCCCACGGCCCTGCTCGAAACATCCGGATCCCCAACACGATGGCGGCCTGCGGCCTCGATTTCGGCACGTCGAACACCACCCTGGGGCATGCGGGTCCCGACGGGCCGATCCTGCTGCCGCTGGAGGGCGCGCACCGCACGATCCCCAGCGCGATCTTCTTCGAGCTCGGCCGCGAGCCGGTGATCGGGCGAGCCGCCACGGCGGCCTACGTGGACGGCCTGTCGGGGCGGCTGATGCGCGGCCTCAAATCGGTGCTCGGCACGCCGCTGATGGAGGAGGCGACCCCGGTCGGCCGCCAGCGCCTGCGCCTGCGCGACGTGATCGCGCGCTACCTGACCGCGGTGAAGGCGCGGGGCGAGGCGGCCTGCGGCGCGAGCCTCGACAGCGTGGTCCACGGCCGTCCGGTCCACTTCGTCGATGGCGATCCGGAGGCCGACCGCCGGGCCGAGGACACGCTGCGCGCCATCGCCCGCGACGTCGGATTCCGCGAGGTCTCGTTCCAGTACGAGCCGATCGCCGCCGCCCTCGACTACGAGCGGCAGGTGCGGTCCGAGGAGATCGCTCTGGTCGCCGATATCGGCGGCGGCACCTCGGACTTCTCCATCGTGCGCCTGTCGCCCGAGCGGAGGAGCCGGGCGGATCGGGCCGGCGACATCCTGGCCAATGACGGCGTGCGCATCGGCGGCACCGATTTCGACCGGCAGCTCAGCCTCGGCACGGTGATGCCGCTCCTCGGCCTCGGCAGCCCGATGCGCCGGGGCGACCTCGCCGTGCCGAACGCCTACTATCACGACCTCGCCACGTGGTCGGCGATCAACCGCCTGTACAATCAGAAGACGCTGCGCGAGATCGACGAGGTGATCCGCGATTGCGCCCGCCCCGACCTCGTCGCGCGCCTGCGCGAGGCGGTGGAGGGCGAGCGCGGCCATGCCCTGGCGGGGGCGGTGGAGGGGGCCAAGATCGCGGCCTCGGAACGGGGCGCGACGGATCTCGATCTCGGTCTCGTGGAACGCGGTCTTTCGGTGCCGGTGGATCGCGCGCGCCTCGCCGCGCAGACGGGCGACCTCGCCCGGGCGGTGGCGGCCCGGATCGAGCGCTGCCTCGCCCAGGCGGAGCTGGCGCCGGAGCGGATCGACGCCCTGTTCCTCACCGGCGGCTCCACCGGCCTGCCGCACCTGCGCGCCGCCCTGACCGCGGCGCTACCGGCCGCCCGGGTGGTGGAGGGCGACACGTTCGGCTCGGTCGGGCTCGGCCTGACCATCGAGGCGGCCCGGCGCGGGGGGTGATGACGGAGCGGACCCTGTCCCGGGGACCCTTCGGCCGGAACCCGGCCTCTCGGAAGGCCAGCCGGGCCGGGTCATCGAGCTCGATCTGTGCCAGGTGGAACCCCGATTGACGCGCCTGCGCCGATCCCCGACAAGGCGGTCCCTCCCGGTCGGAGACAACGGCGGCCCACCCGGCGCCTTCCCCGCCGCCTCGCCCGATGCTGTTCAACTCCTTCGTCTTCCTCCTCGCGTTCCTGCCGGCGGCCCTGGTCCTGCACGGGCTGGTGGCGCGCGCCGCGCCGGCCTGGCGGCTGCCGCTCCTGGTCAGCCTGTCGTTCGTGTTCTACGGCTGGTGGGATATCCGCTTCGTGCCGCTGCTCGCCGGCTCGATCCTGGCGAATTGGTGCGTGGCCCGCCTCTACCGCCGCTGGCCCGGCCGCTGGCTGATCCCGGCGGCCATCGCGGGAAACCTCGCCCTGCTCGGGGTGTTCAAGTACCTCGACTTCGTCGCCGACCTCGCCAACCTGATTCCCGGCCTCGGCGCACCGCGGCTGGGCCTCGCCCTGCCGCTCGGCATCTCGTTCTTCACCTTCCACCACATCATGTACCTGGCCGACCTCCGGGCCGGTCGGGCGCCCGCCTTCGGGCTTGTGAAGTACGCCCTCTACATCGCCTTCTTCCCGCAGGTTCTCGCCGGCCCGCTCGTGCGCTGGAGCGAGATCATGCACCAGTTCGACGCGGCACCCTACGCCCGGTCGGACGCCGCCGAGCGCTTCAGCCGCGGCCTGATGCTGCTGACGGTGGGTCTCGCCAAGAAGGTGTTCCTCGGTGATCCGCTCGCGGCCTACGTCAATCCGGTGTTCCAGGCCGCCGCCGCCGGCAAGGCCGTCACGGTCGCCGAGGCGTGGCAGGCGACGCTGGGCTTCACCTTCCAGATCTATTTCGATTTCTCCGGCTACACCGACATGGCGCTCGGCATCGCGCTGCTGTTCGGCCTCGTCCTCCCGCAGAACTTCGACGCGCCCTACCGCGCCACGTCGCTGCGCGACTTCTGGCGGCGGTGGCACATCACCCTGTCGCGCTTCCTGCGCGATTACCTGTACATCCCGATGGGCGGGAACCGGCACGGGCTGCCGCGCCAGGTCGGTGCGCTCCTGGCCACCATGACGCTCGGCGGGCTGTGGCACGGGGCCGGCTCGACCTTCCTGGCCTGGGGCGGCCTCCACGGGCTCGGCCTCGGCGCCGGCCTGCTGGCCCGCCGCGCGCGGCTGGCGATCCCGGCGCCGCTGGGCTGGCTGCTGACCAGCCTGTTCGTGATGCTGACCTGGGTCCTGTTCCGGGCGACGAGCTTCGAGGCGGCGATCCTCCTGTTCAAGGGCCTGTTCGGGCTGGCCCCCCGGGGCTCCGGCTTCAAGTGGCGCACCATCGCGGTCGCCGCCCTCGTCGCCACGGTCGGGCCGACCGCCTGGACCGCGGTCCACCGGTTGCCGCCGCGGCGCCTCCTCGCCTTCGGCTTCGCGCTCCTGTTCGTGATCGTCCTGCTGAAGATCGGCGACGATGCGAACTACGAGTTCATCTACTTTCAGTTCTGAGGATGGCGGCGCCCCGACCCCCCTCGGACCGGGACTGGCGCGGCTTCGCCCGCTCCCTGATCCTGTCCGTCTTCGGCGTGTTCGCGGCCTATCTCGCCCTGGCGGTTCTGGTCGATCCCTACGAGACCGGCCGCGCGACCCTGCTGTCCCGCGGCGCGGTCCGGCCGCAGGGCCCGCGCACCGCCTCGGCCGTGCGCGGGCGCGATCCGGCCTTTACGGGCGCGGTGATCGGCAACTCGCACATCCAGCTCGTCGAGCCGGCGGTGCTGACGCGGCTCACCGGCATCCCGTTCGTCCAGCTCTCGGTGCCGGCCACAGGCCCGGCGGAGCAGTTCGCAATCCTCGACTGGTATCTGCAGCACCATGCGCGGCCGGCCGCCCTCGTCCTCTCGGCCGACGCGTTCTGGTGCGCGGACGATCCGACCTTCCCGAGCGAGCACGGGTTTCCCTTCTGGCTGCTCGGCGGCTGGCCCGAGTACCTCGGGGGGCTCGTCCGCTTCCCGGCCGCGCAGGAGACGATCAACCGCCTCGGCTGGCTCCTGAACCCCCGCCGCAGGATCGCCGCCGCCGACGGCTGGTGGGATTACGAGCGCAACTATCTCGGCCAGGGCTTCGGCGTCGAGCCCGCCAAGAAGGCGGCCCTGGAGAGGCCCGTCGGCCCCGAGCCCGAGCCGCAGCATGGGGGCCCGTTCCCGATCGCCGGACGGCTCCGGGCGGAGCTCGCGCGGGTCCCCGCCGAGACGCCGGTGGTGGTGGTCTTTCCGCCGGTCTATGCCCGCGCCGAGCCGCCGCCCGGCAGCCCCCGGGCGGCGGCCGAGGCCGCGTGCCGCTCCGAGATTCGCGCCGCGCTGGCGACGCACCGGTCGAGCACGGTGGTGGATTGGCGCGACGGACGCGCCGCGGCGGCGGATCCGGACCTGTTCTTCGACCAGACGCATTACCGGCTGGGTCTGGCCCGACCCCTCACGACGGAGATCGCCGCCGCGATCGAACGGCTGCGGAGGCCGGTGACAGAGTAAAAGCGCTGTAGCGTGGCTTGTTTGCCGCACGCGGCTTTACAGTGGCGGCGCTTTATGGGCCCCGCTTCCGTGCGCGTTGTCGCGATTGGGCGCCTCGACTATACGGCACCTCACGTTATCGCCGCGCACCGGCCATCCCCTGGTGGGCGGTCTTACGATCCAGCGAGGGTGACGCATGGCGAAGGTGACGCTGGAGGACGGCTACGTCCCGTCCGACGACGAGCCCTTCATGAATGACCGGCAGCGCGAATATTTCCGACGCAAGCTGCAGGGCTGGAAGAATGACATCCTGCGCGAGGCGCAGGATACCCTCGTCGCGCTCCAGACCGAGAACGAGAACCATCCCGACCTCGCCGACCGGGCCTCGTCGGAGACCGACCGGGCGATCGAGCTGCGGGCGCGGGACCGGCAGCGCAAGCTCACCGGCAAGATCGACGCGGCGCTCGCCCGGCTGGAAGACGGCTCCTACGGGTTCTGCGAGGAGACCGGCGAACCGATCTCGCTGCGCCGCCTCGATGCCCGGCCGATCGCCACCATGTCCCTCGAAGCCCAGGAGCGGCACGAGCGCCGGGAGCGGGTCTACCGCGACGATTGACCGGGCTGCCCCGCCACCCTCCGGCGCCTGTCGCGGCCGACCTCCGCGGCGGGTGCCGCCGAACCCGCGCGTGCCGCGGGCGTTCTGCGTCGGACCCTTCGCGTGTCCGGAGAACCGCATGAGACGTCAGAACCGCATGAGACGTCCCCTGATTGCGACGATCGCCGGAGCGGTCGCCGCGCTCGCGCTCGCCGGCTGCGAGCCGGCCAAGCCGGGCCCGGCCGGGCCGGCCGGACCCAAGGGTGACCAGGGGCCGCCCGGGCCGCAGGGTCCGGCGGGCCTGAACGGGGCGACCGGCGAGCGCGGACCCACGGGCGAACGGGGCCCGGCCGGCCCCGCCGGACCCCCGGGTCCGGCGGTCACCAGTCAGGTCCGGCTCGACGTGGCCTGCCGTCGCGAGGAGGTGTTGATCGGCGCCTATTGCCGCGGCATGGCTGTGGTGCCGTCCGTGACCGTCACGGACGGCGTGTCCACGGTCGGCTGCCTCGACATGACCGCCAAGGCCGCCAAGGATGCCCAACCCGTCGCGGTCTGCATGGAGGCGCCATGAGCATCTCGGTCCCGCGATCTCTGGTCCCCGCTGTCCTGGCCGCGCTGGTCTCCACCGCGGCCGGTGCGCAATCGATCGTGCCTTCGGAGGCCGCGGCGATCGACCTCGTGCGCGGTCGGCGCACCGCCACCTTCGCCACGGTGGCCCAGACCCTGGCCTACGCCGAGCGCGTGACCGGCGGCGCCTTCCGGCTCGGCGGGTATCGCGTCGACTATCGACCGGAGGCGCCCTTCGCCCGGGTGCAGATCTGCTATCGCCTCGGGATCGCCCCCCCGACCTGCGGGCTCGATTACCGCGTCGCGGTCAACCCGGCCCATGTCGAACCCTCCGACCGCTACGACGGCCTCACCCGCGACCTGGAGCACGGGCCGCAGGCGTTCCTGCGGGCGCTGGCCCGGGACGTGGATCTCCAGCGCCAGCCGGCGATCCTGCGGAAGATCCAGGCCGCCCTGGACCCGTACAACCCCTACGACTGGCGGTAGTTTTTCGACGGAACTCAGAACAGGCTCGGCCAGCGCAGCAGCCGTTCCGGCCCGAAGGCCGCCACCGGCACCGTCGGGGTTCGGCCGGTGGCGAGGTCGGCCACGATCTCGCCGGTGATCGGGCCGGTGGAGAGGCCGATATGGCCGTGGCCGAAGGCGAAGAGCAGGCCGTCGTGCCGGGGCGCCCGGCCGATCACCGGCATCCCGTCCGGCGTGGACGGGCGGGAGCCGAGCCAGGGCTCGTTGTCGAGGGGACCGCCGAGGCGGAGGGTCCCGGCGGCCTCCCGCGCGGCCGCCTCGATCTGGGTGTGGTCCGGGGCGGCGCCGCGGGCGTTGAGCTCCACCCCCGACAGCACCCGCACCCGGTCTTCGCCCATCGGCGACAGGATCGAGCCGGCCCCCGTGTCGAGGAAGGGCCGCGTCAGCGGCGGGCTGTCCGGGTGCAGGGCGTAGTGGCGATGATAGCCGCGCTCGGCCGCCACCGCGAAGCGGTAGCCGAGCGTCCGCGCGATCGCCCCCGAGGCGGCGCCGGCCGCGAGCACCACCTGCCGGGCCCGCACCGCGCCGCCATCATGGGCGACGCGCCACCCGTCCGGTCCGGGCGTCAGGCGCCCGACGCTGCCGCGCAGGCGGCGTCCGCCCAGCCCCGCGAACAGCGCCTCGCAGGCCTCGATGAGCCGGCCGGGTTCGCGCACCGAGCCGGTCTCGGTCAGCAGCATCGCCCGGGCGTAGGGACGGACCAGGGCCGGTTCGAGGTCGCGCAACGCCGCGGAATCGAGGATCTCGAAATCCACCCCGTGCCCGGCCAGGATCTCGCGCTCCAGGGCGGCTCCCGCGTAGGCGGCCTCGGTCCGGTAGGCCTTCAGCCAGCCCGTGCGCTGAAGCCGGTCGCCCGTCCCGGCCCGGGCGGCGAGGCGCTCGTGCGCGGAATAGGCGGCGCTAGTCAGGGGCAAAAGCGCCTCTGCGGCCCGACGCCAGCGCGCGGCGCGGGCGCTCGCCAGGAAATGCGCCGTGTAGGGAATGATCCGCGGCAGGTGCGCGTAGTTCAGGCGCAGGCCCCGGTCGGCGTTGCGCAGGTAGGCCGGGAGCTTGCCCCACAGGGCCGGACTCGACATCGGCAGGATCGAGCCGCGGCTGATCACCCCGGCATTGCCGTAGGAGGTCCGAGCCCGGGCCTCGCCGGGATCGCACAGGACCACGTCGAGGCCGCGATCCTTCAGCGCGATGGCGCTGGCGAGGCCGACCATCCCGCCGCCGATCACCACGATATCGGCCGTCTCGTCCGTCGCCATCGAGCCTCGTCCCGCGCCAAGCGGAGCCTTGTGACGGGTTTTCACGACCCTGGGTAGCGCGCCGGATGCGGCACCCCATGAGTTCGGCGACGGGCGATTTCCCGGAGGATCCGCGGCAATCCGGTCCGAGATCGGTTATGGAGCGGAGATGACTCTCGTCCGCTTCGCCCCGTCGCCGACCGGCTACCTTCATATCGGCAATGCCCGTCCGGCCCTGCTGAACGCGCTGTTCGCCCGGAGGACGGGCGGGCGCTTCCTCCTGCGCCTCGACGACACCGATGCGGAGCGCTCGACGGAGGCGTTCGCCGATGCGATCCGGGAGGATCTCGCCTGGCTCGGCATCGAGCCCGATCTGTTCGCCCGGCAGAGCGCCCGCACGGCGCAGCACGATGCCGCCGCGGATCGCCTGCGCGCCGCCGGCCGCCTCTATCCCTGCTACGAGACGCAGGAGGAACTGGAACGTCGCCGGAAGCGCCAGCTCGGCCGCGGCCAGCCGCCGATCTACGACCGGGCGGCACTCAGCCTCACCGCCGAGGAGCGGGCGGCGCTGGAGGCCGAGGGCCGGCGGCCGCACTGGCGCTTCCTCCTGGAGGCGCGGACCGTGGCCTGGGACGACCTCGTCCGCGGGCCCGCCCATGTCGATTGCGCGTCCCTGTCCGACCCGGTGCTGATCCGGGCCGACGGCAGCTACCTCTACACGCTGCCCTCCGTAGTGGACGACGCCGATCTCGGCGTCACCCACGTGATCCGCGGCGAGGACCACGTCACCAACACCGGCGTGCAGGTGCAGATCTTCGAGGCGTTGGGCGCGGCCGTGCCAATCTTCGGCCACCACAACCTGCTGACCACAGCCGACGGTGCGGGCCTGTCGAAGCGGCTCGGCCACCTGTCGCTGCGCGGCCTGCGCGACGCCGGCTACGAGCCCGCCGCGGTGCGCTCCCTCGCCGTGCTCACCGGCTCGGCGGAATCCGTACGGGCGGTGCCCGACCTCGAGACCCTGGCGGGGCTGGTCGATCTCGCCGAGATCTCGCGCGCGCCGGCCCGCTTCGACGCGGCGGAACTCGACGGCCTGAACGCGCGCCTCGTCCACGCCATGGACTACGCCGCGGTGGCCGGCCGGCTCGCGGATCTCGGGATCCCGCCGGATCGCGCGGCGGCGTTCTGGCTGGCGGTGCGGGCCAATCTCGGCCGGGTCCCGGAGGCGGCCGAGTGGTGGCGGGTGGTCGCCGGCCCGATCGAGCCGGTCCTCACGGAGCCGGCCGTGATCGCGGCGGCCCGGGAGACCCTGCCGCCGGAGCCGTTCGGACCCGAGACCTGGAAGGCCTGGATGACCGAGGTCCGGAGCCGCACGGGAGCCAAGGGGCGGGGGCTGTTCATGCCGCTGCGCCTCGCGCTCACCGGTCTGGAGCACGGGCCGGATCTGGCCGGCCTGCTGCCGCTGATCGGGCGGGACCGGGCAGCGCGGCGGCTGGCCGGCGAATCCGCCTGATCTACGCGGTCTCATCCTCCGCCAGCGGCGTTGCCAGCAGCTTGTCGACCCGACGCCCGTCGAGATCCACCACCTCGAAGCGCCAGCCGGCGATCGCGCAGGTCTCCCCCGTCTCCGGCAGGTGCTGGAGCGCCGCGATGACCAGGCCTGCGGCCGTGGCGTAGTCCCGCGACGGCGGAAGCCGCAGCCCGAGCTGGTCGGCCAATTCATCGGCCGGCATCGAGCCGGCGATCAGCCAGGAGCCGTCCGCGCGGCGCACGGCGTCCGGTTCCGCGGTCCCGGAGCGGAAGGCGCCGGCGATCGCGTCGAGGATGTCGGCGGGGGTCAGGAGCCCGTCGAAATGGCCGTACTCGTCGTGGACGAGCGCCATCGGCACCGGCGCCTTCCGCAGGGTGTCGAGGGCGTCGAGGGCGTCGAGGGTGTCGGGCAGCACCGGCGCCGGGCGCACATGCGCACGCAGGTCGAGGCGCTCCCCCCGCGACAGCGGGCCGAGGAGGTCGCGCACCTGGAGGATGCCGATCATCGCGTCCGGGCCGCCATCGGCCACGGGCAGGCGGGCATGGGGGCTCGCCAGGACCTGCGCCCGCACGGCCTCCGGATCGTCGGACAGGTCGATCCAGACCACGTCGGTGCGCGGGGTCATGACGCCCCGCACCAGCCGGTCCCCGAGGCGGAGCACGCCGGAGATCATCGCCCGCTCGCCGCCCTCGATGATCCCCGCGGTCTCGGCCTCGGCCACGAGGCTGCGGAGCTCTTCCTCGGTGACCGCGCTGGCGCTCTCGGTCTCCTGGCCGATTAGGCGGAACACCGCCCGGGTCGAGGCGTCGAGCAGCCACACCGCGGGCAGGGCCACCTTGGAGACGACGCCCATGCCGGGCGCCACCGCGCAGGCGATCCGCTCGGGGTCGCGCAGGGCCAAGTGCTTCGGCACCAGCTCGCCGATGATCACCGACAGGTAGGTGATCACCCCGATGACGAGGCTGTAGCCCAGCGTGTCGGCCCAGCCCTTGGGCAGGCCGAGATCGATCAGCACCAGGGCGAGCCGGTCTCCGAGGGCCGCCCCCGAGACGACGCCGGACAGGATGCCGATCAGCGTGATGCCGATCTGCACGGTCGAGAGGAACCGCCCCGGTTCCTCCGCGAGGATCAGGGCCGCCTTCGCGCCGGCATGGCGCGCGTCGGCCAGGGCGCGCAGCCGGCCCTTGCGCGCCGAGACCAGGGCCAGCTCCGAGAGCGAGAACACGCCGTTGAGCGCGATCAGCAGGACGACGATGACGAGCTCGATCAGGCCGGATCATTGAGCCGTGTTCCCGCGGGGCGGGGCGGCTTCCTCTGGTGGCGCGGTCCTGCAAGATGGGCGCGGCGCGCCGTCCGCGCAACGGCCAAGCCGCGGCTCAGCGCGGGCGCGCCTCGATCAGGGCCGAGTCGAGCCGGAAGCTGCCGTCGGGCTCGATCCGGAAATGGGCGGCGACCTCCGCGGGGGCCGAGGCCTGGAGCGCCCGGATCGCCGCGACATGGGCCGCCGGCGTGCGCATCCGGGCGATCCAGCTCGCGAATTCCATGCGCGGCCGGCTGGCCATGACGGCGCCGGGGGCGAAGCCCGCCGCGTCCAGCATGGCGCGCCATTCCGAGACCCGGTAGTCGCGCACATGCGACGGGTCGCGCAGCAGCTCCACCGCCTGGAGATGCGTGTCGAGCAGCGGGTCCTCCGGTGAGACGATGTCACAGGCGACCAGCAGGCCCTCCGGCTTCAGCACCCGCCGCGCCTCCGCCAGGGCGGCCGGCACGTCGCGCCAATGGTGGGCGCTGAACCGGGTCAGCACCGCGTCGAAGGCCGCGGCGGGGAACGGCAAGGACTCCGCGGACCCCTGCCGGGTCTCGATGAGGGCGAGGCCGCGCCGGTGCGCCTCGGCGGTGACGGCCGCCAGCATCTCGTCCGAGAGATCGTAGGCGGTGACCGCGGCGCCGGCCGCGGCCGCCGCGAAGGCGACATGGCCGCCGCCGCAGCCGAGGTCGAGCGCCCGCGCCCCCGGCATCCCGCGGATCAGGCTCCCGATCCGATCGAGATCCACTCCGCCCGCATGGACCGCGCTCGCCACGTAGGCGGCGGCCTGCGCGCCGAACTGGTCGACGACGTGGCTGGCATGGTCGCGGGCGCTCATGGATACCTCTCGGGTTCAGACCGCCAGCGGCGCCAGGCGCGACAACCGAATCGCGATGGCGAGCGCCAGACCGTAGAGGGCCGCCACGAACAGCACCACGCCGGTCCAGCCGGAATGGGCGAAGAACCAGCCGCCCGCGGTGCCGAGCACCGAGGAGCCCAGATAGTACAGGCACAGATAGACCGACGAGGCCTGCGCCCGGTCGCGCCGCGCCCGCCGACCGACCCAGCTGCTCGCGACCGAGTGCGCCCCGAAGAAGCCGACCGTGGTCACCACGATCCCGAAGACGATCAGCAGGATGTGGTCCGACAGGGTCATCAGGATCCCGGCGAGGCCCAGGCCGGTGGCGAGCCAGAGCACCCGCCGCCGGCCGAAGCGGCTGGCGAGTTCGCCGGTCACCGGGCTGCTCACCATCCCGGCGAGGTAGACCGAGAAGATCAGGCCGATCACCGTCTGGCTCAGGGAGAACGGCGGATCGAGCAGGCGGAAGCCGATGTAATTGTAGATGCAGACGAAGCCGCCCATCAGGAGGAACGCCTCGACGAACAGCCAGGGCAGCCCGGCATCGCGGAAATGGTGGCCGAAGCTGCCCGGCACCTCCCGCCAGGCCATCCGGCGCGCCACGAAGCTGCGCGAGGGCGGCAGCCAGCGCCAGAACGCCAAAGCCGCCACCAGCGCCAGGATCCCGATGGTGGCGAGGCCGGTCCGCCAGCCGACGTGGTCGGCCATCACCCCGCTGATCAGGCGGCCCGACATGCCCCCGAGCGCGTTGCCGCCCACCAGCAGGCCCATGGACAGCCCGATGGCCTGGGCGTCCATCTCCTCCGCCAGATAGGCCATGGCCACGGCGGGCAGACCGCTGGCCGTGAGTCCGCTCAGCGCCCGCAGCGCCAGGAATCCGTGCCAGCCGGGGACCAGGGCGGCGACGAGGGTGAGCAGCGCCGAGGCCAGCAGCGAGGCCAGCATCACGGGCTTGCGGCCCCAGACCTCGGAGAGGGGGCTGACCACCAGCAGCGCCACCGCGAGCAGGCCGCAGGGCAGCGACAGGGCGAGGCTGCTCTCGGCCGGAGAGACGCCGAATTCGTCCGAAAAAATCGGCAGCAGCGGCTGCACCGCGTAGAGCACCGCGAAGGTCGAGAACCCGGCGGCGGCCAGCGCCAACGCCGTGCGGCGGAAGACCGGCGTGCCCGACCGGATCAGCCGCTCGTCGCTCTCGCTCTCCATCCTGGCCCCGCGCCGCCGATTTCGAGCGGTGGTGCGGGGCGGAGCGGTCGGCGTCAACCGCCGTCGGCGCAGTGTCGCCCTGCGGCTGGGTCAGCCCGGATCGACCGCGCGCCGCGCCGGGTCGCTCAGCGCGGCGGGGCCGCCTGAGCCGGGCCCTGCTGGAGCAGCGGCGTGATCCGCCGGACGGTGACGCGGCGGTTCTCCCGGGACGGGCCCTGCGTGTTCACCTTCAGGTACTGCTCGCCGTAGCCCTGGGTGGTCAGGTTCTCGGGCGGGACCTGGAACTGCCGGGTCAGCACCGTCGCCACCGACTGCGCCCGACGGTCCGACAGGGACAGGTTGTCGATGTCCGAGCCGACCGCGTCGGTGTAGCCCTCGATCAGGAAGACCTCCTGCGGGTTGGCGCGGATCGCCCGGTTGACCGCCGCGGCGATCACCGACAGCCGCGCGGCCTGATCCGGCGTGACCGTGAACGAGGCGGTGTCGAACGTGATCGTGTCGATGTCCACCGAGCGCATCCGGGCGCGCAGGTCCGGGCTGTAGCGGACTTGGTCCAGTGTATAGCGCCGGTCGATCGCCACGACCGGCGGGGCCGTGAGTGCCTCGTAGACCGCGCCCTCGTCGGCCTGGTCGTACTCCACCACGTAGCGGTCGCGGGGGATGCGGATGTCCGGCGGCGGCAGAACCACCACGTCGTCGTAGATCGGGCGCGGCGGGCCGGCATAGCTGTTGTCGATGATCACCACCTCGCGGCCATCGCGAAAACGGCGGTAGCGGCGCAGCATCCGGCCGTCGTCGTCCGTGACGGTGACGATCTGCTCGCCGCCCGGCCGGTCGATGAAGCTGTAAAAGTCGGCGCCGCGCCGCTCGGAGCGGAACCCGCGCGGATCGAGGTCGCGGAACCGCTCGTTCTCGTCATGGCGGATCAGGTAGCCGTCGCCGTCACGGACGATGATGCGGCCGGGCTCCCGGTAGACGGTGCGGCCGCCCTCGCTGTACTCCCGGCGGTCGCGACGGACCTGGTCGTAGTCGCGCACGTCGTCGTCCTGGCGGAAACCGCCGGGCACGTAGCCGGGCTGTCCCGGGGCGTTCAACGCACCGCGACCGGTCGCACCAGCGGGGCCGCTGGCCGGCGGCTGTCCCGGTTGCACGAGCCCGGGCGCGGGGGCCTGACCTGGCGGCTGGAACGGTCTGCCCGGCACGCCGGGTGCCATATTGGGCGGGAGGGGCCGCCCGGGCTGAGCCTCGGGGACGCCGGTCGGCTGCGGCCGGTTCCCCGGCTGGACATCCTCGCGCTGAACGGGGCGCCCCGGCACGCCGGGTGCCGTGCTGGGCGGGACGGGCCGCCCAGGTTGAGCGTCCGGCCCGCCATTCGGCTGCGGCCGGTTCCCCGGCTGGACACCCTCACGCTGGACCGGTCGCCCGGGCACCCCGGGGGCCATGTTGGGCGGGAGGGGCCGCCCGGGTGGGGCACCGCCTGGGCCGGCATTCGGCTGGGACCGGTTCTCGGGCTGGACATCCTCGCGCTGGACGGGTCGCCCGGGCACACCGGGTTCCGTGCTGGACGGCGCCGGCCGGGCCCGTTCCGCGCCGGGGTTGGCGTTCGGGCGATCCGGCCCGGGCGCGCCGCGGTCGCGATCCGGTGCCTGCCGCGGCTGCGGGGAAGCCGCAGGCCGCTCGTTGCCCGTTCGAGGCTGTGCGCCCGAGCTGCCGTCCCGATCTGGGTTCGGACGATCCGACGGCCGGTCCTGGCGCGCCGGCGGCCGTTCCTGGCGCTGCTCTTCCCGCGGCTCCTGCCGATGCTCCCGCTGCTCCGGGGCCGGCGGTGGCGGTGCCGGGGGCTCGGGCCTGCGTGCGGGCGGGCGCGGCCGCTCCGGAGGTTCGGCCTGGCGTGGGGGCGGCGGCTCCGAACGCTCCCGCGGGGCCGGGGGCGGCGCCGCCCGTTCCGGACGCGGCTCAGGCCGTTCGCGCGCTGCCGGCGGACCCGGTTGTGGGCCGGGCGGCGGGCCGGGGCGTTCCTGCGGCGGCCGTTCCGGCCGCGGACCTCCGTGCGGGGGCTCGCCGCCCCGGGGGCCGCGCTCCTCGGGGCCGCCCTGCGCCAAGAGGATCGGGCCCGGCTCTGCGTGCGCCGCGTGAAGGGCCGTCAATGCCGGCAGCACCGTGCCGGTCAGGAGGAACAGTCGCAGGAACCGCATCGAGGCCTCGTATCGGGTGGAGCCGAACACGGGACTCTGGCTTTGGTTCCGCGCGGGGCCCCTTATGGCGTCAGCCGCTGGGGCACCGCGATCACATTCGGGGCGATGATCCGCACGGCCACGTGATCCGGCTTGACCAGCACGGAGGCGGTCTGGTTCGGCGCCGCCGCGTCCGTCCCGGTTCCGGACGCCGTTGCCGCGGCCTCCTCCTTCATGCCGACCCCGGCGCGCCCGGCGGCGTCGGCCGCGAGTTCGGCCGCGGTCCGGTCGGCCCGGCCCACGAGGGTGAGCCTGACCTTCGGACGGGACAGAGCCTCGGCCTGCATCGGCGTCACGAAGATGTCGCCCTTGTGCCGGACCAGCATGCTCTCCGCCTTGACCAGGGACTGCGCCCAGGTCTTGCCGTCGGGCTTGCACGAGCAGTTCGGGACGAATTCCTTGCGGAACTTGAAGGCGTTGGCGAGGCTCGCATAGGCGCGGCTGCCCTTCACCGTAGCGGCGTGCTTCAGGGCATCGTCGCCATAGGGCATCGAATAGGCCTGCGCCTCCGTGCCGGGGCAGAGCGCCTGGCACATCTCGTCCGCGCCGCCGCGTCCTTCGGGGAGGTTCCGCATCGGGAAGAAGCCGCCGTCGCAGGTCCGCACACAGACCATCTGCGGGCCGCCGCGGGCGTAGCTTTCCCCGCTCGCCGCATAGGTCTCCCGCGCCGGGCAGGTGGAGGCCACGAGGCTCTGGAGCTCGCGCCGGCGGGTGCCGTCGTCGTCGAACACCGCGCCGCCGTAGGTGGCCTTGAGGGCGCGGATCCGCTGCTCGACGGCGCCGCATTGCGGCGGCCGCGTATCGAAGAACAGGAACTTCTCCGTGCAGTTGAGGCCGCGATAATAGGCCTCCAGCCGCCCGATCTCGTCGTTGAGGGCCCGCGTCGTGCTGGCGCCGCTGTGCAGCGCGGCCAGCTCGGCCCGGTACCGGCGGCACTGGGGCGACGGCAGCTGCGGCGTCGGCCGCATCTCGGCGGCCGGCGGATCGGCCGGCGCCTCCTGCGCATCGGCCGGCGCGAGAAGCGTTCTGGACAGCCCGAGGGCGAGGACCGCGCTCAGGATGAGGCGGCCGAGCGAACGGGCGATCGGGCGGTGAGGCATCGGCTGCATCGCATTGACCGGGTGCGCGGCGCTCCGGAGGCCCCGGGCGTGCGCATCCGCGCTTCGGGACCGAAGCACAGACATCCTACGCCCCCTCGCAACACGGCGACACCCCTCCTACATGCGGCCCGCAAGCTTCAGGGGGGATTGGTTGGCGATGTGGTTTCGGCGTCTCACTTATGTCGGGCTTCTCGGGCTGGGGCTGGCTGCGGCCGGCCCTGCGGCAGCCCAGGAACCCGATCGGATCTTCGACAAGTCGACGGTCTGGCGTCCGCTGACGCCCAACGACAAGCTCGTCGTCTACGGCGTGGACGATCCGGCGGTCTCGGGGGTCGCCTGCTGGTACACCCAGCCCGAGAAGGGCGGGATCAAGGGCACGCTGGGCCTCGCCGAGGATGTCTCGGACATCTCGCTGGCCTGCCGTCAGACCGGGCCGATCGCCTTCAAGGGCAAGCTTGGCCAGGGCGAGATCGTGTTCAGCGAACGCCGCTCGCTGATCTTCAAGTCGATGCAGATCGTGCGCGGCTGCGATGCTCAGCGCAATACGCTGATCTACATGGTCTATTCGGACCGGGTCATCCAGGGTTCGCCCAAGAACTCGACTTCGGCGGTGCCGCTCGCCCCCTGGGGCACGGAGCCGGCGCCGAAATGCGCGGACGCCCTGAAGGGCTGACCGGGGGCGGGCCCCGTCCGGCGGGGCTCAATCCTGGCAGGTGATCCGGATCGGGCGCTCGGCCGGGGTCGAGACCGGCTGGCTGATGGCGCCGGTATATTCGTCCGCCGCGGCGACGCCGTAGGCATTGGCGGCGGCATAGCCCTGCGCCTCGCACCACGCGTTGGCCACGACCTGACCGCAGCTGCTGCCGGGCGTCGTCAGGCATTCGCCGACGCCATAGCCGTCGCTCGACGGGATCAGGAAGGTCTTCTCGACATGGCCGGGCGCCTTCGCGGGGGTCTCGCCGTCGCTGCCCGCCAGGGCGGCATGCGCCAGTCCGGCGGTGGCGAGGGCGGTCGCGAGGGCGAGGAAACCGGTGGCCGAGCGTCGCATGGAGGGTCCTTGGGCACAGGATCTGTGGCGTGAGGATCGTCGGACGGACGGTCCGACGGCGCGGTTAAGGAAGCCTTACCCGGATGGCGCGACGGCCTTCTCGAATTCCTCACGCTTTTGGGTTAGCCCGATCGCGCGCGCCGCGCCGTCGCGGCGATGCAACAGGATGCCGTGGCGATATCGTCTGCCGCGCCACGGTTCTGCCGCTCTTCGCCGCGCGCGACCCGCAGGTCTTTGACGGCAGAGTGGATTTGCCGGCGGTGGCGGGGCGTCGCGCGCCGGCCGCGGCGCCGGGGGGAGGATGGGTTTCATGGCGCCGATGTTGCGGCTTCACAACACGCTCACCGGCACCAAGGAAATCTTCGCGCCGATCGATCCCGCGCATGTCCGGCTCTACGCCTGCGGCCCGACCGTCTACGACGCCGCCCATATCGGCAACGCCCGGCCGATCGTCGTCTTCGACCTGCTGTTCCGGCTGCTGCGCCACCTCTACGGTCCGGCGCACGTGACCTACGCCCGCAACGTCACGGACGTGGACGACAAGATCAATGCCCGGGCCGCCGCGCGCGGCATCACCATCCGCGAACTCACCGACGGCACGCTGGCCCAGTTCCACCGGGACGTGCGCGACCTCGGCGTCCTCATGCCGGAGGATGTGAACGTGGCGGGCGAGCGGCCCCGCTTCGTCGAGCCCCGCGCCACCGACCACATCGCCGAGATGGGGGCGATGATCGAGGCGCTGGTCCGCGCGGGCCACGCCTACGTGGCGGAGGGCCACGTCCTGTTCGACGTGCCGTCGATGCCGGATTACGGCGGCCTGTCCCGGCGCCCCCTCGACGAGATGGAGGCCGGCGCCCGGGTCGAGGTCGCGCCCTACAAGCGCTCGCCCCTGGATTTCGTGCTGTGGAAGCCGTCGAAGCCCGGCGAGCCCTCTTGGCCGTCCCCCGCCGGCATCGCCGAGCCGGGCCGGCCCGGCTGGCATATCGAGTGCTCCGCGATGTCGGCGAAGCACCTCGGCAAAACCTTCGACATCCATGCGGGCGGGATCGACCTGATCTTCCCCCACCACGAGAACGAGGTGGCCCAGTCGCGCTGCTGCTTCGGCACGCCGGTGATGGCCAATGTCTGGCTGCACAACGGCTTCCTCCAGGTGGAGGGGGAGAAAATGTCGAAGTCGCTCGGCAACTTCATCACCATCCGCGACGTGCTGAAGGACTGGCCGGGGGAGGTGGTGCGGCTCACCATGCTCAAGACCCACTACCGCCAGCCGATCGACTGGACGCTGCGCGGGCTCGAGGAATCGCGCCGTGTGCTCGACCGGTGGTACAACGCCGCCGCGGACGAGCCGGCGGCCCCCGGCATGCCCGGCTCGGTGGTCGACGCCCTGTGCGACGACCTCAACACCCCGGCGGCGATCAACGAGCTGCACCGGCTCGGGGGCGCAGAGGCGCAACCGGCGGCCCTGCGGGCGGGCGCGAACCTGATCGGACTGCTGACCCACACCCGCAGCGGTCGCGAGCAGGAACAGGTCGCGGCCGCCGGCATCGACGTCGCGGCGGTCGAGGCGCTCATCGCCGAGCGCCGCGCCGCCCGGGCCGCCAAGGACTGGGCCGCCTCCGACCGGACCCGGGACGCGCTCGCGGCGCTGGGCGTGACCGTCAAGGACAACAAGGACGGCACGACCACCTGGACCGTGGCCCGCTGAGCGCTCCGCCCGCGTCCTCTCGCCCGCTTGCGCCGGTTCGGGCGGACGGCATCTGTGGGTCGCGCCGCTTCAGGTGGGGCGCGGCGCCGGGAGGGATCCGCAGGTGATCATCGTCAGGACCTTCGGAGCGCGGTTCGCCCGCGTGGCATCGACCCTGGCGTTCGGGCTCGGCCTCGCCGGGCCGGCCGCGGCCATCGAGGGCGGCGCCCCGGCGGGACGGGACGCCCTGGCGCAGGCGACGGTCGCCATCGGCACGATCACCCAGCCCGAGGAGGCGCTGCGTCTGACCCGCTGCACCGGGGTGCTGATCGCCCCGGACCTCGTGCTGACGGCGGCGCATTGCGTCAACGGCGATCCCCTCGGCGCCCTGGTGGTGTTCTTCCGCGGCAGCGAGCCGGCGGGTCGGGTCTACGGGGCCCGGATCGCCGCCCGCTACAGTCCCGATCCGGGGGAGATTCTGCCGAACGCGGCGCCGGACGTCAGCCTCGCCGACCTCTCCCTCGACCTCGCGGTGCTGCGCCTCACGGAGCCGGTGCGCGATCGCCGGCCGATCTCGCTGGCGGCCGATCCGACCCGCGTTCCGAAGAGCCTGCGGATCGCCGGAGCCGGCCTCTCCGGGCGCAGGGTCGGGCGGCTTCGGACCGCGAGCCTCACGCCGCTCGCGGCCAGCAACACAGGCCTAACCATCGCGCGGGCCAACGGCGCCCGGGTCTGCTTCGGCGATTCCGGCGGTCCGGTGGTCGCGCAGGATCGGGGCGGCACCTACGTCTGGGGCATCGCCAGCGCGGTGATCAGCCGCGCCGCCCCCTGCGGCGGCTACGTGGTGATCGCCCCGGCCGCCCAGGTTTTTACGGGACAGCGCTGAGGCTGCCGGTCCACCCACCCGCGATCTCGTTCTCAGCGACAAGCGTGGCGGATCTCGCAGAAGGGTGGCCGATCCTGACTGCGTATTCCGGCGCCGCCGCGCTGCGATAAGAGCGCTTTCTCCCTCCCCCCTTGCGGGGAGGAGCGCGCATCGCGACCGCCCGATAACGCGAAAACCCCGCGCGGTCGGACCGCACGGGGTTTTTCGGGACCGGATGGGAGGCGGTTCAGACCGCCATGCGCTCCTCGCCGTCCATCGGCTCGCGCAGCACGTAGCCGCGGCCCCAGACGGTCTCGATGTAGTTCTTGCCCTGGCTGGCGTTGGCGAGCTTCTTGCGCAGCTTGCAGATGAACACGTCGATGATCTTCAGCTCGGGCTCGTCCATGCCGCCGTAGAGATGGTTGAGGAACATCTCCTTGGTGAGCGTCGTGCCCTTCCGGAGGGAGAGGAGTTCCAGCATCTGGTACTCCTTGCCGGTCAGGTGCACCCGGGCGCCGCCGACCTCGACGGTCTTCTGGTCGAGGTTCACGATCAGGTCGCCGGTGGTGATCACCGACTGGGCGTGCCCCTTCGAGCGGCGCACGATGGCGTGGATGCGCGCCACCAGCTCGTCCTTGTGGAACGGCTTGGTGAGGTAATCGTCCGCCCCGAAGCCCAGACCCTTCACCTTGTCCTCGATGCCGGCCATGCCGGACAGGATCAGGATCGGCGTCTTGACCTTCGCCACCCGCAGGTTGCGGAGCACCTCGTAGCCCGACATGTCGGGCAGGTTCAGATCGAGGAGGATGATGTCGTAATCGTAGAGCTTGCCGAGATCGATCCCTTCCTCACCCAGGTCGGTGGTGTAGGTGTTGAAGTTCTCGGACTTGAGCATCAACTCGATGCTCTGCGCGGTCGCGCTGTCGTCCTCGATCAAAAGTACCCGCATCGTCGGTCCCCAGCCCAGCCGGCCGCATCAGCGCGCAGACACGTCCCCACCGTTCGCCCGCCACCGGCCTGTGGACGGGCGCTCCGTCGCTCTTGACGTGGAACGCTATGGATTAATCGTTAACAAAACCTGATTCCCACCCGCAAGCGGCTCGTTCCCGGTTCCGCGCGCTTGACCGGAGGAATGTTGCTCCTCCGGCCTCGTTCACGGCCGTGATTCCACCCCGTTCGCGGCCAGGGCGTCCGCCCTGGCGGTGTAAGTACTTCTCACGCAAGGCTTCGCTCAGACCTGTGGTTCACCGGACACAGGGGCCCGACTTCGTCGAGCTTGGCCGTGGAACACCGCCGGATCGAGGCGCTACGTGCCCGTCCAGCGCAGTGTTAAGGAGGCCGGTAAACGAAGCGTTGAGAGGGCGGCTGATGACACAGGATTCGGCAAGATCCGTCTCTTCGCTGGCGGCGGCGCGGGCGGCCCTGGACCGTGTCGAGGTGCTGGAGACCTTCGGGCGGGTCGTGGCGATCCGCGGCCTCCTCGTGGAGGTCGCCGGACCGGTCGCCGCGATGCGGCTCGGCGGCCGGATCGACGTGGAGGGGGCCAACGGCCACGGGCTGGTGCCCTGCGAGATCATCGGCTTCCAGGGCGAGAGGGCCCTCGCCATGCCGTTCGGATCCCTGGAGGGCGTCCGCCGCGGCTGCCCGGCCTATGTGCGCGATGAATCGGCCGGCGCGATCCGCCCCTCCGGCGGCTGGCTGGGCCGGGTGGTCGATGCCCTGGGGCGGCCGGTGGACCGGATCGGGCCCCTCCCGCAGGGGCCGGACGTCTACGCCCTGCGGGCCGATCCGCCCCCCGCACATGCCCGCAGCCGGGTCGGGCCGCCGCTGGATCTCGGTGTCCGGTGCATCAACACCTTCCTGACCATGTGCGCCGGTCAGCGGATGGGCATCTTCGCGGGCTCCGGCGTCGGAAAGTCGGTGCTGCTCTCGATGCTCGCCCGCTACACCGCCGCCGACGTGGCGGTGATCGGCCTCGTCGGCGAGCGCGGCCGCGAGGTCCAGGAGTTTCTCCAGGACGATCTCGGCGCCGCCGGACTGGCCCGCTCGGTCGTGGTCGTGGCCACCTCCGACGAGCCGGCGCTCATGCGCCGCAACGCCGCCTACGCGACCCTCTCGATCGCCGAGTATTTCCGCGATCAGGGCGCCAAGGTCCTGTGCATGATCGACTCGATCACGCGCTTCGCCATGGCCCAGCGCGACATCGGCCTCGCGGCCGGGGAGCCGCCCACCGCCAAGGGCTACACCCCGACCGTCTTCTCGGAGCTGCCGCGCCTGCTCGAACGGGCCGGACCCGGGGTGGGGCAGGGGACGATCTCGGCCCTGTTCACCGTCCTGGTCGAGGGCGACGATCACAACGAGCCCGTGGCCGACGCGGTCCGCGGCATCCTCGACGGCCACATCGTCATGGAGCGGGCCATCGCCGAGCGCGGGCGCTACCCGGCGATCAACGTGCTGCGCTCGGTCTCGCGGACCATGCCGCGCTCCTGCGATCCGGCATATCTGCCCGTGGTCCGCCGGGCGCGCCAGGTGCTGTCCACCTATGCCGACATGGAGGAACTGATCCGCCTGGGCGCCTACCGCGCCGGCTCCTCGCAGGAGGTCGACGAGGCCGTGGCGCTCATGCCGCACCTTGAGGCTTTTCTGGGGCAGAGTAAGGAAGAAGCAACGTCCATCGGCGATGGTTACGCACGGCTCGGCCAGATCGTCGGCGGGGCCTAGGGGCACGGACCGGGCGCGATCCCGGGCGGGGCCTTGAGCGTTGCGTGGAGTGAGCGTCCTGATGAAATCGCGTGACACGCTGATCCGCTTGCGCCGCTTCCAGGTCGACGAGAAGCGCCGTCGCGTGACCCAGATCGAGATGATGATGGCCGACTTCCAGCGCATGGCGGTGGAGCTCGACCGCGAGGTCTCCGTGGAGGAGGCCCGCGCCGGCATCACCGATGTCGGTCATTTCGCCTACCCGACCTATGCCCGCGCGGCGGCCACCCGCCGGGACAACATGCGCCAGTCCGCCCAGGCGCTGGAGGGCCAGCTCGCCGAGGCCAAGGCCGAGCTCGGCGAGGCCTTCGAGGAACTGAAGAAGGTCGAGATCCTCAACGATCGCGAGCGCACCGCCGAGCGGGCCGCCGAATCGGTCCGCGACCAGGCCGCGATGGACGGGATCGGGCTCAACCGCGCCCGGGGCTGAGGCGGGCCGCTCGGGTCGCGACGGCGGGCCTGACCGTGCGCGCGGCACGAAACCGTCATGATCCCCTGACAAGGGGGTCCGACGGTGGCGTCACGCCGCTTGCAGGGCGTCGCATGACGGCGCATCAGGGGCACTCCCCGGGGCGTCGGTGTTCATGAAGAAGATCAGCGAGTTCATCTGGCCGGTCATCGGCCTCGCCGCCGTCGTCGTGTCGGGTTACTTCCTCTACCAGGAATTGAAGACCACATCACTTGCGGCGATCTGGGCCGCGATCCTGGCGATCCCGCCGCATCGTATCCTGCTGGCGGCGTTCTCGACCCTGGTCGCCTACGCGGCACTTGCCTGGTACGACCGGATCGCGCTGCTGCACCTGGGGGTGCGCCACATCTCGTGGCAGTTCGTCTCGCTCTGTTCCTTCACGACCTACGCGCTCTCGCACAATATCGGTGCCTCGGTCTTCTCCGGCGCCCTGGTGCGCTACCGGGCCTACACCGCCAAGGGGCTGACGGCGGCGCAGGTCGCCGTCCTGGTCGCCCTGTGTTCCTTCACGTTCTTCCTCGGCACGATCCTGCTCGGTGGCTTCACCCTGGTGGTCGACCCGAACCTGCTGGCGCGGCTCGAGGGCAAGCTGCCGGGCTTCCTCACCGATCCCAAGGCCGCGCTGATCGTCGGCATCGGCATGCTGGGCTTCGTCGGTCTGTACGCGATCGGCTCGATCCTGCGCCTGCGGCCGCTGCACATCCGCGCCTTCAAGCTCGAATATCCCCGCCCGGGCATCATGGCCCGGCAGCTCATGGCCGCGCCGCTGGAGCTGCTCGGCGCGGCGGGCATCATCTACTTCGCCCTGCCGGACGCGATGAATCCCGGCTTCATCCCGGTGCTCGCGATCTTCCTGGCCTCGTTCTCGGTGGCCCTGGCCTCGCATGCCCCGGGCGGCCTCGGCGTCTTCGAGATCGTGTTCATCACCGCGATGCACATCACCGACGAGGCCCAGAAGGACGCGATCATCGCGGCGGTGATCATCTTCAGGATCTTCTATTTCTGGATCCCGGCCCTGATCTCGGTGATCGTGGTGATCGCCTTCGAGCGCGCGCGCCTGGCCGCGGCGATCGGCACGGCCGCACAGGGACCGAACGCGATCCCGGTGCCGGAGCCGCCGGTCACCGTCCCCGGCCTCGACGCCCACGAGCTGGAGCGGGAGCTCAAGCAGAAGGCGGTGTGAGGCCGGAGGCCGGGCGCGTCCACCGTCGTGGACGACCAGGACGGGCGGACTCCGCGTCTCTCCCCCCGCGGAGGGGGAGGGTGCATATCGGTTCTGGACCGCACACCTTTCGACCGGGCAATGATCCCAAACCCGATCTGTGGCTCCGGTAGCCCGCAGCTCGGAAGGAGAGGCGCGGGTCCGGCCCGCTTCGCCCCGAACCGGAACGCCGAAGAAGCAGCGCAGCGCTGCCCGGCGCCGGGGAATGCCCCGCCGCCTGCGGCCCGATCAGATCGAGTTCACCGTCCGCAGCCGTGCCCGCGGATGGATCTCGGCCTGGCTCATCACGGGGGTTTCCCGGCGGAACCGCTCGATGATCGAGCGCACGAAGGGCCGGGTCTGGCCCGAGGTGACCAGGACCGGCATCTCGCCCTGGCGGGCCGCCGTCTCGAAGCGGTCGCGCACCGCGGTGACGAACTCGCTGAGCTTCGAGGGCTGCATCGCGAGATAGCGTTCCTCCCGCTCGCCGACGATCGAGTCCAGGAAGGCCTGCTCCCAGGCCGGCGACAGGGTGATGATCGGCAAAGTGTTGTTCTGATCCTGGTACTGGGCGCAGATCTGGCGGCCGAGCCGGGCGCGGACATGCTCGACCACGTCGCGGGGGTTCTTCACGCCGCCCGCCACCTCCGCGACCGCCTCGACGATCGCCCCGAGATCCCGGATCGAGACGCGCTCGGCCAGCAAAAACTGCAGCACCCGCTGGATGCCGGTGGTGGAGATCTGCGACGGCACGATCTCCTTGAGCAGCTCGCCATGCTCCTTGGGCAATTCGCGCAGCAGCTTCGAGACCTCGACGTGGTTGAGGAGTTCGGAGACGTGCGCCTTGATCACCTCGGTGAGGTGCGTCGAGACCACCGTGGCGGCGTCCACCACCGTGTAGCCCTTGAGCTGGGCCTGGTCGCGGAGCGACGCGTCGATCCAGGTCGCCGGAAGGCCGAAGGTCGGCTCCAGCATGTGCTGGCCGGGCAGCTGCACCTGCCCGCCCATCGGGTCCATCGCCATGAACTGGCCCGGGAAGATCCGGCCGGTGCCGGCCTCGATCTCCTTCACCCGGACCACGTAGGTGTTGGCGTCGAGCTGGACGTTGTCGAGGATGCGCACGGACGGCATCACGAAGCCGAGTTCCGCCGCGAGCTGTCGGCGCAGGGCCTTGATCTGATCGGTCAGCCGGTCCTGGCCCTCGCCGTTGACCAGGGCGAGGAGGGCGTAGCCCATCTCGAGCTTCAGGTCGTCGAGCTTCAGGAGGTCGGTGACCGTCTCCTCCTTGGCGGCGGCCGCCGCCGCGACGGCCTTGACGTCGATCGGGACGCCCTCCGCATCGACGGGCGGTGCCTCATTGGCGGTCTTGTTGATCCGCCACGCGGCGTAGCCCGCCCCCCCGCCGAGCAGCAGGAACGGCAGCATCGGCATCCCGGGCAGCAGGGCGATCAGCAGCATCACGGCCGCCGACATGCCGAGCGCCTTCGGATAATGCGCGAGCTGCTTGCCCAGCGCCTTGTCGGCCGCGCCCTTCACGCCGGCCTTGGAGACGAGGAGGCCCGCGGCCGTGGAGACGATCAGGGCCGGGACCTGGCTGGCCAGGCCGTCGCCGATGGTCAGCAGCGTGTAGCTCTTGGCCGCCTCCCCGAAGCTCAGGCCCTGCTGCGCCACCCCGATGATGATGCCGCCGACGACGTTGATGAAGGTGATCATCAGGGCCGCCATCGCGTCGCCGCGGACGAATTTCGAGGCGCCGTCCATGGCGCCGAAGAAGGACGATTCCTCCTCCAGCGCCGCGCGCCGGGCCTTGGCGGCCTTCTCGTCGATCAGCCCCGCCGAGAGATCGGCGTCGATGGCCATCTGCTTGCCGGGCATCGCGTCGAGGGTGAAGCGCGCCGCGACTTCGGCGATGCGGCCCGAGCCCTTCGTGATGACCACGAAGTTCACGATGATCAGGATCGCGAACACGATGATCCCGATGACGAAATTGCCGCCCATCACGAAATGGCCGAAGGCCTCGATCACCTGGCCCGCCGCCGCCGTACCCTCGTGGCCGTGGCCGAGGATCAGGCGGGTCGAGGCGAGATTGAGGGCCAGCCGCAGCATCGTCGCGATGAGCAGCAGGGTCGGGAAGACCGTGAATTCCAGCGGGTTGTCGATCGACAGACCGGTCATCATGATCAGCACCGAGGTGATGATCGAGACCGCCAGCAGCAGGTCGAGGAGCATGGCCGGCAGCGGGAAGATCAGGACCGCGAGGATCCCCAGCACGCCGGTGGCGAACAGGAGGTCCGAGCGCTTCGACAGGGCCTGCATGTCGCCGCGGGTGGGCAGCGCGAACTGTCCCAGCATCGCTGCAACGCCCGTCCGTGCCGGCGCGATCGCCGTCTCCGCCATCGATCCCACCCATTGCCGTCCGCCGCGGATGCATCCCGGGCGACGGACCCGGCAAGATCTGCCGAGCGGATGGTTAGCGGTCCGTTAAGACGGTCGCGGCCCAGGACGGGAACCCGGTGCGGCCCCGCCGCTTGATCGGTCGGCGATCGCACCGCGCGGCACCGGGAGACCGATCCCGGGCTGCACGAAATGGCGGTTCGTCGCCGAGCATCCGGGCCCACGGCCCGTCGACCCGGGAGAGTTCCATGGCCGCGCGCGCTCTGACCGCACTGTTCGACGATTACGAGGACGCTGCCCGGGCGGTGGATCAGATGGAGGCGGCCGGCATCCCGCATGCCGACATCAGCCTCATCTCGAACCGCGGCGAGCCCGGCGCGGCCGCGCTGCCGCCCATCGACAGGGCGCACGAACCGGTCGAGGCGGTCGATTCCGCCGGCACCGGCGCGACGGTCGGCACCGTACTCGGCGGCGGTGCGGGCCTGCTCGCCGGCCTCGGCCTCCTCGCCATCCCGGGCCTCGGCCCGGTCGTGGCCGCGGGCTGGCTCGTGGCGACGGTGACTGGCGCGGGCGTCGGAGCCGCCGCCGGAGGGCTCATCGGCGGTCTCACCGGGGCGGGGTTGAGCGAGGGCGAGGCCGAGACCTACGCCGAGGGCGTGCGACGGGGCGGCACCCTGGTGACGGTCCGGGTTGAGGACGCCCGGGCCGACCATGTGCTGACCATCCTGGATCAGGCGGGCTCGATCGATCTCGACGAGCGTGCCGACGGCTGGCGGTCGCAGGGCTGGACCGGCGGAACCATCGGTCCGGCGGCCGGCCGGTCCGATAGCCCGGCCTGAACCGTCCGCCGGCCCCGAGGGCTGGCCCTCAGGCCATCATCTTGCGGGCGAACATCGTCGCCGCGAACAGAACCGCGGCGCCCGCGGTGACGAGGCTGATCATCAGGGTCCGGCGCGGCTCCGTCGAGGATTCCGCCCGGACCGGCTCCACGATCGGGCTGAAGAACTCGATCTGCCGGGACGCGACGATGCGGGCGCGCTCGTAGGCGGTCAGCACCTGCTGATAGTATTTCTCGGCGTTCTTGCGATCGTTCTCGAGCGCTTCGAACCGCGTCAGCGCGTCCGAGAGCAGCCGCTTCTGCTCCGGATCCTGGCTGGCGGATTGCCGCTCGATCCGGCTGATGTTGTCGTCGAGATCCTTGATCTGCTGCTTGAAGTCGATGATCCGGCGGGATTCCGGTCCGAGGTCGCGCTGGCCGATGGCGAGCTGGACCGCGAGGTTGATGCGGGCCGCGCGCAGCTCGGCCACCATCTTCAGATTGACTTCGTTCGACTTCTGCGCGTCGAGCACGCCCTCGCGGTTGCGCAGGTCGCGCATCGCGACGCGGATTTTGGTCATCCGCTCTTCGGCGAGCTTCAGCTCGCGGGTGCTCTCGGCGACCGCATCCTCACGCGCCTTCACGCTGAGGTCGTTCACCATCCGCTCGGCCTCCTTCATGACGGCCTTGGTGATGGCGAGGGACTGATCCGGGTCGAACGCCTGGACGCTGACCGCCATGATCCCGGATCCGGGCTCGATCTCGATATCGACGCGCCGCTTCCAGTAGCGGAGGAACTTCTCGATCGGCTTGCTCGGGTCGAAGCGCGAGAAATAATCGATGCTGTCGTTGCCGAACCATTCGCGCAGCGGCAACTGCGCCTCGAGCGTCTCCAGCATCGGCCGGCTGAGGATGTACTCGTGGGTGATCATCGTGTCCTGAGCCACCATCTGGCTCGGCACGCCCGAATTGGTCCCGACCGAATCCGGGGTCGCCTTGTCGGCCGTGCCGATCGCCGGCCGGATCGCGAACCGCGCTTCGGTGACGTACCGGTCCGAGGCGATCACCCCATAATAGACTGCCCCGGCCAGCACCGGCAGCACGAAGCAGAGCGCGAACAGAACCGGGACCCAGGGGTCGTTCTTGACGTGGCTCTGGTAGGACCGGATGCCCTTCTTGCGGTCGGCGAAGCGCGACATGCGGGCGATCTGGCGCAGCGACTCGGTGATCGCCTGCTGGCGGGCCGCAGTCGTGACCGGCTGCCCCTCGGCTTTCCGGATCTCCATGTTCATGGCTTGATTCCCGGCCTCCCCGGCCCCGAAGGTCGACCCCCGCCGAGGCTCTCGACCAGGCCGCAGCGCACGCGTCCGAAGCCTGTCCCACGCGGAGACGGCAAAAGCATGTCTTTAGGCCCACCCCGCGTGCCGGCTCACGCGTTCAGGCGCCGATAGACCTCGATGGCGTCGTTGACGTCCTCGTAGATGATCGCGCGGCCGTTGAGCAGAACGAGACCCTGCGAGCACCATTGCCGGATCACCTCCATGGAGTGCGAGACCATGATGACGTCGGCATGCTTGCGGCGCTGGGAGAAGACCTCGTCGCAGCGCTTGGAGAACCGGGCGTCGCCCACGGAGGTGATCTCGTCGATCAGGTAGCAGTCGAACGGGATCGCCATGCTCATGCCGAAGGCGAGCCGCGCGTTCATGCCGGACGAGTAGGTGTAGATCGGCACGTCGAGGTAGCTGCCGAGTTCGGAGAAATCCTCGACGAATTCGAGAACCTTCCGCGGATCCTCCCCGTAGATCCGGGCCACGAACATGACGTTGTCGCGCCCGGTCATCTTCGGGTGGAATCCGCCCGCGAAACCCAGGGGCCACGAGACCCGCAGCCCGCGGGAGATCCGGCCTCGGGTCGGATCCTCGGTCCCGGCGATGAGCCGCATCGTGGTCGACTTCCCGGCACCGTTGATGCCGAGGATCCCGTAGGAGATGCCTGGCTTCAGGGTGAAGGACGCGTGTTCCAGGATGGTCCGCTTGTGACCGTCCGTCCGGTAGACCTTGCTGACTTTCTCGAATCGGATCACCGGGACGGTCTCCAGGGCGGATCGTCGAACCGCCGGTCCGAACTGTCGGATGGGCGCCTCCTGCTCGCCGAAAGCGGCAAATCTGAGAACGCGCCGGACCCGAGCGGCCGCCCCGAGGCGCATCTCCGAACACGCGGGCTACAGAACGGGCCGGCATGAAAGTGCAGCTCGTCGCCGCGTCGTTGACGTCTTTCGGCATATGGCATACCAAATACCAACCGGCCCGGTGCAGAACATCGGCACCGGGCCTGCGATCTGGAATTTTAGCTCCGGGCCGAGGGAGAAAGGCCGTCCATGTCCGACGCGGAGACCCGCATGCGAGCCGGAGCGTCGTCCGACCTCGCCCGGCTCGTCTGCGCCATCGGGGACGCTGTGGTGGTGGCCGATCCGGAGGGCGCGATCACGGTCTGGAACCCAGCGGCCGAGCGGATCTTCGGCTTCGCCGCCGCGGAGGCTCTCGGCCGGACGCTGGACCTGATCACGCCCGAGCGTCACCGCCGCCGTCACTGGGACGGCTACGCGAAGACGATGCAGACCGGCATCACCCGCTACGGGGCAGAGACCCTGAGGGTGCCGGCGATCCACAAGGACGGGAGCCCGCTCTCCATCGCCTTCACGGTGGGGATGGTGCGCGACGCGTCCGACCGGATCACGGGGATCGTCGCGGTGATCCGCGACGAAACCGAGCGCTGGACCGCGGAGAAGCAGCTGCGCCAGCGCGTGGCCGACCTCGAAGCCGCATCGGACCGACCGGACCGGGCCTCCTGAGTCCCGGCGGGCCACCCGCACCGAAACTGCCATCACCGACAGGGAGAACGCCTCATGAGCAAGCCGCTGGAAGGGATCAAGATCATCGACTTCACGCACGTCCAGGCGGGGCCCGCCTGCACGCAGCTGCTCGCGTGGTTCGGGGCCGACGTCATCAAGGTCGAGCGCCCCGGCTCCGGCGACGTCACCCGCACGCAGCTGCGCCACGTCGAGGACGCGGATGCGCTCTACTTCACGATGCTGAATTCCAACAAGCGCTCGCTCACCCTGGATACGAAGACCCAGGCCGGCAAGGAGGTCCTGGAGAAGCTGATCACGGACTCGGACGTCATGGTCGAGAATTTCGGCCCCGGCGCGCTGGACCGGATGGGCTTCTCCTGGGCGCGGATCCAGGCGCTGAACCCCGGCATGATCCTCGCCTCCGTGAAGGGCTTCTCGGACGGGCACCATTACGAGGATCTGAAGGTCTACGAGAATGTCGCGCAATGCGCCGGCGGCGCCGCCTCGACCACCGGCTTCTGGGACGGGCCGCCCACCGTCAGCGCCGCGGCTTTGGGTGATTCCAACACCGGCATGCACCTGGCCATCGGCATCCTCACGGCGCTTCACCAGAGGAACAAGTCCGGCACCGGCCAGAAGGTCGCCGTGTCGATGCAGGACGCGGTGATCAACCTCTGCCGGGTGAAGCTGCGGGACCAGCAGCGCCTCGATGCGCTCGGCTACCTCGAGGAATATCCGCAATACCCCCACGGGGAGTTCTCGGACGTGGTGCCGCGGGGCGGCAACGCGGGCGGCGGCGGCCAGCCGGGCTGGGTGCTCAAGTGCAAGGGCTGGGAGACCGACCCGAACGCCTACATCTACTTCACCATCCAGGGGCACGCCTGGGCGCCGATCTGCAAGGTGCTGGGCAAGGAGGAGTGGATCACCGATCCCGGCTACGGCACCGCCCGCGCCCGGCAGGACAAGATCTTCGACATCTTCAAGACCATCGAGGAATGGCTCGCCGACAAGACCAAGTTCGAGGCGGTGGACATCCTGCGCACCTACGACATCCCCTGCGCGCCGGTGCTGTCGATGAAGGAGATCGCCGAGGACAAGTCCCTGCGCGCCAGCGGCACCGTGGTCGAGGTCCCGCACCCGAAGCTCGGCTCGTACCTGACCGTCGGAAGCCCGATCAAGTTCTCCGACATGAGCGTCGAGGTGAAGGCCTCGCCGCTGCTGGGCGAGCACACCGACGAGGTGCTGGAGGGTCTCGGCTACACGCCGGACCAGATCCGAGCGATGCACGAGACCCGGGCGGTCTGACCGAGACCCTCCGACCTCTGCTATCCTGAGACAGGACGGCGCCCGCCCGCGCCGTCCTTTCGCTGTGCGAGCCGCGGATCGATGCGCCTCTTCCTGAGCCGTTTCCTGCCGGAGCTGACCCCGGTCAGCCGGCGCGAGCGCCTGCGCGCCGCCGCGGGCGCCCTGGTGGGGATCCTGGCCACGGGCCTTGTCTGCCGGGCCGCGGTCGGATCGGAGACGCTGCCGATCCTGATCGCCCCGATGGGCGCCTCGGCGGTGCTGCTGTTCGCGGTCCCGGCGAGCCCGCTGGCGCAGCCCTGGTCGATCCTCGGCGGCAACGGCGTGGCGGCCCTGGTCGGCGTCACGGCGGCTTCGTGGATCCCCGACCCGTTCGTCGCCGCGTCCTGCGCCATCGGCGTGGCCATCGCCCTGATGATGGCCCTGCGCTGCCTGCATCCGCCGAGCGGGGCCGTCGCGCTGACGGCGGTGCTCGGCGGTCCGGCGATCCACGCGCTCGGCTACGGCTTCGTGCTCTGGCCGGTGGCGGCGAACTCGCTGCTGCTGCTCATCGCCGCCCTGCTGTTCAACAATCTGACCGGGCGCGCCTACCCGCATCAGCGCCTGGCCGGCCCCCGGACCGCCGACCCGCCCTCCGACGCCCGGGTCGGGTTCCGGGCCGCGGACCTTGATGCGGCGCTGGAGGATTTCGACCAGGTGCTCGATGTCGACCGGGGCGACCTGGAGCAGATCCTGCGGCGGGTGCAGATGCGGGTCTACGGCCGCCGCTCGGGGTCGATCACCTGCGCGGCGATCATGTCGCGCGACGTGATCGCGGTGGCGCCCGACGCGCCCCTCGGCGAGGCGCTGCGGCTGCTGCGCCACCACCGGATCAAGGCGTTGCCGGTCACCGACGAGGGCGCCCGGGTGCTTGGGATCGTCACCCAGACCGACCTCCTCGACAAGGCCGCCTGGGACCGGGCCGGGCCGCGCCTCGGCCTCGGCCGCCGCCTGCGGCTCACGGCCGAGCGGGGCCGCGCCCCCCATGGCTGCGCCGCCGACATCATGAGCCCGGTCGAGCCCGTCCACCCGGACACGCCCGCCGGCGAACTCGTGCTGCGGCTCTCGGAGGCGGGCCTCCACCACCTTCCGGTGGTCGGTGCCGATGGCCGGCTCGTCGGGATCGTGTCGCAGACGGATCTCATCCCGGCGCTCCTGGCCGAGGGCGGGCCCGGCCGTCCTCCGGACCGGGCCGCCCTGGCCTGAGGCTCAGGCCAGGGCGGCTCCGCCAGGAAGAACGACGCCGCCTGCACCACCACGGCCGGCCGATGGGCGTGGGGTCCGTCATACCCGACGTCGCGGAATGGATCGCCGGACGCGCGCAGGGTCGGGTCATGGACCGGGGCGCTGCGGTCGATCGGGATCCGCGCATCCCGCGTGCCGTGCGACTGGAAGATGCGCGGCGCGCCGCATCCGGTTTGCGGCGATGGCCGGACCCATCCGCGTCACCCTCCCCCGCAGAGGGGGGAGGGCCTGCGCCTTCGCCGGAAGGGTTCTTGCCTCAGCCGGATCGATGCCGGAATCGGCCGGATCGCCGGACGATCCGGCCGATGTGACGCCTCTCCAGGCCCTGCGGGACCGCCGCCCTCAAATCTTCTTCTTGATCCCGCTCTGCGGGTTGAGGCTGCCGATGTTGCCGCTCTCGCTGCCGGCCGCCGGGTCGATCACGGCGTTGATGAGAGCCGGCCGGCCCGAATCCATCGCCGCGTTGACCGCCCGGGTCAGCTCGTCCGGCGTGGTGACGTGGTAGCCGGTGCCGCCGAAGGCCTCCATCATCCGGTCGTAGCGGGAATCCGGCACGAACACCGTCGTGGCCGGATCCCGGCCGGTCGGGTCGGTGTCGGTGCCGCGGTAGATCCCGTTGTTGTTGAACACCACGATGCAGACCGGCAGCCCGTACCGGCAGATCGTCTCGACCTCCATGCCGGAGAAGCCGAAGGCGCTGTCGCCCTCGACGCACAGGACCGGCTTGCCGGTCTCGACCGCGGCCGCCACCGCGAAGCCCATGCCGATGCCCATGATGCCCCAGGTGCCGACGTCGAGCCGCTTGCGCGGCTGGTACATGTCGATGATGCCCCGGGCGAGGTCGAGGGTGTTGGCGCCCTCGTTGACCAGGATCGCGTCCGGGCGCTCCTTGACGATGGTGCGGAGCGCCCCGAGGGCCGCGTGGAAGGTCATGGGCGACGCGTTGCTCATGAGCTTCGGCGCCATCTTGGCGATGTTCGCCTCGCGCTTGGCCTTGAGCGTCTCGATCCAGTCGGACGGGGGCTGCTGCCAGCCCCTGCCCATGCCGTCCAGCAGCGCCTGCACGCAGGAAGCGATGTCGCCGACCACCGGCGCCACGATCTCGACGTTCGAATCCATCTCCCGGGGCTCGATGTCGATCTGGATGAACTTGGTCGAGCCCGGCTCGCCCCAGCTTTTGCCCTTGCCGTGCGAGAGGAGCCAGTTCAGCCGGGCGCCGATCAGCAGCACCACGTCCGAGTCCTTCAGCGCCGTGGACCGCGCCGCTCCGGCCGAGAGCGGGTGGGTGTCGGGCAGGAGGCCCTTGGCCATGCTCATCGGCACGTAGGGGACGCCGCTGGTCTCCACCAGCGCCCGGATCGCGTCGTCGGCCTGCGCGTAGGCGGCGCCCTTGCCGAGCACGATCAGCGGCCGGCGGGCGGATTTCAGGACCGCGAGCGCCCGCTCGATCGCCTCGGGGGCGGGGCGCTGCGCCGGGGCCGGATCGATGACCTTCACCAGGGAGCTGCGGCCGACTTCCGCGTCCAGCACCTGTGAGAACAGCTTGGCCGGCAGGTCGAGATAGACACCGCCGGGCCGCCCTGAGCAGGCCGCGCGGATGGCGCGGGCCACGCCGATGCCGATATCGGCCGCGTGGAGCACCCGGAAGGCCGCCTTGCACAGGGGCTTGGCGATGGCGAGCTGGTCCATCTCCTCGTAGTCGCCCTGCTGCAGGTCGACGATCTCGCGCTCGGAGGACCCCGAGATCAGGATCATCGGAAAGCAGTTGGTTGTGGCGTTGGCGAGCGCGGTCAGACCGTTCAGGAAGCCCGGGGCCGAGACGGTGAGGCAGATGCCCGGCTTCCGGGTGAGGAAGCCCGCGATCGCCGCCGCGTTGCCGGCATGCTGCTCGTGGCGGAACGAGATGACCCGCATCCCCTCGGCCTGGGCCATGCGGCCGAGATCGGTGATCGGGATGCCCGGGACGCCGTAGATCGTCTCGATGCCGTTGAGCTTGAGCGCGTCGATGACGAGGTGGAAGCCGTCGGTGAGATCCGGCTCGGCCTCCACCTCGGGGTTGGTGTGGACGATCTTGGCCACAGCGGTCATCGGGGATCTCCGGAGGTTCGGTTTCGGTGTGGGCTGGGCAGCGGCCGCTCAGGCCGCCCGGATCGGTTGGGGCGTGGTGAGCGCCGCGAGGGGCTCCGCCTCGGCGAGGTAGCGGGCGCGCATCGGGCGGAGCAGGAACATGGCCAGAGCCGCCGCCGTGACGTTGAGCACGATGATCAGCGTGAACACTGCCGACCAGCCATAGGCCGCCGAGAGCAGGCTGGCGAAGGGGACGAGGAACGCCGCGGTGCCCTTGGCGGTGTAGAGCAGGCCGGCATTGCTGGCGGCGTATTTCGAGCCGAACGTGTCACCGCAGGTCGCGGGGAACAGCGAGTAGATCTCGCCGAACACCCCGAAATACACCGCCGTGGCGAACACGAACACCATGGGGTTGTGCCCGTAGGTCAGGAGCACGATCACCGCGAGCGCTGCGGTCGAGAAGGCGATGAACATCGTGTTCTCGCGGCCGATATGGTCGGAGACGAAACCGAAGAACGGCCGCCCGAACCCGTCGAAGATCCGGTCCAGGGAGATCGCCAGGG
>CAXTCV010000016.1:0-36023 GCA_964242725.1 uncultured Methylobacterium sp.
TCAGATTCATCAGCTCGGGGCGGCCGCCGTTCAGCGCCACCATGTTGCAGCCGAACGAGGATTGCAGGGGCGTGAACCGGTAGAGCTGGTTCAGCACGACATCCGCCATGGCGTCGCGCTTGATCTCCACGACGATGCGCATGCCCGTGCGGTCGGATTCGTCACGCAGGTCGGAGATGCCCTCGACGCGCTTCTCCTTCACCAGCTCGGCGATCTTCTCGACCAGCGTCGCCTTGTTCACCTGATAGGGGATCTCGGTGAAGATCAGCGCCTCGCGCTCCTTGCGCAGCTCCTCGACATGCGACTTGGCGCGCATGATCACCGAGCCGCGCCCGGTGGCGTAGGCCTGCCGGGTGCCGGCCCGGCCGAGGATCATGCCGCCGGTGGGGAAGTCCGGCCCGGGGACGATCTCGGTGAGCTGCTCGATGGTGAGCCCCGGATCGTCGATCAGCGCCACGCAGGCGTCGATCAGCTCGCCGAGATTGTGCGGCGGGATGTTGGTCGCCATGCCGACCGCGATGCCGCCGGCGCCGTTGGCCAGGAGATTCGGGAACCGGGCCGGGAGGACCTTGGGCTCCTCCCGTGATTCGTCGTAGTTCGGCTGGAAGTCGACGGTGTTCTTGTCGATGTCGGCGAGCAGCGCGGTCGCGGGCTTGGCCAGGCGCGATTCGGTGTAGCGCATGGCGGCCGGCGGATCGCCGTCGACCGAGCCGAAGTTGCCCTGCCCGTCGATGAGCATCAGGCGCATGGAGAAATCCTGCGCCATCCGCACCAGGGCGTCGTAGATCGATTGGTCGCCGTGCGGGTGGTAGAGACCGATCACGTCGCCGACGATGCGCGCCGACTTGACGTATTTCCGCTCGGGCAGGTGCCCGGATTCGAAGGCGGAATAGAGGATGCGCCGGTGCACCGGCTTGAGGCCGTCGCGGGCGTCGGGAAGCGCCCGGCTCACGATCACGCTCATCGCGTAATCGAGGTAGGAGCGGCGCATCTCGTCGGTGATGGAGACGGGGCGGATGTCGCTGGCGGGCGGCGCGGTGCCGGTCGGATCGTTCTCGGCCAAGTCGATTTCCGTTCTGAAGCCCGGATGGGCGGTGCTCGCGGCCGTCGACCGACGCGCGATGCGCCGGGACGGTCCCGCGGAAGAGCAGTGATATCAGACGGTTAAATAAAGTTTTCCGAGGCCCCCCGCAAGGCCGCCTCCCGGCCGATCCGGGCCGGGTGGCGGGTCGGCCGGTTCAGTAGAACGTGAGGGTCCGGTGGCCGACAGCGCGGCCGGGCCGGGCGTGATGCGGGCGGACGTGATGCGGGCGGTACCCGTGATGGCGATGCCAGTGGTGACGGTGGCGGCGGTGATGCCAGTGGCGCCGCCCGTGATGGCGCCGGTGCCAGTGGCGCCGGTAGTGCCAGCGGGCCAGCTGCACCGCCGGGGCGGGCGCGGCGGCCTCGGCGGTTGCCGGGACCGGAAGGGGCGCCGCACGCGCGGGCACCCCCGCCAGCCCGCCGATCAGGGCGGCAAGGAGGACCAGGATAGGCCAGGGTCGCATCGTCTCTCTCCCGTTCAGGCGCCCGGACGATCCTGCGGATCCGGGCCGGCACGAGGCTCGCGCCGCGGGCAGGAACGGCCAAGGTCGGCCAACGGTTCGCCCGTCAGGACTGCGCAGATCGGAAACCCGCCCCGGTCCACCGCCGCACCGCCCTTGCGCGCCGGGGCGGAACGCCCAGTTTCCCGATGCCCCGCCCGGGCCGTTCGCCGCCCGGGCCCCCGACGAGCCCGCGCCAGATCTCCATGCCCTTCGCGTTCCCCGACACATTCCGGGCCCTCCTGCCGCGCCGGTTCCGGAACCGCCGCCCGCGGGTCGCCGTGGTCCGGCTCTCCGGCGCCATCGGGGCGGTCTCGCCGATCCGCCCGGGCCTCTCGATCGCCAGCGTGGCGGGCAGCCTGGAGCGGGCCTTCGGGATGCCCGGGGTCAAGGCCGTGGCGATCGTGATCAACTCCCCCGGCGGCGCGCCCGCGCAGTCGCATCTGATCCATCGCCGGATCCGGGCGCTCGCCGAGGAGAAAGGCCTGCCGGTGATCGCCTTCGTGGAGGATGTCGCGGCCTCGGGCGGCTACATGATCGCCTGCGCGGCCGACGAGATCGTCGCCGATCCGACCTCGATCGTCGGCTCGATCGGAGTCGTGTCCGCCGGGTTCGGCTTCCACGGCCTCCTGGAGAAGCTCGGCGTCGAGCGCCGGGTCCACACGCAGGGCGAAGCGAAGTCCATGCTCGACCCGTTCCGCCCCGAGGACCCGACGGATGTGGAGCGCCTGAAGCGGATCCAGGCCGACATCCAGGATCTGTTCACCGGCCTCGTCACGGCCCGGCGCCCGGCCCTGTCTCCGACCGAGAACCTGTTCACCGGGGCCGTGTGGACGGGCCGGCAGGCCCTCCCGCTCGGCCTCGTCGACGCCCTGGGCGACCTCCGCACGACGATGCGCGCGCGCTTCGGCGACACGGTCGACCTGCGCCTCGTGGCGGAGGCGCGGGGCGGGCTCGTCGCCCGCCTGCTGCGCCGGGGTGGGGCGCCGGGCGGGATTGCCGCGGACGCCCTGGCCGCCTTGGAGGAGCGCGCCGCCTTCGCCCGCTTCGGTCTCTAGGCGCGGGCGCCTCAGCCCCGCCCCGCACGCCGCGCGGAGACGCGCGCCAGGGCGGCGAGGTCCTTCTCGCCGTCTCCGTGGCTGATCGCCTCGATCAGGCCGTCGCGCAGGACGCTGGCGAAGGGCATCGGCACGCCCGCGCCCTCGGCCGCCTGGAGCGCGAGGCGCACGTCCTTGGCGCCGAGCTTCAGGATGAAGCCCGGCGGTTCGTAGCGGTTCTGCGCGATGGAGGCGCCGTAGCCCTTGTAGACCGGGGAGGCGAACAGCGTGTTGGTCATCAGGTCGAGGAACTCCGCGCCCGGGACCCCATGGCCCTCCGTGAGGGCGCAGGCCTCCGCCATGGCTTCGATCGCCGAGATCAGCATGAAGTTGCCGGCGAGCTTGACGGCGTTCGCCCGCACCGGCGCGTCGCCGAAGCGCCAGGTCCTGGCGCCCATGGCGTCGAGCAGCGGGCCCGCGCGGTCGATCAGGTCCGCCGCGCCGGCCGCCACGATGTTGAGCTTGCCGGCCTCCGCCACGTCCGGCCGGCCGAAGACCGGAGCCGAGATGTAGGGGACGCCCGCGCGCCCGTGCACGGCCGCGAGCCGCTCGGCGAGCGCCACCGAGACCGTGCTCATGCCGACATGCAGGCCCGGCCGTTCCGGCCGGTCGAGCAGGCCGCCGGCCACGATCACGGCTTCGAGGGCCGCGTCGTCGGCCAGCATGGTGATCACGGCATCCCCGGCGAAGGCCTCCGCGGCGCTCCCCACCGGCGTGACCCCCGCGATGCCCTGGGCGGCCTCCGGGGTGCGGTTCCAGGCCCGGACCCGGTGGCCCGCGCGCGCGAGGCTGGCGGCCATGCCCCGGCCCATCCGCCCCATCCCGATGAATCCGACGTCCATGGCGTGCTCCTCGCTGCATCCGCTGCCGTCACGACCCGGACCGGGCGGTGACGGCGCAGGCGGGGATTTGTCCCGATCGCCGGCCGTGGCAAGCTCGCGTCATGCTGCGCAACCGCATCACAGACATTCCCGGCCTGCGGGTCGGCCACGCCAGCGACCGCACGCTCGCCAGCGGCGTCACCGCGATCCTGTTCGACGCGCCCGTCACCGCCTCCGTCGACGTGCGCGGCGGCGGGCCGGGCACCCGCGAGACCGATCTGCTCGATCCCGAGCGCACCGTGGAGCGGATCGACGCCCTGGTCCTCTCGGGCGGCTCGGCCTTCGGCCTCGATGCGGCGGCCGGCGTGACCGCGTGGCTCGCCGAGGCCGGGCGGGGCTTTCCGGTGGGCACCATGCGCGTGCCGATCGTGCCGGGCGCGATCCTGTTCGATCTGCTGAACGGCGGCGACAAGGAATGGGGGCGCTACCCGCCCTATCGCGCGCTGGGCTTCGCGGCCGCAGCGGCGGCGGCGGAGGATTTTTGTCTTGGCTCCGTGGGGGCGGGCACGGGCGCGCGCACCGGCCGGCTCAAGGGCGGGATCGGCTCGGCCTCCGCGGCCGTGTCGGGGACCGGTTTCCGGGTCGGGGCGCTCGCCGCCGTCAACGCCTTCGGCAACGCGACGATCGGCGACGGGCCGCATTTCTGGGCCGCGCCCTTCGAGGAGGGCGCCGAGTTCGGCGGCCTGGGCTCGCCGGCCCGGGTCCCCGCCGACGCCCTCGCCTTCCCGGCGCGCGCCCTGCCGGGCGCCGCCACGACGCTCGCCGTGGTGGCGACCGACGCGGCGCTGACCAAGGCCCAGTGCCGGCGCCTCGCGGTGGCCGCCCAGGACGGCCTCGCCCGCGCCCTGGTCCCGGCGCACACGCCGCTCGACGGCGATCTGGTCTTCGCCGTGGCGACCGGCGCCGTGCCGCTCGCCGATCCGGTCGTGGACCTCGCCCGCCTGGGCGATGCCGCCGCGCGGGTGCTGGCGCGGGCGGTGGCGCGCGGGGTGTTCTGCGCGACGAGCCTGCCGGGCCACGCGGTTTCGCCGCCGCTGGCCTGGACGGGTCTGCCGCCGGCTTGGGGCGACGTGTTCCGGGGCGCGAAGATTTGAGACAGCGCGCGACACGATGTGGGCGCGCGCGTCGGTTCGGCGCCCGGAAGAACCATCGATCCGGCTGGAACCTGATCACCTTACCTTCGAACCGATCATAGAACTCCGGCACTGTGTTGAACACGACTCCGCGTCCGGAAGGGATCTGAATGCCGTGTTCGATTCTCTGTCGCGCCGACACGCTGAAAAACTCCCGACGACAGGGCTCCAAGACCGGCCATCATTCAATGGGCTCTCGCCCCGGCCGCTCATCGAAACCACCGCCCTGTCCTCGGACCGCTGGTCGGAACGATGCCGTCTGTCATCGATCTCGGCCCAGGCCGCCGAAGGGATCGTGACGTTCACGGGCCGGATCGGCTCGTCGGGCTCGGGCTGGCGCCGTCCCGAACCGCCTGTGCGGCTTGGCAAGACTTTCGGAAGGTCTGCGCCGTGTCCACCTTGCCCTTCGCCTGACCGGCGGGGGCGCGCTGCTGCGGCCGTATGCGGGCTTCCTGCTCGGTCCAGGATGCCGCCTTCTGTTTGTCGGCGCGCTGCGGCCGATGCCGTCCTCCCCGTCCTCACGTGCGAAGCGACGGGACGCTGGGCGGCGCGACCTCGGAGGTCGTGGCGCTCCACCGGGTCGCTTCGCTCCGCGCGCACGAACGGCGGCTCACACCTCCCCGCGGGCATCCTCGATCAGCTGTGCCAGCCCGGCATCGACCTCCGCGCCGAGCATCTTGCGCTCGGCGTCGGTGAGATCCTTGGCCCAGGCGGTGCCGCCAAACCCCTCCGCGCAGCGCGCCCGCTCGGAGGCGATGTAGGCCTCGGTCTCGGCGGGCTGCGTCTTCATGGCGTGGACGAGGCCGAACCACGCCGCCCGCTCCACCACGGCGAGCCGCGCCCGCAGGCGGATCGCCGCCGCCTTGTTCGGATCGATGCCGTCGTCGCTCATGGCCTGTCCCCCGCATCCTGCTCGGCGAGCCGCGCGATCAGGCCCTGGATCTGGCCCGGCACCGGCTCGTTCGCCGAACGCGCGTAGAGCACGCGCAGTTGCCGGCCGATCTCCGCGAGGCTCATCGAGCCCTTGGCGATCACCCGGTCGGCCTGCCGGTTCAGGCTCTCCTTCTCGGCATGGGTGATCTCCTTGGCGGTGAGCACCACCACCGGCACGTCGCCGTCGGGCCGGGCGCGGAGCGCCCGCAGGAAGCCGAACCCGTCCATCTCCGGCATCATCAGATCCAGCAGGATCAGGTTCGGGCGGGCTTGGCTGAACCGGTCCAGGGCGATGCGGCCGTTCTCGGCCTCGTCCACGGTCCAGCCTTCCCGGCCGAGCGACCGGCGCAGGCGCTCGCGGGCATCGGGGTCGTCGTCGACCACGAGCACGCGCGCCTCGTTGGGCGCCGCCGGCCGGTAGCGCTCCATCAGCCCCTTGAGGCGGTCCCAGTCGATCGGCTTGACGAAGTAGTCGGTGGCGCCGAGCGCCTGGCCGAGGCCCTGCTCGGCCACCACCGAGGTCATGATCACCGGCGTTCCGACCAGATCGGGGTCGTTGCGCACGGCGTGCAGCACCGCCCAGCCGTCCATGCGCGGCATCTCGACATCGAGCAGGATCGCCCGCGGCTTCAGGGCCCGGGCGAGCGTCAGCCCGGCGCGCCCGTCATTGGCGCTGCGGACGTGGAAACCCTCGCGTTCGAGGAAGCGCTGGAGCAGCTCGCGGGCGGCCGGATCGTCGTCGACCAGCAGCACCGTCTCGTGCTGCTCGTGCGGCTCCACCGGCTTGTGGGCCTCGACCTCGGCCGGGGGCGCCTCCTCGCTCTGGAGCGTCGCGGGCAGGCGGATCGTGAAGGTCGCGCCCGCGCCCGGGACGCTGGTGACGTCGATGTCGCCGCCCATCGTCTGGCAGAAGGCGCGGGTGATGGCGAGCCCGAGGCCGGTGCCGCCGAACTGGCGGGTGGTCGATTCGTCAGCCTGCACGAAGCGCTCGAACAGCCGTTCGATCTGTTCCGCGCTCATGCCGATACCGGTATCCGTCACCGCGAAGGACAGCCAGTCCGCCGCCGCCTCCCGGTGCCGGCGCACCGTCAGGGTGATGGTCCCCGTCTCGGTGAACTTGGCGGCGTTGCCGACTAGATTCAGGAGGCACTGGCGGATCTTGGTCTGATCCTGATGCATGGAGCCCAGTTCGGCCCCCGCGCCCTCGCCCGCGTCGAGCACGAAGCGGTTGCCCTTCTTCTCCACCAGCGAGCCGGTGGAGTCGGAGACGTCCCGGAGCAGATCCGACACCGAGAAGGTCTCGGCCGAGGCGGTCATGCGCCCGGCCTCGATCTTGGAGATGTCGAGCACGTCGTTGATCAGCGACAGGAGGTGCCGGGCCGCCGCCTCGATCTTGCGCAGGTCCGGCAGGAGGGCGGCCTGGCCGATATCCTCCAGCTCCTCGCCGAGCATCTCGGAATAGCCGATCACCGCCGAGAGCGGGGTCCGCAACTCGTGGCTCATGTTGGCGATGAACTGGCTCTTGGCGCGGTTGGCCGCCTCGGCGGCCTGCCGGGCCCGCTCCACCGCCTCCTCGGCCTCCCTGCGCTCTGTGACGTCGATACAGGTGCCGACCCATTCCCGCAGGCTTCCGTCCTCGGCGAGAACCGGCACGCCGCGCACCTCCATAGCGCGCCACGCGCCGTCGTGGCGGCGCAGGCGGTACTCCACCTCGTAGGTCCGGCGCGCCTCCACGCAGGCCGCCCAGGCGTCGGCGGCCTGGGCCCGGTCGTCGGGATGGACCGCGTCCAGCCAGCCCCAGCCCTGATAGGCCTCCTCGGTCTGCCCGGTATAGATGCTCCAGCGGACCTGCGGCGGCATCAGCTCCCCCGCCGCGTTGGTGTTCCAGATCACCGCCGCCGAGGCGTCGACCAGCGCCCGGAAGCGCTGCTCGGAATGGCGCAGGCGCTCCTCGATCGCCCGGCGTCCGGAGATGTCGGTATTGGTCCCGTACCAGCGCAGGATCCGCCCGGACGCGTCCCGGTGGGGCCGCGCCTTCGACAGGAACCAGCGGTAGGTCCCGTCCTGGCCTCGCAGGGGGAACGTGTCCTCCCAGGTGCTCCCGAGGGCGATGGCGGCCTGGTAGCGCTCGGTCACCGCCGCGACGTGGTCGGGATGGTGGACGGTGCGCCAGCCCCAGCCGCGCATCTCCGCGAGGGACGTGCCGGTGTAGTCGTACCAGCGCTGATTGTACCAGACGATGGTGCCGTCGGCCTCGGCGATCCAGGCGAGCTGCGGCAGCGTCTCCGCGAGAATCCGGTAATCGGCGTCCGTGACGGCCTGAGCGCCGCCCTCAGTCTCGCTCATCGGCTAAGCGCTATCCCCTCATCCGCCCGCGGCGGCCCTGTACCGGTATGCCTTATACACGCATCCCGTCCGGATCCGATTGCAACCGCGCGGGCGCGGCGTTGCGGCGGTCGCGCAGGGCGTCGATCGTGTAGAGGGCGAGCGCCGCCCAGATCAGGGCGAGCATCGCCGCCCGCGGCGGCGCCACCCGCTCGCCGAAGGCCAGCACGCTGAGGCCGAGCAGGCAGGTCGGGGCGACGTATTGCAGCAGCCCGAGGGTGGTCAGGCGCAGCCGCACCGCGGCGGCGGCGAACCAGATCAGCGGCAGGGCGGTGGTGAGCCCCGTGAGCATCAGGAGCGCGAGGCCCGACGGCTCCGCGGGCAGGAACGGCTCCGGGGACAGGGCCAGCCACGCCACCGCCGCCGGCAGGAGCACCAGGGTCTCGGCCAGGAATCCGACCAGCGCGTCGACCCCGACGATCTTCCGGGCAAGCCCGTAGAGGGCGAAGGTGACAGCCAGCGACAGGGACATGACCGGCAATTCGCCGGCCCAGACCACCGCGATGGCCACGCCCGCCGTCGCGACGCCCACCGCCGCGGCCTGCATCGGCCGCAGGCGCTCGCCGAGCACCACCCGCCCCAGCCCCACGCTGACCAGGGGGTTGATGTAGTAGCCGAGGCTCGCGTCGAGCAGGTGCCCGCTGCTGACCGCGTAGAGGTACAGCAGCCAGTTCACGCCGATCATCGCCGCCGAGAGCAGCAGCAGGGCGTGGCGCGGCCGCAGGGGCAGCGGCAGGTTGAGGCGGTGGCGCGCCGCGAGCACCAGCGCCAGCGTACCGGCGAAGAGGCTCGACCAGACGATCCGCTCGGCCAGGATGTGGTTCGGGCTGTAGGCGCCGAGCAGCCGGAAATGCACCGGGACCAGAAGGCCCCAGCTGAGGTAGGCGGCGAGCGCGTAGACGAGGCCCACGGGTTCCTCCCGGCCGGCCCGGCGGGCAGCCGGGTGCCGGGGCTTTAGCCCGGGGCCGCGGGCCCGGTCAGGTGGGGCGGCGCAGGGCTGCCATCCCGGCGACCGGCGCTCAGGCGGCCCGGAGCGTGGCGAGGAAGCGCCGCACCTCGCCGCCGAGGTCCTCCGACTGGCACGCCAGCGCGGAAGCGGCGGCCAGGACCTGATCGGCGGCCGCGCCGGTCGCCTCCGACGCCTCGGCCACGCCCGCCATGTTGCCGGTGACCTCGCTGGTGCCGGTGGCGGCCTGCGCGACGTTGCGGACGATCTCCTGGGTGGCGGCGCCCTGCTCCGCCACGGCGGCCGCGATCGACGAGGCCACCAAGTCGATCTCGCGGATCCGCGCCGTGATCGTGGCGATTACCGAGACCGCCTCGCCGGTGACACCCTGGATACGGCCGATCTGCTCGGAAATGTCGCCGGTCGCCCGCGCCGCCCGGGCGGCGAGCTGCTTGACCTCCCCCGCCACCACGGCGAAGCCGCGGCCGGCCTCTCCGGCCCGGGCCGCCTCGATGGTGGCGTTCAGCGCCAGGAGGTTGGTCTGGCTCGCGATGGCGGCGATCAGCTCGACGACGGCGCCGACCTTGGCGGCGGCGGCGCTGAGGTCCTGCACCAGGGCGGCGGTCCGGGCGGCCTCCGAAACGGCGGTCTGCGCGAGCGTCGCGGAGCCGCTGACCTGCCGGCCGATCGCCAGGACCGAGGCGCCGAGCTGCTCGGTCGCGCTCGCCACCGTGTTGACGTTGGCGGCGGCCTGCTCGGCGGCGGCGGCCACGCTGGTGGACCGGTCGGCGGTCCGCGTGGCGGTCTCGGTCATGGTCCGGGCGGTGGCCTGCAAGGTGGCCACCGAGGCGGAGACCAGGCCGATGATCCGGCCGACCGTGTCCTCGAAGCCGCCGGCGAGCTCCAGCAGGGTCCGGCTGCGCGCGGCGGCGGCCGCCGCGTCCGTCAACCGCTTGCTCTCGGCCCGCTCGGCCGCAGTGCCGGAAACCAGCGCCTTGATGCCCTCCACGGCCTTGCCGATGGCGCCGATCTCGTCCCCACGCCGCGCCTCCGGAACCTCCGTGCCGAGGTCCCCCTGCGCCATCGCCGTCAGGGCGGCCGTCAGCCGGCCGAGGGGGCGCGTGACGCCGAAATTCACCACCAGCAGGCCGACCAGGATGCTCGCCGCGATGCCGCCCGCCGACAGGCCGATCACCCGGAACAGGGTGGTCTGCGTCTCCGCGCCCAGCGTCGCGGATCCCGTCTGGATCGCCGCGCCCAGATCGTCGGCGAAGGTATCGAGTTCGGCAAACAGCGTCTTCTGGAGGGGGTCCACCTGCCTGTGGGCGAGGGTCAGCGCCTGGGCGCTCATGCCCTTCCTGACCATCGCGCACATCTCGCCCGTGAGCGTGACGTAGCTGTCGAGCAGCGCCGCGATCCGGTCGGTCCGCTCGTGGAAGGCCGGCGCGTTCCGGCGCACGCCATCGACGAGCTTCGCGGCTTCGGCCGGCAGCGGCTCGAAGGCGGCGCCGATCCGGTCCGACTCGTCCGGATCGGCCTCGCCGAGGGCGCGGAAGGCGACGTAGCTCATCTGATAGGCGACGCGGCCGAGGCGCGCCGCCATCGTGGCTGCCGTGGCATCGTTCTCCAGATAGGCGCTATAGGCCGCGTCGACCGCGACCGTACGCTTCGAGATATACCATAGATAACCGATGGAATTCGCCACAATAAAAGCAAAGGCGAATGCAATCTTCAGCGAGATGGAATTTTTAAAAAAGCGATCCACGGCCAACGCTCCAGGTCGGATGCAGCTTAGATCCGGAAAAATAACCGAGTCGATAACAATTCAGGACAATGGCATGTTTCGGTTCGAAAATGGGATGCTGGGGACAGGCCCACTATCTTGAGATAGAATTGCGCTTGACGATGCAACCTTCGGCGCAGAACGGCGCCACGCTCGGACTGCTCTGACGGATCCTGCGCGGATACGGGACGCGACACAGGTCCGGACAGGCCCTCGCGGCCGTCCGACCCCATCTCCGGACGTGCCTTCGCGAAGCGGATGCCTCAGGGCGCGAGCCACGCCCCGCGCCAGCCGGCCTCGCGCCGGTCCCACGCTGCCCGGCGGTGGCCGCGCCGATCGAGATAGAGGAAGTCCAGCCGCTCGGCCCGGACCAGCACGGCGGCGAAGTTCGGGCGGCCGGTCGCGGCGGCGGAGGTCTCGTCCGGCAGTGCGTAGGCGCCCCCCGCCGGGAGCGCGGTCCCGGGGCCGGGCTCGGCCCCGTAGCAGACCCGGCTCATCGCCCGGGATCCGTCCCAGGCCGCCTCGGCCACGGCGTCATCGGTATGGAGCGCGGCGCGGCCCTCGACGCGGATCTGGACCTTCGCGGCCGCGTCATAGGCGGCGAGCGCGGCGGCCGGGTTGGCCCCGATCTCGGCCGCCTTGTCGGAGCGGCGGTCGCAGTGGAACCGGAGGGTGCCGGATTCCGGGTCGGCGGCACGCAGCACCACGGTGCGCAGCCGCGGGGCGCCGTCCGGGCCGATCGTCGCCAGCGTGGGCAGATGGAATCCGCCGCGGCCCTGCGCGGCGCCCTCCGCCAGGAGCCGCCATAATGCGGCGAAGGTGGCGTCGAGGTCGTCGTAGAAGGCGGGCAGCGGGATGCGGGTCACGCGGCACTCCGCTTCCGCCGGTGCTCGCGCAAGATCAACGCGAGGTTGCGCAGGTAGATGCCGGTGGAGAGGCCCTGGCCGACGATGATCACCGGCTCGCGCCGCACGAAGCCATAGACCAGGGTCATCAGCCCGCCGAGGATCGACAGGAACCAGAACGAAAGCGGCATCACGCTCCGCCCCGCCCGCTCGCTGGCGATCCATTGCAGGATGAAGCGCGAGCCGAACACCACCTGCGCGACGATGCCGAAGACCAACCAGAAATCCATCCGGGTGACGAACACGTCGTAGAAGTAGTCCGGCAGATCGTGGGCGAGCTGGATCAGCATCCGACATCCTGGTCTGCCGGCACAAGAGCCGGGATCGCGATCTCCGCCGGCCGCGGATCCGCGCGCTTGCGCCGGATCAGCCACCAGACGCCCGCGAGATCGAGGAGCCCGACCCAGAGACGGTCGAACAGCCCGTAATTCGAGACCCCCGTCAGGCGGGGCCGGTCGACCACATCGCTGTGGACCACGGACAAACCCTCCCGCGCCACCAGGGCCGGCATGAACCGGTGCAGGGCGTCGAAATAGGGCAGCCGGAGATACACGGCCCGGCGGAACACCTTGAGACCGCAGCCCGTGTCGCGGGTGGAATCCTTCAGGATCCGGCCGCGCACGCCGTTGGCGATGCGCGACTGAAGCATCTTGAAGCGTCCGTCCCGCCGCCCGCGCCGCTGGCCCTGGGCGAGCCCGGTCCCGGGGCCGGCCGCGTCGAGGGCGGCGAGCAGGACCGGGATGAAGGCGGGGTCGTTCTGGCCGTCGCCGTCGAGGGTCGCGACGATGTCGCCCCTGGCCGCCAGGACGCCGCTGCGCACGGCGGCGGACTGGCCGCCGCTCCGGGCGTGGCGCAGGACCCGGAACCAGGGCCGCCCCGCCCGCGCCGCCGCGAGGGCGGCCGGGGTGCCGTCGATGGAGCCGTCATCGACATAGATCAACTCGAAGGCGAGGCGCGCGCAGGCGGCCTCGATCTCCGCCACCAGGGGCGCGATGTTGCCGGCCTCGTTCCGCACCGGCACGACGACGCTGAGCCGCGGGGCGCCGCCGATCTGCGGGGCATCGCTCACGGGGCCACCGCGTAGGCCGTCACGAAGACCCGCCGGCCGGTGTTGAGGTTGAAGCCCTCGACCTCGGCGCGCGGCGCGGGCGCCCCGCGCCCGACCGGCCAGGCGGCGTTGAACTCGTCCCGGTCCCGGGCCTCGACGAACAGCAGCCGGCAGCCGCCGCCCTCCAGGAACGCCCGGGCCGCGGCGCCGTCCGGCGGCAGGACGAGCCCGGTGCCGATCAGGAACACGAGGCTCGGCTCCCGGTAGCCGAGGCTCGCCACGCGCGGGGCCGCGCAGGGCATCCGGTCCCGCAGGGCGGCGAGCCGCGGGGAGACCTTGAGGGCGGGCAGCGACAGCTGCGCCACGCCCAGCACCGCCGGCCCGAGCAGGCCGGAGGCCAGCACGCCGAGCACCAGGGCGCGCTCGGCGGATCCCTGCGCGAAGGCGAGCCACGCCAGCGCCGCCACCGCGCAGGCGGCGGCGAGGAGCGGCAGCGCCGGCCAGGGGATCGTGTGGCCGTCGAGGCGCCACCCGACCACGCACAGGCCGAGGGTCAATCCGGCCGGGATCGCCGGCACCAGCAAAGCGGTCAGGCGCGCGCCGCGCAGCCGCGGGTCCAGCGCCCCCCGCGACAGCGCCAGCAGGGTCAGGATCGCGAGCCAGGGCATCAGCGGCAGGACGTAGTGGGGCAGCTTGGTCGGCACCGCCTCGAAGATCAGCCAGGCCGGCAGCACCGCGGCGATCAGGAACGCCACCGCGGGTTCGCGCCGGGCCCGCCACGCGAAGGGCAGGCTCATGGCGGCGAAGGCCGCCCCCGGCCAGAAGGTCGCGAAGACGCTGAGCGCGTAGGCGCCGGGCGGTCCCCAGTGCCGCTCGGCCGCGCCGCCGAGCTTGCCGAGCATGTCGTGCCCGACCGCCTCGGCGTAGAAGGCGCCGCCGCTCTTCCAGGCGATGGCGGCGAACCAGGGGGCGACCAGGGCGAGCGTCAGCGCGAGGCCCGACCCGGGTTTCAGGGCGAGCAGCCAGCGGCCCGAGCGCGCCAGGATCGACAGGATCAGAGCCGGCAGAACGACGAACAGCGGCACCATCGGTCCCTTGACCAGGATGCCGAGGGCCATGCCGAGCCAGAAGGCCGGGAAGACCGGACCCGCCGGCCCCCGGCCTTCGCGCGACGCGAGCCAGACCCGGGCCAGCGCGCCGAGGCTCGCCGTGGCGCAGGCTGCGAGCAGCGCGTCGGTCTTGGCGAGGTGCGCTTCGGCCGTCAGCATCAGGCAGGCGCCGTAGAGGGCGGCCGCCAGCAGCGCGGGCCGGCGGGGCAGGAAGGCGAGCGCCGCCCAGTAGGCCAGCAGCACCGAGGCTGCGGCGCCGATCAGCGAGGGGATGCGGTAGAGGGCGATCTGCGTGCGGGCCCCCGGCACGCCGAGCGCCTCCCCGGCCGCCACCGCCGCCGCCTGCGCCCAGTAGATCCCCACCGGCTTCTTGTTCCGCGCCTCGCCCTGGAAGCGGATATTCACCAGATCGCCGGTCTCCAGCATCTGCTTCGACGCCTGGGCGAAGCGCGGCTCGTCCCGGTCCATCGGCTGCAGCGAGATCTGGCCCGGCAGGAACAGGATCAGGCACAGCGCGATCAGGGCCGCAACGGCCCGGGTGTGGGTGAAGCTCAGGGCGTCGAGCCCGCGCCCGATCCGGTCGGCGGGTGCGAGGCGCGCGGGGCCGCCGGCGGAGAGGCTCGTGGTCATGCCAGGCCGGTCAATCAGGATCGTGCGGGCACGTCAAATGCACCGCCGCGCGGTCCTTCGACCTCAGGCGGTCAGGAGAGGCCGCAATTCGCGCATGTCGGCGACCGTCTCGAGGGCGTTCACCCGGGCGATCAGGCGCTCGGTCGCGTCCGGTCCGAGCACCGGCGCCATCAGGTCCCGCGCCTTGGCGTTCACCGCCTCCGTGCTCAGCGGGTTCTCCCTGGTGCCGGGCGGATGCCGGGTGTGGTGCTCGACGATCCGGCCGTCCGCCAGGGTCATCGTCACCACGGCGCCGCGCGGGGCGGCGGGGTCCATCAGGGCCGGATCGCCCGCCAGCTCGACCTTGGCCTGCTCGGCCGCGATCACGGGATCGTGCATCAGGCCGGCATCGTGGCTGTCGGCGAAGGAGACCGCGCCCTTGACCAGCGCCAGCGCGACGAGGTGCTGGCAGCTGACATCGGGCATGGCGCTCGACCCGACGATGCCGACCGCGTCGGTGGGCAGCCGCACCAGGATGTGCCGCACGGCCTCGGGCGTCAGGCCGTATTGCCGGCGCAGCGTCAGGGTCGCGTCGAGGGGCGACTGGATCGGGTAGCCGACCGAGTAGGTCTTGATCGCCGTCTCGGTGACGAAGAACCGGCTGCCCAGCCCCTCCAGCATCAGCTCCGGCTTCGGCGCGGACGACAGGGCGTTCAGCAGGTTGTGGCGGCCGTCGAGCACGTCGGCGACGCCGGTGAGGCCCGCCTCGACCATCCCCACCGCCGTGACTCCGTTGCGCGCGCCCATGCCGGCGAAGTCGAAGGCCTTCTCGACGTGGTCGTGGTCGCGCACCCAGCTCCACAGGCCGGAGACCTGCTGGGCCGCATAGGAGAGCGCGAAGCGCATGCCGCGCTCGTCGAGGCGGGCCAGGGCGGCGGCGGCGCCCAGCGCCCCGAAGGTGGAGCTGGTGCCCTCGGCGCTGCGATGGGTGCCGCGCACGAGGTCGGGTCCGAGCGCCAGGAGCAGCCGGCAGCAGAGGTCGTAGCCGAGCGCCACGGCCCGCACGAACTCGGCGCCGGAATTCCCGTGCTGCTCGGCGAGCGCCAGGGCCGCCGGCACGGTGGCGCAGCCGGGATGCGCCTTGGTCACCGGCTCGAAATCGTCGGTCTCGTCGGCATGGGCGCACATGGCGTTGGCCAGCGCCGCGTTCACCGTGGTGGTCCGGAAGCCGGAGGCCACGACCCCCGCCTGCTCGGCGCCCCCGAGGGTTCGGACGTAAGTCAACGCCATCTCGCCCGGCCGCATCCGGGCGCCCGAGACCATGGCGGCCAGGGTGTCGAGGATCCGGTGCTTGCAGGCGGTCAGCACCTCCGGCGGCAGTTCCTGCCCCCGGGCGGCCGCCATGTAGCGGGCGAGCCGCCCGGTCACGTCCGTCTCCGCGGCGGTCGCCGGAAGGCCGCCCGCGAGGGTGAGCGCCCCGGCGCCCTGGATCAGACGGCGCCGGGTCGGCGCGCTCACGCGGCCGCCCGCAGGCGCGCGAAGCCGGCGTCGAGATCGGCCTTGAGGTCGGCCACCTCCTCGAGCCCGATGTGGAAGCGCAGGGCCGGTCCGCCGGGCGCCCATTGCGTGGCGGTCCGGTAGCCGGCGCAGTCGAACGGGATCACGAGGCTCTCGAACCCGCCCCAGGAGAAGCCCATCCCGAACAGCTCCAGCCCGTCCAGCATGGCGGCCAGAGCCGCCTCGGGGACGGGCTTCAGGATCACCCCGAACAGCCCGGACGCGCCGGAGAAGTCGCGCGTCCAGATCGCGTGGCCGGGATCCTCCGGCAGGCCGGGATGGAGCACCCGCAGCACCTCGGGCCGCGCCTGGAGCCAGCGGGCCATCTCCAGCCCGGCGCGGCCGTGCTCGCGCAGCCGCAGCGCCATGGTCCGCATCCCGCGCAACGCCAGGAAGATGTCCTCCGCGCCGGCGCACATGGCGAAATGGTCGAAGGTGCGGCGCACGGCCGGGAAGTACCGGGCGTTGGCCGAGGTCAGCCCGATCAGCAGGTCCGAGCCGCCGCTCAGGTACTTGGTCCCGGCCTCCACGGCGATGTCGACGCCGCGCTCATGCGGCGGGAACAGCAGCGGCGTCGCCCAGGTGTTGTCCATGATCACGCAGGCGCCGCCCGCATGCGCCACCGCGGCGATGGCCGGGACATCCTGCATCTCGAAGCTCTGCGAGCCGGGCGCCTCGACCAGCACGGCCTTCGTGTTCGGCCGCATCAGGTCGGCGATGCCGGCCCCCACGGTGGGGTCATAGTAGGTGACCGCGACGCCGAAGCGGGCCAGCACGCCGTCGCAGAATTGCCGGGTCGGCCGGTAGGCGGAATCGGTGACGAGGAGGTGGTCCCCCGCCGAGACGGCGGCCATCAGCGCCACGGTCAGGGCCGCAAGGCCGGAGGGCGTCACGACGGTGCCGGCCGCGCCGGCGAGTTCCGTCCAGGCGCCGGTCAGGGCGTCCATCGTGGGCGTCGCCGAGGTGCCGTAATTGTAGCGCCCGCGCCGGTGCTTGATCGCGTCGTAGGTCGGGTAGAGGACCGTGGAACCGCGGTAGATCGGCGTGTTGACGAAGCCGTGCTGCTCGCCCGGATCCCGGCCCGCATGGACGAGGCGCGTCGCGGGCGCGAAACTCTGCTTGGACTCGGGCGAGGGCTTCAGGGACATCGGGGACCGGGGCTCGCGTCGGGGGAGGCGCCGCACGAAGCGCCCGGCGCCGGGCGAGGTCAAGCCTGGGCGGACCGCGCGAAAGTCCGGGCGCGCCGGGTGTTCCGCTTTAGGCCGTCTCGGGCGGATCGGAGGCTGCGGCTTCCTCGTACGCTTGCATCCAGCCGGCATAGTCCTCGGAGCCCTCCGGATAGGGACATGCGCTCACGGGCTTGCCGTAGAGGCGCGCGTTGCGACCCTGGATGAACGGGCTGTCGCTCGCGGTGGCCTGGACGTTGGTCAATATCGCCTCCCGAAGATTTGGGGTGGGGCTTCGTTAACGGCCCCGCCCCTATTCTGTTGCCGTCTCAAGTCGCGTCCCGGGTCATCGCGTGCCTGTCCTGCGTTCCCTCTTCGGCGGCGTCCTGATCCTGGCCTCCACGGCGATCGTCGTGTTCGTCAGCGCCGACCGGCTCGCCCATCTGGCGCCGACTCCGGTGGTGCGCGCGGCCCAGGTCGAGCCGTCCGCCACCGGTTCGCTGCCGGCGCCGGTCAAGGCCGCGCCCGTGCCGAAGCCGGCCATGCCGAGCATCCCGAACGGGTTCGACACGGAGCGGCTCCACGCGCTGATGCGCGGCGATCCGATCCTGCCGCGGCGCTGACCGGCCGTCTCGGGGCTCCGCGCCCCGAACCCCGCCGACGCGCTCGGCCTTCGGGACCCTCTACCGGGCTGTGCGGAACACCTGGAGGTCGAGGTCGCGGACCTTCTTGCGCAGGGTGTTGCGGTTGACCCCGAGCAGCTCCGCCGCGCGGATCTGGTTGCCCCGGGTGGCGGCGAGCGCCGCGCCGATCAGCGGGCCTTCGATCTCGCGCAGGATCCGGTGATACAGCCCGGGGGGCGGCAGCGTGTCCCGGTAACCCGAGAAATAGTCCGAGAGGTGACGCTCCACCGCGCTGGACAGGCTCTCGGACTCGGCGCCGGACTTGCGCGCCCCGCCGTTGAGGGCCGGCGTCGAGGGGGTCGCCAGCGGCAGGGTGTCGAGCTCCGCCTCGATCACGGGGCCGGTGATCGTCTCCTGCGGGTAGAGGGCGGCGAGCCGCCGGACGAGGTTCTCCAGCTCGCGGACGTTGCCGGGCCAGCGGTAGCGCTTGAGCCGCTCCATCGCGTCGCCGTCGAGCATCTTGCGGGTCAGACCCTCGCGCTCGACCTGCACGAAGAAATGGCGGACGAGATCCGGCACGTCCTCCGAGCGCTCGCGCAGGGCCGGCAGCCGCAGGGGCACGACGTTCAGGCGGAAGAACAGGTCCTCGCGAAAGATGCCCTGCTGGATCGAGACCCGCAGGTCCTTGTTGGTGGCCGCGATGATCCGGACGTTGGTGCGGATCGGGACGCGGCCGCCCACCGTGGTGTACTCGCCCTGCTGGAGGACGCGCAGCAGCCGGGTCTGGGCCTCCATCGGCATGTCGCCGATCTCGTCGAGGAACAGCGTGCCGCCCTCGGCCTGCTCGAACCGGCCGGCCGAGCGCTGGAGGGCGCCGGTGAAGGCGCCCTTCTCGTGGCCGAACAGCTCGGATTCGATCAGGTCGCGCGGGATCGCCGCCATGTTCACCGGCACGAACGGGCCGGTGCGGCGGCGGCCGTAATCGTGCAGCGCCCGGGCGACCAGCTCCTTGCCGGTCCCGGATTCGCCGGTGATCATCACCGTGAGGTCGGTGGGCATCAGCCGGGCGAGCGCCCGGTAGATCTCCTGCATGGCCGGCGAGCGCCCGACCAGCGGGATGTCCTCGTTATCGGGCGGCGCACCGGCCGCGGGCGCCCCGCGCGGACGGGAGAGGGCGCGGCCCACGATGGCGATCAGCTCCTTCAGGTCGAAGGGCTTGGGCAGGTACTCGTAGGCCCCGCGCTCCGAGGCGCGGATCGCCGTCATGAAGGTGTTCTGCGCGCTCATGACGATGATCGGCAGCTCCGGCCGCACGCGCTTGATGCGCGGCAGCAGGTCGAACACGTTCTCGTCGGGCATCACCACGTCGGTGATGACGAGGTCGCCCTCCCCCTGCGCGACCCAGCGCCAGAGGGTCGCGCAATTGCCCGTCGAGCGGACCTCGTAGCCCGCCCGCGAAAGCGCCTGGTTCAGCACCGTGCGGATGGCGGCGTCGTCGTCGGCGACGATGATGTGGCCGTTCGGCATGACTCTCTACTCAGACCTCCGACGGGGAGCCGACTCACAAAACGCGATCATGGGTCGACCGCCGATTCGCGCCCGTCCCGGGCACTCGACATCGGCAGAAGGATGCGGAACGTCGTGCGGCGGGGGGCGGGATCGCACTCGACGATGCCTCCGTGATCGCCGACGATCTTGGCCACCAATGCAAGTCCGAGGCCGGACCCCTGCGCCTTGGTGGTCACGAACGGGTCGAACAGGTCGGGCAGCAGCTCGGGCGAGATGCCCGGGCCGTTGTCGCGGATCGCGACCTCGATCGGCAGGCTGACCCGCTCGCGCGAGCCCGGCACCTGCAGGCGCAGGCCGGTCCGGAAGGCGGTGGACAGGGTGATCTCGCCCTCGACCGCGTCCGGGCCGATCGCCTCGGCGGCGTTCTTCACGAGGTTCAGGATCACCTGGATGAGCTGGTCGCGGCTGCCCAGCACCGGCGGCAGCGACGGGTCGTAGGTCTCGACGAAGCGGATGTGGCGCGCGAAGCCCGACTGCGCCGAGCGCTTCACCTGGTCGAGCACCCCGTGGACGTTGACGGCGCCGCGATCGGCCGGGCGCTCATCGCCGAACAGCTCCATGCGCTCGACGATCCGGACGATCCGGTCGGACTCGTCGCAGATCAGCCGGGTGAGCAGGCGGTCCTCCTCGGCCCCGGTGCTCTCCAGGAGCTGCGCCGCGCCGCGGATGCCGGCGAGCGGGTTCTTGATCTCGTGGGCCAGCATCGCGCCGAGCGCCACCATCGAGCGCGCGGCGCCGCGATGGGTGAGCTGGCGATTCATCTTGTCGGCGATGGTCCGTTCCTGAAGCATCATCACCACGGCGTCGCCGTCGTCGCCCAGCGGGGTCGCGAACACGTCGACGCTGCGCTCCAGCCCGAGCCGGGGCTGGGTCAGCTCCACCCGGTACTCGCTGACGCTGGCGCGGCGGCGGCGCACCTCGGTCACCAGGGCGATGATCGGCGAGGCGAAGGGGATGATGTCGCGCAGGCGGCGGCGCTGCATCAGCCGCGCGGAATAGTCGAAGAACGCCTCCGCGGCGTGGTTGCAGTGGAGGATCCGCTCGTCGCCGCCGATGGTCAGGACCGGCAGCGGCAGGGCGTTGAGCACGGCTTCGGCGGCCGAGTCGCGCCGGCTCTCCGGCTCCTGCAGAACGGGCTCGTCGCTCATGCGGCCTCCCGGATCCTATCCTGCGCCCCGGCGAAGGCCCGGGCCAGCAGCGCCAGCGCGGCGTCGGGATCGGTGGTGGTGAGGAGCGCCGTGCGCTCCGCCGGGTCCAGGGCCCCGCCGGTCTCGGCGTAGGCGGCGAGGTGCTTGCGCGCGTGGCGCACGCCCATGGCGCGGCCGTAGAGGGACAGGAGCCCGGTATAATGCTCGGCCGCCAGGGCGGCCTGTTCGGCCCGCGAGGGCGCCGGGGCCGGTCGGCCGGCGAGCGCCGCCGCGACCTGCCCGACGAGCCAGGGACGGCCCGTGGCGGCCCGGCCGATCATCACCCCCGCGGCCCCCGATTCCGCCAGGCAGGCCCGGGCGCTGGCGAGGTCGGTCACGTCGCCGTTGGCGATCACCGGGATCGACACCGCCTCGACCACCGCGCGGATCGCGGCCCAGTCGGCTGTGCCGGTGTAGAATTGCTGCCGGGTCCGTCCGTGGACGGTGACGGCGTTGAGCCCCAGGCGCTCGGCGCGGGCCGCGAGGTCGGCGGCGTTGCGCTGCGCATCGTCCCAGCCCAGGCGCATCTTGACGGTCACCGGCACCGAGACCGCTCCGCGTACCGCGGCGAGCAGGCGCGTCGCGTGGTCGAGGTCGCGCATCAGGGCCGAGCCCGAGGCGATCCCGGTGACGATCTTGGCCGGGCAGCCCATGTTCACGTCGATCACGTCGGCGCCCCCGGCCTCCGCGAGCCGCGCAGCCTCGGCCATCGGCCCGGCCTCGCAGCCGGCGAGCTGGACCACGTGCAGATCGACCCCGGTGCCCGCCGCGCGCAGAACCGCCTCGCCGGCGCCGCGGGCGAGTTCGCGCGCCGCCACCATCTCGGACACCACGGCATCGGCGCCGCAGCGGCGGGCGAGCCGGCGCATGTGCAGGTCGGTGACGCCGGACAGGGGGGCGAGCAGGCAGAGCGGAGCGCGCTCCACCTCCCCGTCCACGGGTCGTCCCCGGCGCAGCGCGCTCAAATAATGATCAGTCGCCATTCTGCACAACAATGAGGCAAACGCGGCCCGCTGGCAAGCGGGGCGACGCGTTGATTTCGGGCCCTCCCCCGCTTAAACGACGGGCATCCTCACCGGCAGGGCATCGGCGGAACGTCTGGCCTGCGTCCGGGCCCCAGCCTGCTCTCCAGATCCCACGAGTTTGCCGCCCATGTCCGCCACCGGCACGCCTGCCACCGGACCCGCCCGCGCGGGGGCCGGCGTCGCCGCGGTGGTGGTGGCGGCCGGGCGCGGCATCCGCATCGGCGGCGGCATGCCCAAGCAGTATCGGCGCGTGGGCGGTCAGGCGGTCCTGACCCGGACGCTGGCCGCCCTCGCCGCACAGGATTCCATCGACCGGATCCAGCCGGTGATCGCCGCCGACGCGGCCGCGTTCTTTGAGGAGTGCCTCGCGGAACTCGCCGCCGACCTGCGAATGAAGATCGCCGCGCCCGTGGAGGGTGGTACGACGCGCCAGCTCTCCGTCCGCGCCGGTCTCGAAGCCCTGGCCGCCGGCGCGACGCCCGAGATCGTGCTGGTGCACGATGCCGCCCGCCCCTATGTCGACGCGGCGCTCATCGCCCGGGCGATCGGGGCCGGGCGCGACCACGGCGCCGCCGTGCCCGGCGTACCGGTGACCGACACGGTCAAGCGTGTCGTCGATATCGCCCCGGGCATCGGCCGGGTGCACGAGACCCCGCCCCGCGAGCATCTGCGCGCGGTGCAGACGCCCCAGGCCTTCGCCTTCGCCCCGTTGCTCGGCGCCCATCGCGCGGCCGCCGCGGCGGGGCTCGACGGATTCACCGACGACGGCGCCCTCGCCGAATGGGCGGACCTGCCGGTGGTGGTGTTCGCGGGTGACGTCGCCAACCGCAAGATCACCCAACCCGCCGACCTCATCGAGGCCGACCGCGCCTTCACGGCCGGCACCGCCGAAACCCCTGTGCCGGGAGCCCGCCCCATGACCGCCTACGTCACCCGTGTCGGCACCGGTTTCGATGTGCACGCCTTCACCACCGGGGACCATGTCTGGCTCGGCGGCGTGAAGATCCCGGCCGACCGGGGGGTGCTCGCCCATTCCGACGGCGACGTGGCCCTGCACGCGCTGACCGACGCCCTGCTCGGCGCCATCGCGGACGGCGATATCGGCACCCACTTCCCGCCCTCCGAAGAGCGCTGGCGCGGGGCCTCGTCCGACCAGTTCCTGGCCCATGCCTGCGGGCTGGTCCGCGCCCGGGGCGGGCGCATCGACCACCTCGACATCACCGTGCTGGCCGAGGCGCCGCGCATCGGGAAGCACCGCGAGGAGATCCGGGCGCGCATCGCCGCCATCGCGGGCGTGCCGCTGACGGCGGTCTCCATCAAGGCGACGACCACCGAGAAGCTCGGCTTCGTCGGGCGGGCGGAGGGGCTCGCCGCCCAGGCCGCCGCGACGGTCCGGCTCCCGGAGGAGGACGGACCCGCGCTCGACGCCGAGGCGGAAACCGCCATGCGGCAGGGCTGACGCTCAGGCCATCCGCAGCAGCAGCGCGAGGGCGGCGATGCCCAGCGCCGCGAGGGTCAGCAGGATGCCGCCGCCCCGGCAGGCGAACTGGCGCGGGGAGTTCGGGGCCGCGAACATGCCGATCGGGTGCAGGATCCGACCGATCAGGAGGGCGATCAGCAGGCCCTGCACGAGCCCATGGCCGGCGCCCCCCGCCTCCAGCAGCCCGACGAGGATCAGCGTCAGCGGCACGTATTCCGCGAAGTTGGCGTGCGACCGGGCCCGTTTGAGCAGCGCCGCGTCGCCCCCGTCGCCGAACAGCACGTTGCCGGAGACCCGGCTCGCCATGACCCATCCCGAGAGGCCGAGATACACGAGGGCGAGCAGCGCGGCGTAGAACGCCGTGGTCGCGGGGAAGATCATCGCGTCGTGTCTCCTGTGAGGCCGGCCGGTCCTTGAGCCGGCACCGGCCATACGTCACAACACGAGATAGGGCGACCGCGCCCGAGGGGATCCCGCTCGCGATGATCGACGACGCAGAGCTTCTCGCGCGCGCGGAGGCACTGGTGGCGGCCTACGCCGCGGCCGGCCGTACGATCGCCACGGCCGAATCCTGCACCGGCGGCCTCGTGGCCGGCCTGCTCACCGCGGTGCCGGGCTCCTCGGCCGTTCTGGAGCGCGGGTTCGTCACCTACTCGAACGCCGCCAAGGCCGAGGCGATCGGCGTGCCGATGGACCTCATCAACCAGCACGGTGCCGTCAGCGCGCCGGTGGCGCGGGCGATGGCCGCGGGGGCGCTGGCCGCCTCCCGGGCCTCCGTGGCGGTGGCGATCACCGGCATCGCGGGCCCCGGCGGCGGCAGCGCCGAGAAGCCGGTCGGGCTGGTGCAGTTCGGGCTCGCCCCGCGGGACGGCGGCGTGCGCCTCCTGGAGCGGCGCTACGGCGATCGTGGACGCGCGGGCATCCGCCGGGCCGCCGTCGCCGACGCCCTCGGCCTCCTGGAGGAGGCCCTCGGCCCCTGACGATCGGAGGGACGGTCCATGGAGACGGTGACGACCCGCCTGTGCATCGTCGGCGGCGGCCCCGCCGGGATGATGGCCGGGCTGCTCTTCGCCCGCGCCGGGCGCGCCGTCACCGTGCTGGAGAAGCACACGGATTTCCTGCGCGACTTCCGCGGCGACACGATCCACCCCTCCACCCTCGACCTGATGGACGAGCTCGGCCTCACCGAGCGCTTCCGCGCCCTGCCACAGCGGCGCGTCGAAACCTTCTCGGGTGTGGTGAACGGCCGGAGCTACCGGGTCGCCGATTTCAGCCGGCTGCCGACCCGCAACCGCTTCCTGTCCTTCATGCCGCAATGGGATTTTTTGGACTTTTTGGCCGGTGAAGCGACCGCCTATCCGGGGTTCCAATTGATCCGCCGGACCGAGGCCCGCGACCTCATCGAGACCGAGGGCCGGGTCGTCGGCGTGCGGGCCGAGGGGCCGGACGGGCCGGTGGAGATCCGCGCCGCACTGGTGCTCTGCGCCGACGGGCGCCACTCGCGGATGCGCGAGCGTGCCGGCTTCACACCCCGCGCCTTCGGTGCGCCGATCGACGTCCTGTGGTTCCGCCTGCCGCGCCGGGACGGCGATCCGGAGGCGGCCGCCGGACGCTTCGGGCCGGGACGCATCCTGATCACCCTCGACCGGGGCGATGCCTGGCAATGCGCCTACGTGGTGCCGAAGGGCGGCGACGCGGCCCTGCGCGCCGAGGGCCTGCCGGCCTTCCGGGCGGCGGTGGCGGGGATCGCGCCGTTCCTGGCCGACCGCACCGAGGCCATCGCCGACTGGGACTGCGTCAAGCTCCTGACCGTGACGGTCGACCGGCTGGACCGCTGGCACCGGCCCGGCCTGCTCTGTCTCGGCGATGCCGCACACGCCATGTCGCCAGTGGGCGGGGTCGGGATCAATCTCGCGATCCAGGATGCGGTGGCGGCGGCCAACATCCTGGCCGGGCCCCTGCGGACCGGGCCGGTGGCCGAGGCCGACCTCGCCCGGGTCCAGTCCCGGCGGATGGTCCCGGTGCGGGTGACCCAGGCGCTCCAGCGGATGATCCAGTCCCGGGTGATCGCCGCCTCCCTGGCGGCCGACGCCCCGTTCCGGGCGCCCCTGGCGCTCCGGATCCTCGACGCGCTGCCGCCGCTCCAGGCCCTGCCCGCCCGGATCATCGGGATGGGCGTGCGGCCCGAGCACGTGCACGCGGCGGCCCGCGCCTGATTGTCTTCAAGCGGTGCCGTACATCCGGTCCGCCCGGCCCTCGAAGGCGTCGGTGAACTTGCGGAAGGCGCGGTCGAACATCGTGCCCATCAGCAACCCGAGGGTCCGGCTCTTGAACTCGTAGGTGATGAAGAAGTCGACGGCGCAGCCGCCGTCCGGCGCCGCCTTGAACGACCAGCGGTTCTCCAGGTGGCGGAACGGGCCGTCGATATACTCGGCGACGATCTTGTGGTGGGCCGGATCCAGGCTGACCCGGGTGGTGAAGCGCTCGCGGATCGCCTTGTAGCCCACCCCCATCTCGGCGATCAGCACCTCGCCGCCCTCCGGCATCGCCTGGCGGCGGATCACCCGCAGGGATTCGCACAGCGGCAGGAATTCCGGGTAGCGCTCCACATCGGCCACGAGATCGTACATCTGCTGCGGCGAATGCCGCACCGTGCGGGTAACCCGGAAGGACGGCATTTCTGTTCCGACGTGCTCAGGCGGAGAGGGCGGGGGCGTGCGAGGACGCATGTTTGGCGAGCCGGGCCGCCCGAAGCTTGGCAAAGTCCTCGCCGGCATGGTGCGACGAGCGGGTGAGCGGCGTGGCCGAGACCAGCAGAAACCCCTTGGCGTAGGCGGTGGTCTCGTAGGTCTTGAACTCGTCCGGCGGCACGAAGCGCACGACCTCGTGGTGCTTCTTGGACGGCTGCAGGTACTGTCCGATGGTGAGGAAATCGACCTCGGCCGAGCGCAGGTCATCCATGAGCTGGAGCACTTCGTTGCGCTCCTCGCCGAGCCCGACCATGATGCCCGACTTGGTGAAGATCGTCGGGTCGAGCTCCTTCACCCGCTGGAGCAGCCGCACCGAGTGGAAGTAGCGGGCGCCCGGCCGGACCGTCAGGTACTTGGCCGGCACCGTCTCCAAGTTGTGGTTGAATACGTCGGGCTTGGCCGCAACCACGACTTCGAGCGCCCCGTCCTTGCGCAGGAAGTCCGGCGTCAGGATCTCCACCGTGGTGCCGGGGCTCGCCCGCCGGATCGCCGCGATGGTCCGGGCGAAATGCGCCGCGCCGCCATCCTTCAGGTCGTCCCGGTCGACCGAGGTGATGACGACGTGGTTCAAGCCGAGCTTGGCCACCGAGTCGCCGATCTTCTCCGGCTCGTGCTGATCCAGGGATTCGGGCAGGCCGGTGCGGACGTTGCAGAAGGCGCAGGCCCGCGTGCAGGTGTCGCCCATGATCATGAAGGTGGCGTGCCGCTTCTCCCAGCACTCGCCGATATTGGGGCAGCCGGCCTCCTCGCAGACCGTGACGAGGCCGTGCTCGCGCACGATCTTCTGGGTCTCGGTCCAGGCCTTGGATCCCGGCGCCTTGACCCGGATCCAGTCCGGCTTCTTGGCCTGGACCGGCTGGTCCGGCCGGTGCGCCTTCTCGGGATGGCGCAGGCGCGCGGCGCGCGGATCGTTCTTCAGGATGTCGAGGACGATGGCCATGCCACACCGCGGGGAAGCGCCCGGAGGCGCGGTCGGTCAGGAAGGACTGACTTAAGGCGCCCGGCCCCGCGCCGCAAACCGCCGCGACGCCGGGACGCCATGCGGCGGTTGAGGGTGTGGCGGTTCCGTCAGATCCCCAGCGCGCGCACCAGCAGCCCCGCCAGTGCCGCCCCGACCACCGGGCCGGCCACCGGGATCAGCGCGTAGCCCCAGTCGGAGGAGCCCTTGCCGGCGATCGGCAGCACCGCGTGGGCGATGCGCGGCCCGAGGTCGCGGGCGGGGTTGATGGCGTAGCCGGTGGTGCCGCCGAGCGAGAGGCCGATGCCCCAGACCAGCATGCCGACCATGTAGGGCGCGACCCCGCGCGGGATGGCGCCGCTCGCGCCCAGCGTGTTGGTAACCAGCGCGGAGATGGTGAGGATCAAGAAGAAGGTGGCGATGATCTCCGAGGTCCAGTTGGCCTTGGCGTCCCGGATCGCCGGCCCGGTGCAGAAGCAGGCGAGCTTCAGGTCCTGCTCGGGGGTCGCCGCCCAGTGCGGCAGGTAGTGCAGCCAGACGAGCGCCGCACCCACGAAGGCGCCGAGCATCTGCGCCGGCACATAGACCGCGAGCTTCGAGACATCCCCCGAGCTGACGGCGCCGGCCACGGTCACGGCCGGGTTGAGATGCGCGTCCGGGCTGCCGGTGGCGCTGGCGACGAAGATCCCGGCGAGCACCGCGAAGGCCCAGCCGGCGGTGATGGCGATCCAGCCGGCATTCTCGCCTTTGGATTTCTTGAGCAGGGCGCCGGCGACGACGCCGTCTCCGAGCACGATCAGCGTCATCGTACCCAGGAATTCGCCCAGGAATGGCGATGTCATGGCTTGGTCTCCCCCGAATCGCGAACGTCTTCTTCTTGGAGTCCGCCACCGACCGTCGATCGGTGGACCACTGTGCAGCCCGCGATCACGCGCGCGGAAAGGCCTGGTTTCAAAGGGTCGCGACCGTCTGCGGGTGCGGGCGGAGCCCGCAGCTCAGGGGCTCCGCCCCCGAACCCCTGCCGAAGGGCTGCGAGTCCTTCGGACGCTTAGGACGGGGACGCTCAATCCTCGTCGCGCTTCCAGTCGAAGGAGCGCTGCACCGCCCGGCCCCAGGCGGCGGCGATCTTTTCGCGTTGGCCGGCATCCATCTTCGGCGTCCAGCGCTTGTCGACGCCCCAGTTGCCCTTCAGGTCGTCGATGCCCTTCCAGTAGCCGACGGCGAGACCGGCCGCGTAGGCGGCGCCGAGCGCGGTGGTCTCGGCCACCTTCGGGCGCACCACCGGCACGTCGAGCAGGTCGGACTGGAACTGCATCAGCGTGTTGTTGGCGACCATGCCGCCGTCGGCGCGGAGTTCCTTGACCGGGATGCCGGAATCCTGGGCCATCGCCTGCAGCACCTCGCGGGTCTGGAAGGCGGTCGCCTCCAGCACCGAGCGGGCGATGTGGCCGCGGTTCACGTAGCGGGTCAGGCCGATGATCAGGCCGCGGGCGCCCTCGTTCCAGTGCGGGGCGTAGAGGCCCGAGAAGGCCGGCACGAAATAGACGCCGCCATTGTCCTCGACGGTGGTGGCGAGGGTCTCGACCTCCGCGGAATCCCTGATCATGTGCAGGTTGTCGCGCAGCCACTGCACCAGGGCACCCGTGATGGCGATGGAGCCTTCGAGGGCGTAGGCGGGTTTCTGGCCGTCGAGGCGATAGGCGAGCGTGGTGACGAGGCCGGCCTTGGACGGGACCGGCTCGGTGCCGGTGTTCATCAGCGCGAAGCAGCCGGTGCCGTAGGTGTTCTTGGCCTCGCCCGGGCTGAAGCAGGTCTGGCCGAACAGGGCCGCCTGCTGGTCGCCGAGGATGCCGGCGATCGGCACGCCCGAAAACGGCGCCTTGGTCTCGCCGTAGACCTCGCTCGACGAGGCGATCCGGGGCAGCATCGCCCTCGGGATGCCGAAGGCCGACAGCATGCCGTCGTCCCAGTCCAGGGTCGTGAGCGACATGAGCTGCGTGCGGCTGGCATTGGTCACGTCGGTGACGTGGAGGCCGCCCTCGGTGCCGCCGGTGAGGTTCCAGACGAGCCACGTGTCGATGTTGCCGAACAGCACGTCGCCGGCCTCGGCCCGCCCGCGGGCGCCGTCGACATGGTCCAGGAGCCAGCGCAGCTTGAGGCCGGAGAAGTAGCTCGCCAGCGGCAGGCCGGTGAGGTCGCGGAACCGGTCGCGGCCGCCGTCGCGGGCGAACTCCGCCACCAGCCGGTCGTTGCGGGTATCCTGCCAGACCAGGGCGTTGTGCAGCGGCTTGCCGGTGCGCCGGTCCCAGATCAGCGTGGTCTCGCGCTGGTTGGTGATGCCCACCGCGGCGAGGTCGGAGGGCTGGAGCCCGCCCTTTTCCAGCGCCGCGCGCATCACCCCTTGCGTCCTGGTCCAGATCTCGGCGGCGTCGTGCTCGACATGACCGGGGGCCGGGTAGATCTGCGCGTGCTCGGCCTGGGCGAGCGTGATGACGCTGCCCGCGCGGTCGAACACGATGAATCGGCTGCTCGTGGTGCCCTGGTCGATGGCCCCGACGTAACGGCTCATCGTTCCCTCCCGTGTTAAGCCCGACCGGTCTCGCGCCGGCTCGAGTCCGAAAAAATCAGGCCGCCTCGGCCCTGCGGTCGAGATAGGCGGAAAGCCGCGCGGCGCTCTCCGCGCCCGTGCGCAGGCCGAGCTTCGAGCGCCGCCACAGGATGTCCTCCGCGGTGACGGCCCATTCCTCGGTGCGCAGATAATCGACCTCGGCCGCCGTGAGCCCGCCGTCGAAGGCCTCCCCGAGATCGGCCAGGGACTGCGCCGTGCCGACGATGTCCCGCGCCCGGGTGCCGTAGGCGCGGGCGAGCCGGCGCGCGGTCTCCTCCGGCAGGAACGGCTTTTCCGACCGGAGCTTGGCGAGGAACGGGTCGAAATCCGCGTTCGTCATGGCGCCGCCGGGTAGCACCGCGTCGCCGGTCCAGGCCGTCTTGAGCGCCGGGAAATACGGGGCCAGCTTCTCCAGCGCATGCTCGGCCAGGCGCCGGTAGGTGGTGATCTTGCCGCCGAAGACCGACAGCACCGCCGCCTTGCCGCCCTGGTCCTCCACGTCGAGGACGTAGTCGCGGGTCACGGCGGAGGCGTTCTCGGCCGCGTCGTCGTAGAGGGGGCGCACGCCCGAATAGCTCCAGACCACGTCGGCCGGGGTGATCGTCGCGTCGAACGAGCGGTTGATGCAGCCGCAGAGGTAGTCGGTCTCCTCCGGGGAGATCGAGACCGGCCCGGGCTCGCCGTCATAGGGCACGTCGGTGGTGCCGATGAGCGTGAAGTCGCGCTCGTAGGGGATCGCGAAGATGATGCGCTTGTCGGGCTGCTGCAGGATGTAGGCCTGGTCGCCGTCGAACAGGCGCTTGACCACGATGTGGCTGCCCTTGATCAGGCGCACCGCCGCGCGGCTGTTGATGCCGAGCGTGCCGCCCAGCGTCGCGCTCACCCAGGGGCCGGCCGCGTTGACCACGGCCTTGGCGCGGACGGTCCGCTCGCCGTTGCTCCGCTCGTCGCGCAAGGTCGCGCTCCAGCCGTCACCCTCGCGCCGCGCCGAGACGACGCCCGTGCGCGTGAGCACCGTGGCGCCGCGCTCCCGGGCGTCCATGGCGTTGAGGACCACGAGGCGGCTGTCCTCGACCCAGCAGTCGGAATAGACGAAGCCGCGGGTCAGCCGCTTCTGCAGCGGGGCGCCGTAAGCCGAGCGGCGCAGGTCCACCGAGGTCGAGCCCGGCAGCGTCCGCAGCCGCGCGAGATGATCGTACAGGAACAGGCCGAGCCGCAGCATCCAGGCCGGGCGCAGGCCCTCGTCGTGGGGCAGCACGAAGCGCAGCGGCCAGATCACGTGGGGGGCCTGCCGCAGCAGCCGTTCGCGCTCCGCCAGCGCCTCCCGGACGAGCCGGAACTCGTAATATTCCAGGTAGCGCAGGCCGCCGTGGATCAGCTTCGTCGAGGACGAGGAGGTGAAGCCGGCGAGGTCCCCGCGTTCGGCCAGGAGGACCGACAGGCCGCGGCCGGCGGCGTCCCGGGCGATGCCGGTGCCGTTGATGCCGCCGCCGATGACCAGCAGGTCGTAGGCGTCGGCCGGCTGGCGCTGGCGCGTTGCTGCCGCCATGGATCCTCCAATCCCGCCCTCGCGGCGGGTTGGAACTATATTGATCCGGCCGCGGATTTTCGCAAGCGAAAAACGCGCGTTCGTTACGGTTCGTCCGCCGCCCCGGCGACCATCAGGACGACGCCCAGCCGCCCGAGCAGGGCGGCGATCTCGGGCGGGGGCTGCCGGTCGGTGAAGAAGGTGTCGATCTGGTCGAGCCGCCCGACCTGGACCATCGGCCGGCGGGTGAACTTGGTGTGGTCGGCCACCAGGAAGGTTTTCCGGGCATGGGCCAGGATGGTCTGCGTCGCCCGCACCTCCTCGTAATCGTAGTCGAGGAGCGCCCCGTCCGCGTCGATCCCGCTGATGCCGATCACCGCCACGTCGACCCGGAACTGGCTGAGCGTGTCGCAGGTGAGCTGGCCGAGCACCGCCCCGTCGCGGTTGCGCACGGTGCCCCCCGCCACCACGATCCGGAACTCGGTGGCCTCGGCCAGCGACAGGGCGACGTTGAGGTTGTTGGTGATGATGCTGAGGTCGTCGTGCCGGGTCAGCTCCCGGGCGACCGCCTCCGGCGTCGTGCCGATGTTGATGAAGACCGAGCAATGCGACGGGATCCGGCTCGCCGCGAGGCGCGCGATCCGGGTCTTCTCCGGCAGCAGGGTCACCCGGCGGTCGGCGTAGTCGATGTTCTCGACGCTCGAGGGCAGCCCGCCGCCGCCGCGGTAGCGTTCCAGGCGCCCCTCGGCGCTCAGCTCGTTGAGGTCGCGGCGGATCGTCTGAACGGTGACGCCGAACTGCGCCGCCAGGGCCTCGATGGTGACGAAGCCCCGCTGGCGCACCGCCGCCACGATGGCGCTGCGCCGCCCCTCGACACCCGTCGCCTCGATCCTGTCCTCGGACCTGCGGTCGAGCGGTCGCGACATCGATTACCCCTCAAAGCCGTCCCCGAACCGGTCACCGACCCGCCCTCGTGCGGAGATGTTCGTTTTCGAACATCTCTTGATTGCGTCCGACGGAGGCGATGCGCGAACGAACCTGGCCTGCGGGCGCGTAGCCGGCAAGACCCCTTCCTCACCGGCATCGGCGTCGCCGTGCGGAATTATGGTTCCGGCAGGCGCGCGGACGATATCGGGAGCGCGGGCATGAAAAAGGCCTGCCGCGGATGCGACAGGCCGGATCGTTCGGGCTCGGCCGCCCTTCGGCGGCGAAGCGCGAGCGATCACATCTGGTGATGCATCCGGTGATGGTGGCGCATCCGCTTGTGCTTCATGCGCTTGCGCATCATGGGCCGGGACGCCGGCGCAGCGCCCTGCTCCATCGCCGCACCTTCGCCGGCGCGCTCCATGCCGCCGCGCGGGCCGCCGGCCTGCGAGCCGGAATTGTTGTAGGGCGCATTGCCCTGGGCGTAGGCGGAGCCGGCCAGGAGCGTCAGCGACGCGGCGGCCAAAAGAAGTTTCCTCATCGTCAATCCCTGGCATAGACCGGCGCAGGCGAGGCCTCGCCCCTTGTCGGGAGCGTTGCCGCTGCGTCGGAAAATAAGCGGCTGAGGCGAGACTTGGTTCCCGGCGTTCGGTCGCGGGGATCGGGCGGGGGATCGGGCGATTGCCGCCGGCACGAACTCGGCCTATGTCGCGACCCGGCTCGGACCGGGCAAGGACAGGGAGGGGTGGCGTTGCCCAGCAGCGGTTCGGCCTATCTCCTCCTCGACGTGGCCGGCACGCCCTGCGCCCTGCCCCGGGCCGCGATCGCCGAAGTACTTCCGCTGCCGGACCTCCACAGGCCCCCCGCCGTGGGCGGCTGGCTCGTCGGCTTCCTGAATCTCGGCGGGCGCCCGGTCCCGGTGATCGATCTCGCGGCCCTGCTCGGGCTCCGACCGGACGCCGCCGAGGCCGGTCGGTACGCGCATCTCGTCCTGACCCGCGGCGAGGGCCTCGCCTATCTCGTCGACCGGGCCGCCGATCTCGTCACCGTGCCCGCGGACGCGATCCGCCCCGTGGTCGAGTCCGGGACCTTCAACGGCTGCGTCGCGGCCGAACTCGTCCTGGGCGAGCGCCTGATCCACGCCCTGGCGCCGGAGCGCCTCATGACCGTCGAGGAACGGGCCCGGGTCGCGGCGCTGTCGCGGACCGCCGCCGATCGCCTCGCCGCCCTGCCCCAGCCCGTCTGACTCCGCGATGCCCCGTCCGGGTCCTCCCCGTCCCGATCCGGGCGCAGATCCCGCCTACCCGGCGCTGAAGACGCGGATCATCGCGCGCACCGGTCACCATTACTATGTCGACAAGGACGATCTGCTGATCGAGCGGCTGCGTCGGCGCTTCCGCGACGCCGCGGTGGCCGATTGCGCGGCCTACGCCGCCCTCCTGTCGGACGCGGTGCGGGGCGAGGCGGAATGGGCGCGCCTGGAGGCCGAGATCACCGTCGGCGAGACGTTCTTCTTCCGCTACGCCGAGCAGTTCCAGGCGCTCCGCGCGCGGATCCTGCCGGCGCTGATCGCGGCCCGGGCGTCCGAGCGCGTGCTGCGGATCTGGAGCGCCGGCTGCTCGACGGGGGCCGAGCCGTACTCCCTGGCGATCCTGGTCCAGGAGCTCCTCGGCGACGCGCTGCCCGACTGGCGGGTCTCGATCCTCGGCACCGATATCAGCCACGAGGCGCTCGCGGTCGCCCGCTCCGCCGAGTACGGACGCTGGGCCCTGCGCACGATGCCGCCGGCGGAGCGGCTGCGCTACTTCACCCGGCTGCCCGCCGCCCCCGGGATCCGGCGGGAGGGCGGCTACGCCCTGCGCCCGGAATTTCGCGGCCTGGTGCGGTTCGAGCGCGGCAACCTGCTGACGCTCGTCGAACCCGCGCGGCCGGAGGGCGAACGATACGACCTGATCCTGTGCCGCAACGTCCTGATCTACTTCGATGCCCGGACGGTCGCGGCCGTGGTGCGCGGCCTGGCCCGCAGGCTGCGCGACGATGGCTGGCTGCTCCTCGGCCATGCCGAGCCGAGCCCGGCCTTCTCGGGATTCCTCGACGCCGTCAGCCTGCCCGGGACCGTGGCCTATCGTGCCCGGCCGGACGCGCCGCCGCCGCGCGTCCCGCCGGCCGGACCGGCGCAGCCGGACACGCCGCTGGGCGGCCGCGGCGCGGACGCGGATGAGAGCGGCGCGTCGGCGGGTCCTCATGGCGAATCCCCGGGGATGCCGGCCCACAGGCCGGCGCCGCGCGAAGCCCCACCGGCCGTCGCGGCGGTGCGCGCGCCGGACGACCCATCCCATCACGTCGCGCCCGTGGGACCCGCGGAGGACTCGGACGCCGCCCTCGACCGGATTCGCATCCTCGCGGATGCCGGGGAGACCGGTGCCGCCTGGCGGGCGTTGCGCCTCGCCCTCGACCGTGACCCGACCGATTCCGGCCTGCGCTTCTACGAGGGCCTCCTCGCCCGGACCCTCGGCCGCGACGCGGAGGCCGAACGGGCGCTCCGGGCGGCCCTCTATCTCGACCGGGGCTTCGTGATGGCCCACTACCATCTCGGGCTGCTCCTGATCGCGCGCGGCCGTCCGGCCGATGCCGCCCGCGCCCTCGACAACGCCATCGCCCTCAGCCAAGCCCTGATCCAGGTTCTCGGGCCGGATACGGCGCTGCCCGAGGGCGACGGCGCGTCGGCCGGGGAGATCGCCGCCGGCGCATCCGCGGCCCGCGCCACCCTCGACCGCGGCAGCAGGAGGTCCTGATGGAGGCAACCCCGGGCCCACAGGCGGGCCGCGCGCCGACGCGACCCCGCACGGAGCGGGACCTCCGGGCCGAGCGCACCGCGGCGCTGGCCCGGCGCGGCGCCGCCGCGGCGTCCGCCGAAGCCGGCCTCGAGCACCTCGTCTGCGCCTGCGGCGGCGAACGCTACGGCCTGCCCCTGACGGCCGTCGCGCAGATCCTGCCGATGCGGCCCAGCACGCCCATGCCCGGCGCGGTGCCGGCGCTGATCGGCCTCATTGCCCTCTCGGGCCGGATCGTCGGCGTCGTCAGCCTGGCCCGGGCCCTCGGCCGTCCGGATTCCGAGATCGAGGCGGGGCATCTCGTGGTGCTGCGCGGGACCCCGGCCCACCAGCCCATCGCCCTGGCGGTCGACCGGGTGCTCGGGATCGCCCGCGCCCCCGGTTCCGCCGCCGTCAGGCCGCCGGCTGCCGCGGATCCCGACGGGTTGGGCAACGAAGCGACTTCGGGCTATGCCCCCGGGGCGGCGGGCGGCAGCGGCCCGGATTTCGTCATCGTCGACCTGCCCCGCCTCCTGCGCCGCGCCCTGCCCTGACGGACCCCGCGCCCCCAAACCGGAGCCAGCCCCGCCCGTGATTCTGTCGATCGGACGACGCATCCTTCTCGGCTTCTTCGCCGTCACGGTGGTGATCATGGCGCTCGGGCTCTACGCGCTGGAGCAGATCGGGGCGGTGCGCGACACGACCGACGCGATCGTGCGGCGCGACATGACCGTGCTGCGCCAGCTCGACGACCTCGGCAACGAGGCCCGCGACCTCGGGCTCCTCCGCCGCAGCGCCGTGATCGCCATGCTGACCCAGAGCCAGGGGCGGCCGGCCCGCACCGACGACATCGCGGCCGCGTGGCGCCAGACCGCCGCCCAGGTGGAGAACCGGCTCGCCACCACGGTCCAGCTCGCCACCGAGTACCGGGCCGCCTCGGCCTCGGCCGAGCGCATCGCGTCCTGGGATCGGATCGCCGCGGCGGTCGGCGAGGTCCAGCGCGCCTTCCGGGACGTCAGGAGCCTCAGCGAGCTGCAGTTCGCCGCCATCGCCGCGCGGGATGCCGCCGCGGTGGAGGCCCGCAACGACGAGATCACCCGCCTCCAAGCACCCTTCCTCGATGGGATCAAGACCCTCAGGAGCCTGCTCGACGGCGGCATGGCCCTGGGTCAGCGCGCCGCCCAGCAAGTCTACGACCGGTCGCGCCTCTCGATCTACCTGACCCTCGCCGCCGCGGTCCTGCTCGCGATCCTGATCGCGTGGCTGATCGGCCGCGCGGTGGTGCGCCCGCTGGAGACCGTCATGGCCTTCGTCGGGCGCGTCGGCGATGGTGACCTGTCGGGCCGGTTGGAGAACCGCGGGCAGGACGAGGTCGGTCGTCTGGCGGGGACGCTGAACGCGATGGTCGCGGGCCTGTCGGACC
>CAXTCV010000017.1:0-35952 GCA_964242725.1 uncultured Methylobacterium sp.
GGGTTCGTCCGCGCCTCCTTGGCCAGGACCAGGGCGGCGTTCGTGGCGAGGTCGCCATGCGACGGGTCGCGCGGCGGCTCGACGACGACGCGCCCGAGATCGAGGCCCTCGGGCAGCTGGCCGGCGCGCGTCAGCGCCTCGACGGCCTCGCGCACGCGCGCCTCGAACAGGGCGAAAATGTTCATCGGTCTCGGTCTCGCTCGCGCGGCATCCAGGTCGCCCGGCCCGTCCGGCCTGCGCCCGCCCGGGCCGTCTAGCAAGGGGGCGGTGGGGTGTCACGGCACCGGTGGGACGCCGCTCAGGGCTCGGCGAGGGGCAATCCCCGGCTCGGCAACGCCCAGTGCAGGTCCGGGGTCGTGTCGTGGAGCTTGCGATGCGCCAGCACCGCGTAGGTGTCGGTCATGCCGGCGATGTAGTCGGCGACCCGGCGGGCGATCCGCGACGACCCGGCGCCGTCGAGGCCGGCGCTCCACTCCTCCGGCATCCGCGCCGGGTCGGCGGTGAATCGCGCGAACAGGTCGTTGACGATGGTTTCGGCCTTCTTGCGCACGGCGACCACCCCGGGATGCCGGTACATCCGCCGCCAGAGGAAGCGCATGATGTCGGCATCCGCCGCGGCGATCTCCGGCGAGAATGCGATCACCGGGTCACCCGCCCGGCGGATATCCTCGACGCTGCGGGGGTCGAGCGCGGCGATCCGGCGGCCGCCCTCGCGGATCACGTCCTCGACGAAGCGCGTGATCACGCGCCGCGCCAGTTCGTGGATCTTGCGGGACGGCTCCAGGTTCGGGTGGAGCCGGTCGATCTCGTCCAGAAGTCCGGCCAGGAACCGGACCTCCCGCAGCTCCGGGATCTCGAACAGGCCGGCGCGCAGGCCGTCGTCGAGGTCGTGGGCCGCGTAGGCGATGTCGTCGGCGAGGGCGGCAGCCTGCGCCTCGGGGCCGGCCTGGCTCCACAGGTCGAGGGGGTTCAGCGCGTCGTATTCCAGGATCGCCGCCGGGATGCCCCGCTCGGCGTAGCGCGGCGTCGGCCGGCCGTCGGAGTCGAGCAGCGGGCCGTTGTGCTTGACCAGCCCCTCCAGGGTCTCCCAGGCGAGATTGAGCCCGTCGAAGCCGGCGTAGCGCCGCTCCAGGCGCGTGACGATCCGCAGCGTCTGGGCGTTGTGGTCGAACCCGCCATAAGCGGCCATGCAGGCGTCGAGGGCGTCCTCGCCGGTATGGCCGAAACAGGTGTGGCCGAGGTCGTGGCTGAGCGCCAGCGCCTCGGCGAGATCCTCGTCGAGCCCCAGCGCCCGGGCCAGGGCCCGGCCGATCTGGCTGACCTCCAGGGTGTGGGTCAGCCGGGTCCGGTAATGGTCGCCCTCGTGATGCACGAAGACCTGGGTCTTGTGCTTCAGACGCCGGAACGCCGTGGAGTGGATGATCCGGTCACGGTCGCGCTGGAAGTCGCTCCGGGTCGGCGAGGCGTCCTCCGGGATCAGGCGTCCGCGGGTCCGGGCCGGATCGGTGGCGTAGGGCGCGCGCCAGCGCTCGCCGTTAGCCCGCACGGCATCGCCCCGCTGTCTCGCGCATCCCGATCATGACCCCTCCCCCACCCGACGCGTTGCGGCGCAGGCTCAGGACCCATATCTTGTCGGTCATGACGCCCAGGGCAACGGCCCGGCGGTGGCGTCCACCGAACGAATGCGTGGCCAGAGACCGATGGCTGAAATCATCCTGACCGATCGCGCCGCCAAGCGCATCAACGAGATCATGGTCTCCGAGCCCTCCGGCTCGTCCCTGCGGATCAGCGTCAACGGCGGCGGCTGCTCGGGCTTCTCCTACGCCTTCGACATCGTCCGGAGCCGCGAGGCCCAGGACATCGCGATCGAGCGCAACGGCGCCACCGTGATCGTCGACCCGGTCTCGCTGGAATACATGAACGGGTCGATCATCGACTTCGTGAACGACCTGATCGGCCAGTCCTTCAAGATCGAGAACCCGCTCGCCACGGCGTCGTGCGGCTGCGGCACCTCGTTCTCGCTGTAGGGCGACCGCCCGCCTCCGGCGCCGCGTCCACTCCGACGCGCGCCGCCGGCCGTTGCTTCCTTACGACACTCGTTGCGGCGCGACGCCATGCGCCGGCGCGTGCGATTGCCTCGCCTGGGAAAACGCGGCACGCCTACGGGCTTCACCCGAGAGCTCAGGTCCGGCTGCCATGATCCACCCGAAGGCTCGATCCCGCCTCCGGTCGGCCCTGGCGGCGGCCGGGGTGTCGGTGCTGCTCGGCCTCGCCGCCTGCCCTGCGCCCCTCGCCGCGCAGGAGGGTGCCGCCGCCGTTCAGGACGTGACGGTCACCGACGTGGTCCTGCCCCTCGGGGGCACGCTGCTCAAGGCGCCCAAGCTGACGGCGAGCGGGACGCGCCTGTCGAAGGACGATCTCGAAGCGATCCTCCGGCCTGACTCCGCGGTCCCGTGGAACGAGCGCCTGGCGCGACTCGATGCCGGAAGCCTGACGGTCCCGGTTCTCACCTCCGAGAATGCCGGGCCGGGGGAGAACCGCCAGACCGTGACCTACCGCGACGTCGTTGCCCGGGATGTCCGGGCGGGCCGCGTCGGCGAACTGACGGCCGCGGGCGCGACCGTCAGCGTGGTCTCCGGGCCGAACCGCGGCTCGGGCACCTACGGCGCCGTGCGGGCGACCGACCTCGACCTCGCGGCACTCAGCCGCCTCTACACCGTCCCGGGGGACGGCAAGGGACCGGTCCAGCGGGTCTACGGGACGATCCAGGTGTCGGACGTCACCTATTCGGACGCGCGCGGGACCACCGTGAAGATCACGAGCCTGAACGGACGCGACCTCGGCGGCCGGCAGATCCCGGACGGCTGGAACGGCGCCTTCGCCATCGTGGGTGCGGGCTTCGCGGAGCCGAACGACCGTCGCGTCTTCGCGGGCGCCGCGGCGGACCTGATCGGCGCGACGACGCTCGGGAGCCTTGAGATGCAGGGCCTCAGCGTCAGCGATGCCGACCCGAAGGGGCCCCTGCTGTTCGAGATCCGCCGTGTCGCCTACGCATCGTCGGGGCCGGAGGCCGGCACGCGGCTCGAGGACCTGGCGCTGAACCGGGGCAGCCTGCGCGCCCGGATCGGTCGCCTCACGCTCCTCGGGACGTCGCTGGCCCCCACGGTGGCGGCGTTGCAGGCCATCGCGGCCGAACCCGGACCCGCGGCCGGCCTCTCCGATGCGGAGATGCGCCGCCTCACGCCGCAGATCGGCGACCTCACCCTCGACGACCTGACCATCGAACTCCCCCCGGAGGCCGAAGCCGACCGCGTTCTTCCGCGGGAGGGGCGGCTGCCCGGTCGCGGCCCGGCCCCCGAGCCGAACCGGCCGATCGTCGGGAGGCTCGCCGATCCCAAGGCCCCGGAGCCGCGGGCCGGCGATCCCCTCGCGGTCACGGTCGCACCGCACCCTCCGCGCCGGATCGCCCTGCACGCCGCGACCCTCGCCGTCGGTCCGCCGAGCGACGGCGTGCCGAGCAGCAGCCGCCTGACCCTGTCCGGCCTGAGCCTGCCCGCGGACCTGCTCGCCGGACAGCCGATCGTCGGCATGCTGCCGGCCTATGGCTATCGCGACCTCGACCTCGACCTCGTGGCCGATGCGACCGTGGACGAGACGGCGCGCGAATTGTCCGTGCGCGAAGTCGTGCTCTCCGGTCGGGATGTCGGCACGGTTCGCCTTGCCGGAACCCTGGGCGGGATCGGACCCGAGCTTCTGTCCGGGACGCTTCCGGCGGCGACGCTGCTGATGTTCTCGGGGAGCGCCAAGAACCTCGACCTGACGGTCGAGAATGCCGGCCTGTTCGAGCGCTTCCTGGCGGCGCAGTCGAAGGATCTCAGCCTCAAGCCGGAAGAGCTGCGCAAGGAATACGTCACCGCGAGCCTGCTCGGCGTGCCGATCATCCTCGGCAACGGCCCCGCCGCGAAGGGGATCGGCGCCGCCATGGGTCAGTTCGTGCTGAAGCCCGGCAAGCTGGTGCTGCACGCCAAGGCCAAGGAACCCGCCGGCATCGGCTTCATCGACCTCGGGGCGGCGCGCTCCCCGGCCGCCGTGCTCGACCGGCTGGACGTGGACGCCAAGGCGAATTGAGACGCGGCGACGCCCCGCGCGTCGGCATTTCCCGAAAGCCTGCGACCGCCCGCCGGAGCGGGACCTCTAAACCGCGATGATCTCCGGGTGCCGCGCCGCGAGGCTGGCCCGGGTCCCCTCCGCCCAGGCGCGGTCACGGGCCGAGCGCGGCCGATCGAGGCGAACGTCGGCGATCAGGCGCGCGGGCCGCCGCGAGACGAGGAGCAGCCGATCCGCGATGCCGATCGCCTCGGCGACGTTGTGCGTCACCATCAGGACGCTCATGCCGGCCCGATCGACCGTGTCGACCACCAGCGCGCGCAGTTCGGCGGCGGCGGCATCGTCGAGGGACACGAAGGGCTCGTCGAGCACCAGCACCCGCGGCCCGTCGGCGAGCGCGCGGGCGAGCGCCACGCGCCGCTGCATGCCGAGCGAGAGCGCCTTCGGATAGCTGCCGCGCCACGCGCTCAGCCCGAGCCGCGCGAACAGGTCGTCGAGGTCGCGTCCGCGCCGTGCCCGCGGCAGGCCGAGGCGGACATTGTGCTCGACGCTGCGCCAGGGGAGCAGCCGGGGTTCCTGGAACACCATCCCGGCCCCCTCGGCCCCGGCGACGCGGCCCTCGAAGGCCGGATCGAGCCCGAGCAGGATCCGCAGGGTCGTGGTCTTGCCGGCGCCCGAGGGACCGATCAGGCAGACGATCTCGCCGGCCCCGACCGCGAAGGCGAGATCGCGGACCGCCTCGACCGGCTCGGCGCCGCGGGGCCGATACCATTTCGAATCGATCGCGACGCTCAGGACGGGGTCAGCGCCAGCGGCGGACATGGGCTTCGAGCCGCTGGAGCAGGAGGACGTCGATACCGATCATCACGGCCATGAAGACGAGGCTGTAGCCGATGATCGCGGCCACATCGGTGCTCTGGACGAAATAGTAATTGATCGCGAAGCCGACCCCGTCCGGGCGGCCGAGCAATTCCACCACCAGCACGATCTTCCAGGCGAGCGACAGGCCCGAGCGCGCGGCGGTGACCATGTAGGGCTGGAGCTGGGGGATCAGCACGTCGCGCACCCAGTCGCGCCGGTCGAGCCGGTAGACCCGGGCCATCTCGTCGAGGCCGGGATCGAGGTTGCGGGCGCCCTCGCGCACGATCACCGCGACGTTGGGGAGCTTGTTCAGCACCACGGCGAGGATCGCGGCCGTCTCGGTCAGCCCGACCCAGACATAGGCCAGTACGGTGATCACCAGCGCCGGCGTATTGAGGAGGACGAGGAGCGGCGTGTCGAGGGTCAGGTCGGCGGCCTTCGAGCGGCCGAGCGCCACGCCGAGGAGGATGCCGAGCGCCATCGCCACCGCGAAGGAGATCGCCACCCGCAGCAGGGTAACGCCGACATTGTGGACGAGGTCGCCGCGCTCAGCCTCCTGCCCGATGAAGCGCAGGACCGCCAGGGGCGCCGGCAGCAGGCGGGACTTGGCCTCCAACGCGGCGGCCTGCCACGCGGCGACGAGCACCAGCAGGGATGCGATCCGGGTCAGCACGCCTGTGCGGTTCCGGCGATCCGGAGCCACGTCGCGGGACCGCGGCGGCCGGCCGCCTCAGCCATTGCGGCCGGTGTCGTAATAGAGGCCGGAGGGCAGGCCGGTGCCTTGTCCGACGAGGCGCGACCCGCCGAGCCGCGCCATCACGGCGTAGAGCTTCTCGGCGTCAGCCCGCTCCTCCGCCACGGTCCGGCGCGGGATCCCGGCGAGGAAATCGCGCTTCAAGGCCTCGAAGGTCGCGTCGTCCTCGGCAGCCATCAGCGGGCGCACGATCTCCCAGGCCGACGGGTCCTGGGCGAGCATGTCCTTGGCGGCGCTGGACGCCCGGGCAAAACCCGCCACCGCCTCCGGCTTCTCCTTCACGGTGGCGTCCTGAAAGAGGTAGCCGATCAGCGCCACGTCCCCCGAGACCCCGAGGGCATGCATGATGTCCTCGGCGCCGACGAGCCGGCGGAACTTCTTGGCTTCGAGGCGCGCGCAGTACGTCCAGTAGGTGAGCGCCGCGTCGAGTGCCCCCTGCTCCAGTTTCAGGGTGATGAGCGGCGGCGCGCCGTAGGCGATCTCGGCGGCGTGCTCGAGATCGATGCCGGCGGCGTCCTTGGCCTGCGCCCGGAGCAGCAGCCAGTTCTTGTCGAGGGGCCCGCCGGCCACGCCGAGGCGCTTGCCGTCGAGGTCCTTGAGAGTCCGGATCGGGCTGTCGGCCGGCACCATCACGGCGCCCTCCGAGGTGGAATAGGGGATGAAGCGCACCGCCTGCCCGTCGTTGCCGAGGCGGGCCGCCCAGAGCAGGTCGCCGATGATCGTGTCCACCTGGCCGCCGATGAAGCCGATCCGCGCAGCGTCGTTCCCGGCGAGCTTGACGGCGTCGAGCTGGAAGCCGTTGGCGGCGTCGAGGCCGCGGGCCTTGATCACCGCCGCCTCCCAGGTGGACGTGCCGAAGGGCAGGCTCCCGAGGCGGATCACCGGCGCATCGGCCCGCGCCGCCCGCAAGCCGAGGCCGCCGAGCAGACCCCCGGCGAGCATCGCGCGCCGTGACAGCATCACGCCTTCTCCCATCGTATTGCGCAGTCTTCAGAGTCAGCAGATTGGGGTGCGGACCTGTCCCGGCGCCATTGGAAAAAGGTCATAGGGCCCGCATAGCGCTGCGTCCACCGGATGGGACCGCTTGCGCAGGACAGGATGCGGCGGCACCCTGCGTCGCGGGACTGATTTGAGAGGGACGCCGGACATGACCGAGCGACGTGAAGGCGCATTGGACGACGCGACCGTGGAGGCGCGGCTCAAGGCCGAACTGCCCGCGTGGCGGCTGGAGGACGGCTGGATCCGCCGGACCTACAAGACCTCCGGCTGGAAGAGCACGCTCATGGTGATCAACACCGTGGGACACCTCGCCGAGGCGGCCTGGCACCACCCCGACCTCACCGCGTCCTACGCCTGGGTCGAGGTGCGGCTGATGAACCACGCGGCCAAGGGCATCACCGACAAGGACTTCGCCCTGGCGCGGAAGATCGAGGAGGTCGTGTCCTGGCAGCCCGGGCTGGAGGGCCAGGGCCTCGAAGGGACGCCCACCGATCCGCGCTTCGCCTACATCAAGTACGAGCGGTAGCGCGGCCGTCACGGCTCCGCCTTCACCCGGCGGCACTCGGTCTTGAGATAGGCGCTCTTGCCGATCTCGTCGCGCCGCTCGGTGCGGGCGATGATCTCCTGCCAGCCGGTGGCGCAGCCGAGCTCGTTGGCGACGCGGATTTTACGCACTTCCAGGGCCTGATCGTCCGTGCAGGCCTCCTGGGCGAGGCCGTTGGCGCAGACCAGGACCACGGCGATGAAGGCGTTCATGCGGATGGGACTCCTCGTTCCATCCCACCCTATGCGCGGCGCGGCGATTGGTTGCCGCGCCGCGCGGCCGGACCCGTTCGAAACCGTCGACGGTCGACCCGCCCCGAGGGGGCGAAGGGGCGGGCCGACCGCGTCTCGCAGCGCTCTGTGAGCGCTGCGATCCCGTCCGCCCGGGATCAGGCGGTGCCCGAGGCCGCGCCGCCGCTCACCGGCCGGATGCGGTAGCATCCGACATAGAGGGCAGGCAGGAACAGCAGCGTGAGGAGCGTGGCCGCCAGGATGCCGCCGATCATCGCGAAGGCCATCGGCCCCCAGAACACCTCGCGGGCGATGGGGATCAGCCCGAGGCTCGCGGCCGCGGCGGTGAGCAGGATCGGGCGCATCCGGTGGTGCGTCGCCTCGTAGACCGCGTCCCAGGGCGCCATGCCCTCCGCCCGGAACTCCTCGATCTGGCTCACCAGGATCACCGCGTTGCGGATGATGATGCCGACGAGTGCCAGGATCCCCAGGATGGCGACGAAGCCCATCGGCTTGTCGAAGAGCAGCAGCGCCGGCACCACGCCGATCAGCCCCAGGGGCGCCACGGCGAAGACGAGCAGCATCCGCCCGACGCTCTGGAGCTGCACCATCAGGAAGAAGGCCATGGCGAGCAGCATCACCGGGACCACGGCGGCGATGGGGCCCTGGCCCTTGGCCGATTCCTCGACGGCGCCGCCGGTTTGGAGGGTGTAGCCCTCGGGCAGCGCCTTCGCGTAGGTGTCGATCCCGGGCTGCAGGGCGGCGACGATGGTGGCGGGCTGGGTCGAATCGTGGATCGTCGCGCGCACCGTCACCGTGGGCAGCCGGTCGCGGCGCCAGACGATCGGCTGTTCGAGGTCGTAGCCGATCCGTGCGAAGGCGAGGAGCGGCACCACGGACCCGTTGGCCAGCCCGACCTGCAGCGATTGCAGGGTGTCGAGCGAGGACCGCTCGGACGCCCGGGCCCGGCCGACGACGTTCACGAGGTAGATCGAGTCGCGCACCTGCGTGATCGACTGGCCGCCCTCGATACCGTTGAGGATGCCCGCGACGTCCTGGCTCGACACGCCGAGCTGGCGCGCCTTGTCCTGGAGGATCTCAACCCGCAGGACCTTGCCGGGCTCGTTCCAGTCGAAGGTCGGCACGTCCAGGCGCCGGTCGGTGGCGACCACGTTGGCGAGGTCGAGGGCGAGACGGCGCACCGTCTCCATGTCGGGCCCGCTCAGCCGGTACTGGACCGGCCGTCCCACCGGCGGCCCGAGGCTGAGCGGCTGCACCAGCACGTCGGTGCCGACGAAGTCGCGCTGGGCGATCTGCTGAAGGCGCGCCATCACCCGGTCGCGCACGTCGAGGGATTGCGTGACGATCACGATCTGGCCGAAGAACGCGTTGGCGAGCTGCTGGTCGAGGGGCAGGTAGAAGCGCACCGCGCCCTGCCCGACATAGGAGGACCAGCTCGACACGTCGGGATCGTCCTTCAGCGTCGCCTCGAAGCGATCCATCTGCGCCCGGGTCTCGGCGATGGTGGCGTTCTGCGGCAGGGTCAGATCGACCAGCAGTTCGGAGCGGTCGGAGGACGGGAAGAACTGCTGCTGCACGTGGCCCATGCCGACGATCGCCACGGCCATCACCGCGAGGCAGGCCGCCACCGTGGTCCAGTGCCACCGCATGGCGATGCGCAGGGCCGCCGTGAACAGGCGGGTGAACAGCCCGCGCGACTCGCTGTGGTGCTTCATGGTCTTCGGCAGCAGCGTCACGCCGATGAGCGGCGCGAACAGCACCGCCACGACCCAGGAGACCAGCAGCGCGGCCGCGATCACGACGAACAGCGAGTAGGTGTACTCCCCCGCCCCCGAGCCGTTGAAGCCGATCGGCAGGAAGCCCGCCACGGTGACCAGGGTCCCGGTGAGCATCGGGAACGCCGTCGAGGTGTAGGCGAAGGTCGCGGCCTTCCGGAGCGTGTCGCCCCGCTCCAGGCGCGCCACCATCATCTCCACGGTGATCATGGCGTCGTCGACCAGCAGGCCCAGCGCGATGATCAGGGCGCCGAGCGAGATGCGCTGCAGCGTGACGTCCATGATCTGCATGACCACGAACACGATCGCCAGGACGAGCGGGATCGACACGGAGACCACGAGACCGGCGCGCACGCCGAGGCTGACGAAGCTCACCGCGAGCACGATGATCACCGCCTCGACCAGGGCTTCGGTGAAGCCGCCCACCGCGTGCTCGACCTGCCTGGGCTGATCCGAGACGAGATGGACGCCGACACCCACGGGCAGCTTGGCCTCGATCAGCCGCATCCGCTCCTTCAGCGCATCGCCGAAATGCAGCAGGTTGGCACCGGGCCGCATGGCGATGGCGAGACCGATCGCGGGCTTGCCGTCGACCCGGAACAGCGGCGACGGCGGATCCTCGTAGCCGCGGCTGATCTCGGCGATGTCGGCGAGGCGGAAGAATCGGTCGTTCACCCGCAGATTGAAGTCCTGGAGCGCGGCCTCGGACGCGAAGGAGCCGCTGACCCGCAGCGAGACGCGCTCGGGACCGGCCTGGACGACGCCCGAGGCCGAGACCGCGTTCTGCGCCTGAAGCGCCTTGATCAAGGCGGAGAAGTCGATGCCGTAGCCCGCGAGCTTGCGGGTCGAGAAATCGAGGAAGATCGTCTCGGCCTGGGTGCCGATCAGCTGGGTCTTGCCGATGTCGGGCACCCGGAGCACCGCGGTCCGGACGTCCTCGACGTAGTCGCGCAGTTGCCGATAGGTCAGGCCGTCGGCCGTGAAGGCGTAGATGTTGCCGTAGACATCACCGAACTCGTCGTTGAAGAACGGACCCTGCACGCCGTCCGGGAACTGGCCCTTGATGTCGCCCAGGCGCTTCCGGACCTGGTAGAAGGCCGGCTGGATCTCGTTTTTCTTGAGCGTGTCGCGGAACTGGACGAAGACCGTGGACGAGCCGGGCGTCGTGTAGCTGCGCACGTAATCGAGGCCGTTGAGCTGCTGCAGCTCCTTCTCGACCCGGTCGGTGACCTGATCGAGGGTGTCCTTGATGGTCGCGCCCGGCCACGTGGTCTGGACTACCATGGTCTTGATCGTGAAGGGCGGATCCTCCTCCCGGCCGAGGCGGGAATAGGCCATCACGCCCGCCACGAGGGCGACGAGCATCAGGAACCAGACGAACGAGCGGTGCCCGAGCGCCCAATCGGAGAGGTTGAAGTTCGTCACTGGGAAAGCCCCTGCCGCCCGCTCAAACGGCGCCGTCGCCCAGGCGCACGGCCTGACCGTCTCTCAGCGCGTGGACGCCGGCGATGACGACGCGCTCCCCGGCCTGGAGGCCCTCGATGACCGCGACGCGGCTCGGATCCGCGCGGTCGTGCCCGGCGGCCAGCGTCACCGCGCGGCGTCCCACGGACTTGCCGTCGGCGGAGACGACCCAGACCGCGCGGCGCCCGTCCTCCTCCAGCAGCGCGGAGGGCGGCAGCAGGAAGCGGCGCTGAACCGTGCTGGTGAGCGCCACGTCGACCGTCGCGCCCAGGCGGAAGGCGGGCCCCGGATTGTCCAGGGCGATGCGGATCCGCTTCGAGCGCGTGCCCGCTTCGGCGAGCGGCGCGATCTCGCGCACCCGGCCCGTCGCGGTCAGTTCCGGGGCGCTCTGGAGCGCGACGGTGAAGGTGCAGTCCGGCGGCAAGGCGCCGACATAGGCTTCCGGGATATCGACCACGGCCTCGCGCACCTCCGGACGGGCGACGGTCACCACGGCCTGTCCGGCGCTCAGCACCTGCCCGATCTCGGCTTGGCGCTGCGTGACGACGCCGTCGAACTCGGCCTTGAGCTCGGTGTAGCCCATCTGGTCGCGGGCCTTCTGGAGGCTGGCCAGGGCTTGATCGACCCGCGCCCGCGCGGTCTCGCGCTTGGCCACCGCCTGATCGAGGGTGGCCTGCGCGACGCTGTTGCCCGCCATGAGGCGGCGGGTCCGCCCCTCGGCCGATTCCGCGTTCTCGGCCTGGGCGCGGGCATCGGCGAGGTCGGCCTCGGCGCGGGTCAGGTCGAAGCGCGTGACGATGACGTCGAGCGCGGCGAGGCGCTGGCCCTTCGTGACGATGTCGCCGACCGTGACGTCGCGCGCCACCATCCGGCCGGGGATCTGGAAACCGAGCTGGGCCTGATAGCGCGGCTCCACGGTCCCGGCGAAGGGACCCAGCGTGATCGTGTCGCTCGGCTCGGCGATCTGCGTCAGCACGGGCCTGACGGGCACGGCGGCTTGGCGATCGGCGCCGCCGTCGCGATCGTTGCAGCCGGCGAGCGCGGCGACGATGCCCAGGGTCAGGATCGCGCGGGTTCTCATCGGCCGCCCTCGATCTCGGCGGCCGCCACGGTCTGGCCGGGCCTCAGGAACTGGATGCCGGCGACGACGACGCGCTCCCCCGGCTCGACGCCGCGCTTCAGGGCGATGATGTCGGGTCCGAAGCGGTCGATCTCCACGGCGCGGACCGACACGGTCCGGGCCCCCGGATCGAAGATCCACACTGCGGGATGGCCATCGTAGCGGTAGAGCGCCGACCAGGGCAGGACGACCGTGTCGTGCGGGGCGAACCGCCCGCGTCCGACCACCACGGCGCCCAGCCCCATGGCGGGCGGCGTCGCCCGGAGCCCGATCTTCACCCGGACCGTGCCGCTCGCGGAATCCACGGTCGGCGACACCTCGCGCACCGTCCCGGTCGCCGTGATTGTGGGATCGGCCTGCAGCGCCACCGCGATGGTGCTGTCGGCCGGCTTTTGCGCGAGCAGCGACTCGTAGACGTTGAACACCGCGTCCCGCGGGCCGTCCTGCGCGAGGACCAGCACGGTCTGCCCGGACTGGACGACCTGGCCGGCCTCGAAGCTGCGGCTGGTCACGATCCCGGCGACGCCGGCCCGGAGTTCCGTGTAGGCGAACTGCTCCTGCACGGTGCCGAGGGCGGCCCGCGCCGAATCGACGGCGGCCTGGGTGGTGCGCAGTTCCTGCTCGGCGTTGTCGTAGGTCGAGCGCGTGGTGAAGCCCCCGGCCAGCAGCTGCTTCTGGCGCTCGAAGGACATCTTCGCCTGGGTCAGCAGCGCCTCCGTCGAGTTCAGCGCGGCCTTGGCATTGTCGAGATTCGCCTGCTGGGTCAGCGGTTCCAGCACGGCCAGGACCTGGTCGGCCGCGACGTGGTCGCCGACCTCCACCCGCCGCTCGGCGACCTTGCCGTTGGTGCGGAACGCGACGTTGACCTGCGCCTGGGCCTGGATATCGCCGGTGAGCACCACCTCCGAGGCCATCGGCGTTCGCCGGGCCTCGATGACCCTGATACGCGCCAGCGTCGGGTTGCCGATCACGGCCGGCTCGGCTCGGGCGCACCCGATCCAGCCGACGGCCGTTATCGCCAAGAGAAGTCGGGCAGATTCGTGCATGGAGAGGCGGGTCATGCGGTCGACCGTCGTGGCCGGGCTCATAAGATCGGCGTGGCGCGGTCCTAGCCCAGCCGTTACATACCGTCCAGTCGGTTTTTAGTGCAGGTGTTCGATGCAGGCGAAGCGCAAGCGGCTGGCGGAGCGGCCCGGGATCATCCTCGAAGCGGCCGCCGCGGTCCTCTTGAAGGGGGGGGCACGGGCGCTGACCATCGACGCGGTCGCGGCCGAGGCGGGGCTGAGCAAGGGCGGCGTGCTGCACCATTATGCATCGAAGGATGCCCTGATCGCGGCGCTGGTCGCGCGGAAGCTCGCCGAGCTCCGGGAGGAGATCGCCGCCTGCGAGGCCGCGATCCCGCCCGGCCCGTCGCAGCTTCCCCGGGCGATGGTCGCGCATGTCCGCGGGCATTACGGCAGCGACGACGAATCGTCCCGCGCCCTGCTCGTCGCCTCGATCGAATCCCCGGACGCCCTGCAGGATTACCGCGCGTTCGTGGCGGATCAGCTCGGTCGTCTCGGCCGGATCGAGGGTGCCTGCCCGGGCGAAGGCTCCGTGCTGTTCTTCGCGGTGCTGGGCCTGTTCATGGGGCGGGCCCTCGGCTTCCATGACCTCGGGCAGGTGGAGCTGCAACCGATGCTGGCCGCCCTGGAGCGCATCGCCGGCCGGTCGAATTCCTGATCTGCCGCGTCAGGCCCGGAACGCCAGGACGGCGCGGGTGCCGGGACTTCCGGGTGCGTAGGAGAGGGCGGAGCGCAGGTTCGTCGCCATGGCGCGCACGATGCGCGAGCCGAGGCCGGTTCCGCGGATCTCCCCCTCCCCGGTCCAGCCGATCCCGTCATCCTCGACCGCGAGGCGGACGTTGTCGGCCCCGTCCTGATCCACGGCCACCCGGATCTCGCCCGGGGTTCCGAGGGGATAGGCATACTTGTAGGCGTTGGTCACGAGTTCGGTCACCACCACACCGACCGAGACCGCCTTGTCGGGGGAGAGCCGCACCGGCGCGGCGGTCAGCCGGATCGCGTGGTCCCGCCCGTTCGCCCGCATGGCCGCCTGCAACTCCTCGACGAGGCTCGCGAGATAGGCGTCCAGCGCGACGGATTCGACGTCGTCCGACGTGTAGAGGCGGCGATGGATGCCGGCGATCGCCGAGATCCGCGCCTGCATCTCGTCGAGGGCCGCCTTGGCGGCCGGATCGGTCACGGCATTGCGCTGCATGTGAGCCAGGGCCGCCACCAGGGCCAGGGAATTGGCAACCCGGTGATTGACCTCGCGCAGCAGCAATTCGGCCCGGTCGCGGGCCTCGCGCATCTCGGCCTCGGCACGCTCCTTGTCCCGCCGCAGCGCTTCTTGCCGGAGGGCGGTATCGACGGACTCGCCGAGGAGTTCGCGGAACTGGCCCTGGACGTCCTTCCAGACATAATCGACCGCCCCCGCCTTCAGGGCGGCCACGGCGACGCGGCTGTCCTCGGAGCCGGTCACGTAGATCACCGGCGGCGCTCCCGGCAGGGCCCGGATCTCCGGCAGCAGGTCGAGCCCCGTCTGACCCGGCATGTGATGATCGAGCGCGACGGCGTCGATCCCGCCCTGCGCAAGCCGGGCCAGCCCCTCGGCGCCGTTGGGGCAGAGTTCCACCGCGTAGCCGCGCGCCTCCAGCGCCCGCCGGACCAGCCGGCCGAGGCCCGGATCGTCGTCGATGTACAGGATCCGTGCCACCGCGGCGGCCCTGTCCGCGCCGGCGTGCTCCGCGGTCATGGGTTCTCAGGAACCTCCATCACCGAGAAGAACAGGCCGAGCTGGCGGATCGCGTTGGCGAAGCCCTCGTAGTTCACCGGCTTCGTGATGTAGACGTTCGCGCCGAGGTCGTAGCAGCGCTGGATCTCACGGTTGTCGTCCGTCGTCGTGAGCACCACCACCGGCGAGCGCCTGGTATGCGGGTTCGCCTTGACCTTCTCCAGGATGTCCAGGCCGGTCATGTCCGGCAGGTTCAGATCGAGGAGGATCAGCAGGTGGCGCCGGGCGCTCGCCTCGCCGGACCCGTCCGGGCCAAGCAGGTACTTGAGCGCCGAGGTTCCGTCCTGGAACGGCACGATCTCGTTGTTGACGCCGGCCCGGCGGATGTTGCGCTCGATCAGCCGCGCATGACCCTCGTCGTCCTCGATCATCACGATGCTGACGGGGTGCACGGGGCGCTCCACGCTCATGCGGCGGCGAGGGGCGCCGGTTCGGAATCCTCCCGGACCGCTGTAGACGCACCGCGCGGCAAGGTCACGTCGAAGGTCGTGCCCGCGCCGAGTTTCGAACGGACTTCGATCCGGCCGCCGAAGGAGCGCACCAGCGCCTTCACATGGGCGAGGCCGATGCCCTCCCCGGGCCGGTCCTGCGCCCCGGACCGCCGGAACAGTTCGAACACGCGGGCATGGTCCCGGGCGGCGATGCCGCGGCCGTTGTCGGTGACGGAGAAGCAGATGCCCCGGGTGCCGACCGCGCGGGCCGTGACGGCGATCTGCCCGGGGCGGGACGGGTCGAGGTACTTGAGGGCGTTGTCCAGCAGGTTGCCGAAGATCTGCTCGATCGCGAGCCGGTCGGCGACGATCCGCGGCAGGTCGGGCGCCACCGTCACGACCGCCCGGGCCGCCTCGGCCTGGTGCCTGTGCGCGTCCGCGAGGCCCTGGAGCAGGGCCGTCATGTCCAGGAGTTCCGGCATGAACTGCCGCCGGCCCTCCCGGGACAGCTTCAGGATGGCCGCGATCAGACTCTCCATGCGGTTCACCGCCGCCTTGATGAAGCCCAGCGCCTCGCCGAACTCCGCGTCGATCCGCTCGGCCTGCGGGTGCCCGGACAGGGCCGCGCGCAACTCGACCCGCGTCGCCTCCAGCTCGCTGGTGAAGCCCATGACGTTGACCAGGGGCGCCCGCAGATCGTGGCTGACGATATAGGCGTAGCGCTGGATCTCCTCGTTCGACTCCCGAAGCTCGGCCTCGGCCTCCCGCTGCTCGGTGATGTCCGTGTGGACCCCGACCCACTCGCGGATGGCGCCGCGCGCGTCGAGCACCGGGATGGCGCGGATCGCGTAGTGACGCCAACTCCCGTCCGCCATGCGCACCCGATGTTCGTGGTTGAAGGTCTTCCGGGTCCGGACGGTCTCGTTCCAGGCATCGACCGTGGCCTGGGCATCCTCCGGATGAACCGCGTCGGCCCAGCCGTAGCCCTGATACTGGGCGCGGGTCTGCCCGGTGAGGGCGCTCCAGCCCGGCTGCTCGCCGATCATCCGGCCGGCGGCATCGTTGGTCCAGAGCACGCCGCGGACGGCCTGGATCGCGGCCCGGAACCGGGCCTCGCTGGCCTGGAGATCCCGCTGGACCCGCTGCTGGTCGAGGGACGAGCCCAGCATCGCCAGGAACAGGATGCAGAAGGTCGCCCCGGCGACGTAGAGCGCGAGATTCTGCTGTCCCTGCGGCAGCATCGCGGCATGGGCGGCGGGGGCACCGGCCTCCACCGCCGTGATGGTCGCCGCCGCCATGCCGGTGTAGTGCATCCCGGCCACGGCCAGCCCCATGACGCCGGCGGCAAGCAGCTTCTGTCCGACGCCGTGCTGGCGGAACGCCAGGCGGAGGGCGGCGGTGGCCGCGGTCACCGCGATCGCGACGGAGACCGCGACGATGGACGGGCTGTAGGCGAGGTCACCGGGGATCTGCAGCGCCGCCATGCCGGTGTAGTGCATCCCGGCGACGCCGAGACCCATGAGCGGCCCCGCGACCAGGACGGCCGCCGGCTGCTCGTTCCTGTAGGCGACCCACGCGAACGCCATCCCGGTCACCGCGACGGCGATCACCAGGGAGAGCAGGGTCAGGCCGAGATGGTAGGTGGCCCGAACGCCCATGTCGAAGGCGAGCATCCCGACGAAGTGCATCGCCCAGATGCCGCCGCCCATGGCCAGGGCGGACCCTGCGATCCAGGGCCAGCGCGGCCCCGGGGCCGCCCCGCGGATGCGCCCCGCAAGATCGAGCGCCGTGTACGAGGCGAAGACCGAGAGGCCGATCGACAGGGCGACGAGCGCCGGGTTGTAGCCGGTATGGATCATGGGATGCATCGCCGCGCGACGGGCGCATGCGCCGGTTTAGCCCGCGTCCGTGACGCGCGCCACTCGATTTGAGCCGGCGTACCGAACGTCGATGTGTGAACATGATAGCCCGCATGGGAGAGGGCGCCCCTCGCGCCTTCTCCAGGTCGATCCGTGAACCTCGTAGCCCGCAAAGGGGGGAGGGAGACGCGTGTGGATTCAGCCGCTACCCTGCCCCGGACGGTGTCTGACCATCCATATGCGGCAGACCGGGGCGCGTGACGTGGCACGACGGCATTGGCACCGCACCATGATCTCGCGCGCTCACGCGAAGACCGCCGTTCGTTCTCGGACCCCAAGATCCGCCTCGCCGAAGATCTGCGGCGGCGGGGGCTGAGCGGTGATCTGTCGAAGCACGACCGTCTTTTTTACCAGAGCGCGGGAACGCTCAGGTATCGCAGCGATTCCACGCTTCTCGCGGCGAGGGTTGATGACGGCGTGGAGAAAAATTCATCCCCGCGCCGCCGTTCCGGTCTCTTTATTCGCCTCGCCGCGTTGTAGGTTGTGTCGACCGCCCTTCGCGAATGCAGGTTCATGAACGAGCACGCCGCGGCGCCGCTTCCGGACCCTCTGCGCAATGCCCTGGCACGCGCCCTGTACGACTGCGATCGCAGTGGTCACCCGGATCGTCCGGCCTGGGACGATCAGGCCTTGGAAAACGGACATCCGGGCCAGCGCGAGCGCTATCTCGAGCGCGCCGACGCCCTGGCCGCCGGTGCCCTCGCCCCGCTGATCGCCGCTGCGGCCGAAGGGGCTGCGAGCGCAGAGGAGCTGCGCGTGCTCCGGCGCCAGCGGATGGCGCCGGAGCGGGAACGGGAACTGCTCGAGGCCAACAACCGGATGCTGGGTCGCGCGGAAGCCGCCGAATTGGCCCGGGACGCGGCCGAGGCGGCGCTCGCGCGGATCGAACGCGAGCGCGACGTCGCGCGGGAGGCCGAGGCGTTCTGGCAGCAATTCGCCTTCGACGCGGACGACCTCGCCACCCGGCGCCTCGTGGAGCAGGCGGATGCCCGGGCCGCGGCGGAGCGGGATGCGATCCGCGAGCGCTGCCGACGGGAGCGGGCCGAGGCGGCTCTGCGCCTGTTCGCCGATCGGGCGGAGGTCATGCCCAAAGAGGGCTGGGCCTCGGAATTGACGACGGCCAATCGCGATATCCCGCTCTGGTGGTTCCACGCGGCCCGGGTCGCCCTGGACTCGCCGGGGAACGTAGGCAGCGCGGCCGCAGAGGATACCTGACGCGTCTCAGGCGGCTGCGGGCTGCTTCGCCGTCGCTGGCTGCTCGCGGAACAGGGCCGTGCAGCCGGAGCCGCGATGCATGCTCAGGATCGACGCGCGGTCGATCTCGGGGTGCGTCTTGAGCACGTTCTGCACGCAGGCGAGCACACGCTCGTATTGTGCCGCGTCGAAATTGGGTTCCAGCGGGCTGACCGCTATGTATGTCTCGACCACGAGCACGCGCTCGGCCCGGTCATGGGCGACATCGACGGCGATCCAGGACGATTTGATCAGGCTGGTGCTGGCGAGCATGGGCGTTCCTCCTGCAGCATCGCGTCGTTCGGCGGTCCGGCCGGCTGCGGATTTTGCCGAAATCATGGACCGCTTCGGCTCAAATGCCAAGGGTGTGCCGACATCCCGGGGCTCGGTCCGCCAGCGCGTTGAGCCCGGCTCCGTGCCGGCTTACGGTGCGTAGCCGGCCACGATCGTGCCAGCCAGAATGGCTCTCGCCTCAGCTAAATGGCATGTGGTATACAGGTCGGAGGACCCGTAACCCCGGGGTCCGCATGACGGTCTCGCGTTCACGACGGGACCGCGCGTCGGGAGGGAGTGCAGACATGACCCGTTCGAGGATGGGCCGAGCCGGCCGAGATACCCCGCGCCGCGCGATGCGACCCCTGGGAACCCGCAGGCCATCCGCGCCGGCGGCCTGATCCGTGCCTCCACTTCCCGACGACCGTCCCCAGCTCCGAGACCGATCATGACCAAGGCCCTCGAAGGCGTCCGCATCCTGGACTTCACCCACGTTCAATCCGGCCCGACCTGCACCCAGCTCCTCGCCTGGTTCGGTGCCGACGTGATCAAGGTCGAGCGGCCCGGCGTGGGCGACGCCACCCGCCAGCAGCTCCAGGACCTCCCGGACGTGGACAGCCTCTATTTCACGATGCTGAACCACAACAAGCGCTCGATCACGCTGGATTCGAAGAACCCGAAGGGCAAGGAGGTGCTCTGGCGCCTGATCGCGGAATGCGACGTCCTCGTCGAGAACTTCGCCCCCGGGGCGCTCGCCCGGATGGGCCTGACCTGGGAGAAGATCCACGCGGCCAACCCGCGGATGATCCTGGCCTCCGTCAAGGGTTTCGGGCCGGGCCGCTACGAGGATTGCAAGGTCTACGAGAACGTCGCGCAATGCGCGGGCGGTTCGGCCTCGACCACCGGCTTCCGCGACGGCATCCCGATGGTCACCGGCGCGCAGATCGGCGATTCCGGAACCGGCCTGCACCTCGCCCTCGGCATCGTGACGGCCCTCTATCATCGCACGCAGAGCGGCCTCGGGCAGAAGGTCGACTGCGCCATGCAGGATGGCGTGCTCAACCTGTGCCGGGTGAAGCTGCGCGACCAGCAGCGCCTGGAGCACGGCCCGCTGAGGGAGTACAGCCAGTTCGGAGAGGGCATCCCGTTCGGCGAGGCGACCCCGCGGGCCGGCAACGATTCCGGCGGCGGTCAGCCGGGGCGCATCCTGCGCTGCAAGGGCTGGGAGCAGGATCCCAACGCCTACATCTACGTGATCACCCAGGCCGCGGTCTGGGAGCCGATCTGCGACATCATCGGCGAGCCCGACTGGAAGGCAGATCCGAACTACGCGACGCCGAAGGCGCGCCTGCCGCACCTCAACGAGATCTTCACGCGCATCGAGGCGTGGACGATGAAGGTGTCGAAGTTCGAGGCGATGGATACCCTGAACAAGCACGACATCCCCTGCGGGCCGATCCTGTCCATGAAGGAGATCGCCGAGGACGAGGCCCTGCGGAAGACCGGAACCATCGTGGAGGTCGATCACCCGACCCGCGGCAAGTATCTGACGGTGGGCAACCCCATCAAGCTCTCGGCGAGCCCGAGCGAAGTGGTGCGCTCCCCGCTGCTCGGCGAGCACACGGAGGAGATCCTGCGCAGCGTGCTCGGCTACTCGGAATCGGAGTTCGGCGAGATCGCGAATTCGGGGGCGATCGGGTCGGTCCAGAAGATCGCCGCGGAGTGAGCTGATCGCGGCCGCCCGCGGCGGCGATCGGACGGAGGGGCCATGCCGGGCGGCCTGGCCGGGCCGCCCGAAGCGCGGCGTCCCGCGTATCGGAACAGCGGCGACGCGCATCTGTTTCGAGTCGCATCGTCCGTATCCGAACGCCGGTGACCGCGCCTCGGAACGGGTCTCGCTCCTCTCGGAGTTCCCTCATCTGTCCCCACGGCCCGGGTGGGACGACGCTCAGGAGCTTGCATGCGCATCGCCTTCATCGGTCAGCAGGATTTCGGAAAAGCCGTGCTGGAGGCGTTCCTGAAGCGGGGCGACACGGTGGCCGCCGTCTTCTGCGCGCCGGAGAAGCCGGGCGCGAAGCCGGACGTCCTGAAGACCGCGGCCGAGGAGAAGGGGCTTCAGGTCTTCCAGTTTGCGAGCCTGAAGAGCCCCGAGGCCGAGGCGGCGATGCGCGGCCTCGATGCCGATATCGGCATCATGGCCTATGTCCTGCAGTTCGCGCCCCAGAGCTTCGTCACGATCCCGAAGCACGGCACGATCCAGTATCATCCGAGCCTGCTGCCGCGCTACCGCGGGCCGTCGTCGATCAACTGGCCGATCGCCCGGGGCGATGTTCAGACCGGTCTGACGATCTTCCGTCCGACGGACGGGCTCGATGAGGGGCCGGTGATCCTCCAGAAGACCTGCGCCATCGGCGCGGACGCGACTCTGGGCGAGATCTATTTCGATGCCCTGTTCCCGATGGGGGTCGACGCGATGCTCGAAGCGGCCGACCTCGTCGTGGCCGGCCAGCACATCGAGGTCGATCAGGACGAGGACGCGGCGACCTATGAGGGCTGGTTCCGCACCGCCGAGGCCGAGATCCATTGGTCGGCCCATGTCGAGCAGATCTACAACCTGATCCGCGCGGCCAACCCCGCCCCCGGGGCCTGGACCACCCTCGCCGGTAAGAAGCTCCAGATCTTCGATGCCTGCCTGCACCCGGTGCGGCGGCTGGCCGACGTGAAGGGCAAGCCCGGTGAGGTCATCGCCGTCGACGCAGACGGGTTCAGCGTCTGTGCCCAGGGCGGCCGGATCGAGATCCGAAAGGTCAAGCCGGAGGGCGGCAAGAAGGTCTCGGCCGCCGAGTATGCCAAGGAGACGGGGCTTGCGGTGGGTCAGACGCTCGGTCGCTGACGCGGCCGAGGGGTCTCACCCGCGGTCCCGGTCCGCCCCGGCGGCATTCGGCCCGTATCCCCTGAAGCGCTCGACGGTGGCGCCGATCTCGTGATCGGACAGGATGGCCGGCGTACCGACCTGAAGCGCCACCGCGTATTGGTGGCACAGCGTCTCCAGCTCGACCGCGAGCCAGAGGGCCTTCTCCAGGCTCGCCCCGGCGGCGATCATGCCGTGGTTGGCCAGGAGGCAGACAGTGCGGTCGTCCAGCGCGGCGAGCGCCAGGTCGGACAGCTCCGCGGTGCCGTAGGGCGCGTAGGGGGCGCAGCGCACGTTCGGCCCCCCGAAGGCCGCGATCATGTAGTGCACCGCCGGGATCTCCCTCCGGCACAGGGCGAAGGCGGTGCAGTAGACGGGATGCGCGTGTACGACGGCGCCGCAATCCCGGCGGGACGCGAGGATGTCGCGATGGAAGCGCCATTCCGACGAGGGCTTCTGATCCGGCGGGTGCGTGCCGTCGAGGGCCATCGCGACCACGTCGTCGGGCCCCATCCGCGCCGTGGGCAGGCCCGAGGGCGTGATCAGCAGGCCATCGCGGAAGCGCACCGAGACGTTGCCAGAGGTGCCGCGGTTCAACCCCTGCGCGTCAAGCGCCCGCGCCGCCGCCACGACGCTCTCCCGCGCGATGCGCTCGTCCCTGTCCATGCCCGATCTCCGGAAGGCCCGGCCCCGGGTAGGCGGAAATGCCCGACGCCGTAAAGGCGCCGGGCTCCCCGGTGGCCACGATGCGGGCTACTGGGCCAGGGCCGGGGCGAGGCTCGTCTCCCGCTTCTTCGTGTAGGCCGCGCGCATCGGCTTCAGCACGAAGAGCGCCAGCAGGGCCGCCAGGATGTTGAGCGCTGCGGCGGCCAGGAACACCGTGTGCCAGCTCCCGGTCATGGTCGTGAGCACGCTGGTGTAGGGGACGATGAGCGCCGCCGTCCCTTTGGCGGTGTAGAGCAGGCCGGCATTGGTGGCCGCGTATCTCGACCCGAAGGTGTCGCCGCAGGTGGCGGGGAACAGCGAGTAGATCTCGCCCCAGGCGAAGAACACGAGGCCGGTCAGCAGCACGAAGGCGAACGGGTTCTGGCCGAGCTGGCTGAGCGCGTAGATGCCGAGTCCCTCGATGGCGAAGGCGATGAACATCGTGTTCTCGCGCCCGATATGATCGGAGATCCAGCCGAAGAACGGCCGCGTGACGCCGTTGAGCACCCGATCGAGGGTTGCCGCGAAGGTCAGCGCCGGCAGCGTGATCCCGAGCAGCGAGACCGGCACGTCGGCGATCTTGAAGTCCTTGGCGATGGGGCCGAGCTGCGCGGTCGCCATCAGGCCGCCGGCGGCCATCATGACGAACATCGCGTACATCACCCAGAAGATCGGGGTGCGCACCATCTCGGAGGGCTTGAAGTCGCGCTTCGACTGGCTGACCCGGGCGACCTCCGGGACCTGACCCTTGGCCGGCGCGCGCAGGAACAGCGCGATCAGCATGACGATGACGCCCTGCCCGATGCCGAAGGCGAAGAACGCGGCCTCGTAGCCCTGGGATTTGATCATCGCCTGGATCGGCACGACGGTCAGCGCCGAGCCGGCGCCAAAACCCATCGCGGTGATGCCGGCGGCGAGGCCGCGGCGGTCCGGGAACCACTTCAGCGAGTTGCCCACGCAGGTCCCGTAGACCGCGCCGGCCCCGGTCCCGCCGATGGCGGCGGCGATGTAGAGCAGGGTGAGGGTGTCGGCGTAGGAGTTCATCACCCAGGCGACGGCGCAGAGCAGCCCGCCGAACAGGGTGACGATGCGCGGGCCGTACTTGTCGACGAACCAGCCCTCGATCGGGACCAGCCACGTCTCCGTGACCACGAACAGCGTGAAGGCGACCTGGATCGCCGCCCGGTCCCAGCCGTGGCGCTCCTGCATCGGATTGACGAAGAAGGTCCAGCCGTACTGCATGTTGGCGATCATGCACATGCAGACGACGCCGAAGGCGAGTTGCAGCCAGCGGCCGCTCCCCACGGGTCTGCGGATCTCGGACATTCGCTTCCCTCCCAGCCAATTTTATTGTTGTCGATGGTCTTCAGCGGTCTGTATGCCCCGCCATGTTACGCAACGGCAGAGCAAAGCGACCGTCGTGCGTTTAAAAATTCTTGCGGCGCCGTGAAATTCAATCATCCAGCCCGAGGTTCTGTCGCTCGAACATCTCAAAAAACACTCGGTCGACGGTATGCCAGCAGAATGGTGCTTATCTTGCGGGCGCGTGTCAATCGAACCTGCAAAAAAATACATGTCGCCGGCTCGGGATTAAGGACGCCGTCCGGGACGTAAGACCGGCCGTGCCTCGTCGGCCGGACGTTGCGCGGGTGCACGCACCGGGCCTCGCGTCCCCGTCAGAGGTCTGTGGGCGTGGTCCGAGCTCGACTAGGATCCGGATAAGGTTTGCGTTAGTCCACAGAGGAGCGCACGACTGAGAATGCGTGCGGTACATCATGCATGTGAGCCGCCGGACCAGGGATGTCGAACTCCGAACCGCTGAGCGTCAAGCCGATCGTTGCCAGTTCAAGTCTCCGGACCTTGGCCTATGAGGCACTCAAGTCGGCCATCACCAACATGGACATCTATGGGCGGCCGGACGAGGTGCGTCTCGATGAGCGGAAGCTCTCGCAGGACCTCGGCGTCAGCCGCACACCGGTGCGCGAAGCGCTCACGGTCCTCGAGCAGGAGGGATTCGTCCGCTCGGAGGCGCGGCGCGGCGTATTCGTGATCAAGAAGAACAAGCGGGAGATCGTCGGCATGATCCACGCCTGGACGGCGCTGGAGAGTATGGCGGCTCGGCTCGCCTGTACCGGAGCCACGGATGCGCAGTTGCGGTCCCTCCGGGACGCGTTCCCGGAGTTCTACGAAGGCCAACCGTCCGAACACATTGACGAATACTCGGATGCCAACATCCGTTTCCACCAGCGGATCATCGCGCTCGGCCATTGCGAGGCGATCGCCGACCTTACGAGCAATCTCCTGATGCATGTCCGCGGCATCCGCAGCACGGCTCTGCGCCAGGGCGATCGTGCGGAGCGGTCGATCCGCGAGCATGTGGCCATCATCGCCGCGCTCGAAGCCCGGGATGCCGATCTGGCCGAGCGCCTCGTGCGCGAGCACGGGCTCGGTCTCGCCAAGCACGTCGACACCTACGGCGATTACCTCGACTGATCGCAAGGGGGACTGCCCGGCAACTCCGGAACAGCGCTCGGCGAACGCGCCCGTCGCTGTTCGGTCCCGGCGAACGGTCGCGCCTGGACGCGGCCGCGTCGCGGGCGATGCGGCGGAGTTGCGATCCGAGGACTCCGCCGGGGCAATGGCCGATCGCACCGCAGCATCGCGGTGGGACGCGCGCGGTCGGAGACCAACGCGCCCCATACCCCACGCCCCCGACGGCATCGCAAAAGGGGTGTTCTTCGACCTTCGATTGCGCGTCATGCATCGGCAACATGGTCGGCATTCCGTATTTGGCATACCAGTTTGCGCAGCGGCATGACACTTACCGCATCGCAACATCCGGCCTGTCCCGCCGCTTCGGAGTGCCCCCCATGATCGCCAGTTTCGCCTTGATCTTCGTCGCGTTCGCGGCCTGCCAGGCGGTCCTCACCGTCAAGTTCGCGGACTTCGTGAGCCCGGCCGGCGAGTCGGACCGCGCCGCCGCCACGCCCGCGCGCGCAGTGGGCAACGCCAAGCTCGCCTGACTCCGCCTGCTCGGATCGCGCCGACTGCGTAGGGTTAACGCTTTCCTCGGAACTTCCCGTTAGGGTCAACGCATAGTTGACCAAACGGGCGAGGGAGCAACCGTGTTGGCCCTCGGCGCGACAGATGGAAAGCAGAACCAGCCGTTCGTCCTGCTGATCTCAGATCGGCCGACGGAGCGGGCCGCTCTGGAGCGTGCCATCGCGCTGGTGATGGATTGCCGCGCCGTCGCGCCCCAGGCCGTAATCCCGACCGCACGGCCGCACCTCATCATCCTCGACGTGCCGCCGGACCGGGTCGCCGCGCTGGAACCGGCCCTCCGCTTTCCGCGGCCGCCGGTGCCGCGTCTGATCCTGTCCCGCGGCGGCGGTCCGATGCCGCCGGCCCCGCATCTGCGTCAGCTTCCGGCCGCAGCACCGCGCCAGATCGTTCTGGCAAACGCCTTCGCCATGATCGAGGAGGCGACGCGATCGGTGGCGACGCGTGAGCGACGGTTGCTGGAGCAGGTGACCAGCGCTACCGCGATCGTGACCGAACTGTTCGACAGCGCCGCCCTCGGCGCCGGGCTCCAGCGGGCCGATGTCGACCGGGGGACCGAGCTGGTGCTCGCCGCCGTGTCGGAAGCGGGAATCGGAGCCTGGCTCGATGCGGTCTGGCGTCACGATATCGGCGTGTATCAGCACACGCTGGGCGTTGCCGGCCACGCCGCGACGTTCGGATCGCAGATCGGCCTGAGCCGCGGCGATCTCAGCCGACTCGTGCGCGCCGCCCTGCTGCACGACATCGGCAAGTCGCGGATCCCGGTCGAGATCCTCAACAAGCCGGGGCCGCTCGATCCCGAGGAATTGCGGCTGATGCAGCGCCACCCCGACATCGGTGCCGCCCTGCTGCTGGCGCAGGGGGAATTCGAGCGCGCGGTGATCGACGTGGTGCGCCACCATCATGAGCGGCTCGACGGCAAGGGATACCCGGACCGCCTCGCGGGCGCAGCCATCACCGACCTCGTCCGGATCGTCAGCATCTGCGACGTGTTCTCGGCCCTGACCGAGCGCCGCACCTATCGGCAGCCCGCCACCGCCGCGGAGGCCCTGGCCATCATGGTCGAGAGCCACGGCCATCTCGACACCGATCTCCTGCGCGCCTTCGCGCCGGCGATGCTCGGGGGCAACGCCCTGGCGGCCTGACCGCACCGGGCGTGGCGCTGCGGCCACGACCCTGGCCAACGGATTGCGGCGCTCCGACTCCGCCGCGCTTTCGCCGCAAGGGGGCTGGAGGGAGGCTGGCGATTTCCTCGAACCCGCTGTCCGGACCGTGCCGATCCTCGCCCGCGCCCTCGCTGCCGCCCTGCTGCTCGCCCTCGCCGGATGCGGCGGCCTGTCGTTCACCCCCGAGCCGGATGTCGAGAACGCGACGCAGACCACGGTTCTGGACGAGGTCGCGGCCGCGGCGGCGATCTCGGCCTACCGCGTCCAGCATGGCTTGAGCCCGGTGATCGTCGATCCGACTTTGGTCAAGGCGGCGGCCTTCCAGGCCGGCAACAATGCCCGCACCGGGCAGCTCAGCCACGAGTCCGGCGGCAGCTTCACGTCGCGCATGGCCTCGGCGGGTCTGGCGCGGTCCTATGCGGCCGAGAACCTCAGCGCCGGCTCCGAGACCCTGGAGCAGGTGCTCGGCCGCTGGAAGGCCAGCCCCGAGCACAACAGGAACATGCTGATCCCGCAGATCCGCCGGATCGGCATCGCCCGGGTGGACGCCCCCGGCACCCGCTACAAGCGCTTCTGGGCGCTGGTGATGGCCGGCGCCTGAGGCCGATCAAGGATCTGCAACCGCCAGATCCACGATCCGCAGCTGCGCCCGTTCAGCACCGCGCCAACGGTCGCACGACAGGGTGCCGGCGACGTGCATCTCGCGCCCGATCCCGTTCAGCAGGGCGAGGCCGAGGGGCCGCTCCGCGGCCCGGAAGCAGATTGCCCCCACGGCCTGTCCGTCGCGGCTGCGCAGGCGCGCCCGGACATGGCTCGACCCGACCAAAGCCGCATCCACGAGCCGGTGACGTCCGAGGGCGAAGACCGGCTCCGGCGCCCCCTGACCGAACGGCCCGGCCCGCTGGAGCAGCCGGACGGTCTCGGCGGTGGCCCCGCCGGCGCTGAGGCCGCCGTCGATCAGCAGGGCCTCCGCGGATCGTGCCAGGGCGATGCTGGCCCCGAGGAGCGCGGTGAGATGCGCCTCGAAGCGCGGGATGTCGTCGGCCCGCAGCGTCACGCCCGCCGCCATGGCGTGCCCGCCGCCCTTGCTGGCGATCCGGGCCTCCACGCAGGCGCGGACCGCGAGCCCGAGATCCGCCCCGGGAATGGAACGGCCCGAGCCGGTGGCGCTGCCGTCCGGGCGGATCGCGAAGGCGAAGGCCGGGCGGTTGAAACGGTCCTTCAGCCGCGATGCGATCAGGCCGACGATTCCCGGATGCCACGCCGCGTTCGCCGCGACCAGCACGGCCCGTGCGGGATCGCGGGTCACCGCGTGGTCCATCTCGGCCTCGGCCTCCATCACGGCCTGCGCTTCGATGGCCTGACGCTCGCGGTTGAGGTGATCGAGGTCGGCGGCGATACGCGTAGCCTCGTGCGGATCGGCCGTGGTCAGCAGCCGGGCGCCGAGGGCCGAATCGCCGATGCGGCCCCCGGCATTGATGCGCGGCCCGAGCACGAAGCCGAGATGCCACGCCTCCGGCGGCTCGCTGAGCGAGGCGGCGTCGAGCAAAGCCGCCAGCCCGGTCCGGCCGCGATGGCGCATCACCGTCAGCCCCTGGGTCACGAAGGCCCGGTTGAGGCCGGTGAGCGGCACCACGTCGGCGACGGTGGCGAGCGCCACGAGGTCGAGGGCATCGGTCAGGACCGGTTCGGGGCGGTCCGGGCCAAAGAAGCCCTCCGTCCGCAGGGCGCGGTTGAGAGCGACCAGGGTCAGGAACACCACGCCGGCCGCGCAGAGATGGCCGAGGCCCGAGAGGTCATCGAGGCGGTTCGGATTCACCACGGCGCGGGCCGGGGGCAGCACCTCGGCGGCGGCATGGTGATCGAGGACGATCACGTCGAGGCCCGATTTCTCGGCCTCCTCCAGGGGACCGTGGCCGCTGGTCCCGCAATCGACGCAGACCAGCAGGGTCGCGCCGTCCGCCGCGAGCGCGGTGATCGCCGCGACGTTGGGGCCGTAACCCTCGGTGATCCGGTCCGGAATGTGGATCGGCACCTGAAGGCCGAGGCCGCGGAGATAGCCGGCCAGCAGGGCGGCGCTCGCGGCACCGTCGACATCGTAATCGCCGAACACCGCCACGGTCTCCCGCCGCCGCACGGCGCGCACGAGGCGGCGGACGGCCGCGTCCATGTCGAGCAGCGTGTCCGGATCCGGCATCAGGTCGCGCAGGCGCGGGGCGAGGTGGCGCGGGGCGTCCTCCGGGGCGACGCCCCGCCCGGCGAGGACGCGCGCCAGCAACTCCGGCAGCCCGTGGGCCTGCACCATCTTGGCGATCTGGTTCTGGACGGCCGCGCCGCCGCAACGCTCCTGCCAGCGCCGGCCGGTCACGGAGGCGGCGACACCCAGGAAGGGCGGCGGATCGGCGAGGAGCGCGGCGCAGGACACGGGGCCATCCTACACGGGCCGGACCACAGAATCCCGGGCCTGGCCGCAACAGCCGGCCGCGCTGGGAATACCAAGCCCCGCAACGAAACGGGGCGGGCATCGCTGCCCGCCCCGGCCGACCGCACGGGTCGAAGTTTCAGAACGCCTTGAGGATGTTGTCGACGACCTTCTTGGCGTCGCCGAACAGCATCATGGTGTTGTCGCGGAAGAACACCTCGTTCTCGACGCCCGCGTAGCCGGAGCCCATGCCGCGCTTGATGAACAGCACGGTCTTGGCCTTCTCGACGTCGAGGATCGGCATGCCGTAGATCGGCGAGGCCTTGTCGGTCTTGGCCGCCGGGTTGGTGACGTCGTTGGCGCCGATCACGAAGGCGACGTCCGCCTGCGGGAACTCGCCGTTGATGTCCTCCAGCTCGAACACCTCGTCGTAGGGCACGTTCGCCTCGGCGAGCAGGACGTTCATGTGGCCCGGCATGCGGCCCGCCACCGGATGGATGGCGTATTTCACGTCGACGCCCTCCTTCTTGAGCATGTCGGCCATCTCGCGGAGCGAATGCTGCGCCTGGGCGACCGCCATGCCGTAGCCCGGGACGATGATGACCCGCTCGGCGTTCTTCATGATGTAGGCGGCATCGTCCGACGAGCCCTGCTTCACGGGCCGTGTCTCGACCTGTCCACCCGCGGCCGACGCCGCGGCATCGCCGCCGAAACCGCCGAGGATGACCGAGATGAACGACCGGTTCATCGCGTGGCACATGATGTAGGACAGGATCGCGCCCGAGGAGCCCACCAGCGAGCCGGTGATGATCAGCGCGAGGTTGCCCAGGGTGAAGCCGATGCCGGCCGCCGCCCAGCCCGAGTAGGAGTTGAGCATCGACACGACCACCGGCATGTCGGCGCCGCCGATCGGAATGATGATCAGGCCGCCGAGCACGAGCGCGGCCATGACGATCAGCCAGAACAGGGCCTTCGACTCGGTACCGATGAACAGGACGATCAGCAGCACGAGGCCGGCGGCCAGCAGCGCGTTGATGAGGTGGCGCTGGGGCAGCATGATCGGCTTGCCGGACATCCGCCCGTCGAGCTTGGCGAAGGCGATCACCGAGCCGGTGAAGGTGATGGCGCCGATGGCGACGCCGAGCCCCATCTCGAACAGCGACTGCTTGTGGAAGTGGCCGTTCTCGATGATGCCGAAGGCCTGCGGCGCGTAGAGGGCGCCCGCCGCCACGAACACCGCCGCGAGGCCGACCAGCGAGTGGAAGGCGGCCACGAGCTGCGGCATCGCGGTCATCGGCACGCGCTTGGCGATCACCGCGCCGGCGCCGCCGCCGATGCCGATGCCGAGGATCACCAGGATCCAGGCGCCGAACCCGGCCGGCGGATGGCCGACGAGCGTCGTCAGCACGGCGAGCGCCATGCCGATCATGCCGTAGAGGTTGCCCTGCCGCGACGTGGTCGGGTGCGAGAGCCCCCGCAACGCCATGATGAACAGGACGCCGGCGACGATGTAGAGAAGGGCGGAGACGTTCTGGGACATCGTCTCAGGCCTTCTTCTTGTACATGCCGAGCATGCGCTGCGTGACCAGGAAGCCGCCGAAGATGTTCACGCTGGCCAGCACGATGCCGATGAAGCCGAAGAACCGGGCGAAGCCGGTGCCCTTCTCGATCAGCGGGACGCCGACCGCGAGGATCGCGCCGACGATGATCACCGAGGAGATCGCGTTGGTGACCGACATCAGCGGGGTGTGGAGGGCCGGGGTCACCGACCAGACCACGTAGTAGCCGACGAAGATCGCCAGCACGAAGATCGCCAGCCGGAACACCGTGGGATCGACGGCGCCGCCGGTGGCGGCGCTGAGGCCGTGGCCCATGCCGTCCGCGATGGCTTGGGCCTGATCGGCGGCGTTGCGCGCCACGTCGGCGGCGGCGCGGGCGGCGTCGGCCAGCACGCGGGCCTGATCGGTCGCCTGATCGGGAGGGATGATGACGGTTGCCATTCTGCTACTCCTCTCGACGGGGGATCACTGCGCGCCCGCCGGGGCGGCCGTGCCGGACGCCGCGTTGGCCTCCGACTTGGACAATCCCACGGACGCGGCTTCCGAGGCGGCGCCGTCGCTCTTGGACTGGAAGGAGGCGTGGGTGACCGCGCCGTCCCGGGTGAGGTTCGTGGCCTTCACCAGCTCGTCGTCCCACTTGATGGCGAGCGCCTTCGACTCCTTGTCGATGAGGGTCTCGACGAAGGCGTAGAGGTTGCGCGCGTAGAGACTGGACGCCGTGGCGGCGAGGCGGCCGGGCACGTTGAGATGGCCGACGATCTTCACGCCGCGCTCGTTGACGACGACCTCGCCGGCCTTGGCGCCGGCGACGTTGCCGCCGCGCTCGACCGCGAGGTCGACCAGCACCGAGCCCGGCTTCATCGACGCCACCATCTCCTCGGAGACGAGCTTCGGCGCGGGGCGGCCCGGGATCAGCGCCGTGGTGATGACGATGTCCTGCTTGGCGATATGGCCCTTCACCAGTTCGGCCTGCTTGGCCTGATAGCCGGCCGACATCTCCTTGGCGTAGCCGCCCTTGGTCTCGGCCTGCTTGAACTCGTCGTCCTCAACCGCGACGAACTTCGCGCCGAGGGACTCGACCTGTTCCTTGGTGGCCGGGCGCACGTCGGTGGCCGTCACCACGGCGCCGAGGCGGCGCGCGGTCGCGATGGCCTGTAGCCCCGCGACGCCCACACCCATCACGAAGACGCGGGCGGCCGGAACGGTGCCGGCGGCGGTCATCATCATCGGCATGGCGCGGCCGTACTCGGCGACGCCGTCCACGACCGCGCGGTAGCCGGCGAGGTTTGCCTGCGAGGACAGCACGTCCATGACCTGCGCGCGGGTGATGCGGGGCATCAACTCCATGGCGAAGCCCGCCACGCCGGCCTCGGCCATCGCCTGGAGGGCGGCCTCGTTGCCGTAGGGATCCATGATCGCCACCACGGTGGCGCCGTGCTTGAACAGCGGCAGTTCCTCGGCGCTCGGGCGCCGGACCTTGAGGACGAGATCGGCGTCGCGCGCGGCGTCGGCGGCGCTGCCGGCCACCTCGGCGCCGGCGGCCTCGTACTCACCATCGAGAATACCGGCCTTCACGCCGGCGCCGGACTGCACAACCATGTCGGCGCCGAGGGCCTTGAACTTCTTGACGGTCTCCGGAACCGCGGCCACGCGCGGTTCCGCGGAGTCCGTCTCGGACAGCACAGCGATGCGCATGCGAGGTTTCCCCTGGATAAGCTCGGCCCTTCGAATGCGCGAACCGACGCGGCTTTTCGAGACTGGGACCGACGATGAGATAATTAAACCGCGTCGAATGTAACTTGTGGCCAATCGAATCGAGAGCCACGCGTCAGCACCCGTGCCGATCACCGGGGACGGGGCCCGTCGGCGGGAGGCGGCCGAGCCCGCCCCGGCAGGCTCAGGCGAAGAACAGGTACAGCAGGAGCAGGATGGCGACGACGAGCGGACCGCGCCAGCCGACGGCCGGAGCCAGGGCTCCAACGGCGCCGGCCGCGCCAGCGAGGATCACCCCGAGGATCGCCAGCAGCCACGCCTCACGGATACCCCCGATGGCGAGGGCCAGGACCCAGCAGATCACGACGCCGGTGGCGATCTCGACGAAGCGGACGAAGCCGCGATAGGTCTGCTCGTGGGTCTTCGCGTCCATCGCCGGGCTGTAGGTGTGCCCGGCCACCGTCTCACTCTCGGCCATCGTGCGCTCGTATCCCTGGACGCGACTTCTTGCGGTCACGGTGGGATGTAGCTCAAGCGTTTATCTGCCGCAATCGGACGCCCGCAATTGATCGCGTCTCCAATCGGGTGCCGCGCCGTTCACGCGGGTGCGGTCAATCCCGCGTCGGTGAGCGCGTGGCCCTGGCGCTTCGCGAGTTCGTCCAGGGAGAAATGCTCGATCTCCGCCTCGAACAGGCGGTGGTAGTTCAGCTCCGACCGGAGGTGGAGAAACACCGCTCCGAGCCCCACGGCGGCGCGATCCATGAACACGAATTCCTGAGGCACCGTCACCGGCCCCCGTTCCTTGAGGGCCTGATGCACCTGGAAGGCCTGGTGGCGACCGTAATCGCCCGGCTTCACCCCATCGGCGACGGTGCGGGTTCGATCCTCCAGGAGCGGGCCGTAGATGAACCGCGCCCAGATGTTCAGGATGTCGATCTTCTCCTTGTCGAGGGCCTTGAAGCCCCAGACCTCGTAGGCGTGGACGATGCGGGCCGAATCGCCCTCCAGGAGGCCCCGGTAGAGGTCCACGACGCCGCCGACGAAGCGCGGATGGAAGATCCGCACGCAGCCGTAATCGAGCAGGTTGATGCCGGCCGCCTCCCCGCCCTCGGAGAAGACCGTGTAGTTGCCGAGATGCGGATCGCCATGGATCACGGCGGCCCGGCTGAACGGATGCCACCACGCCTTGAACATCGCCTGCGCGATGCGGTTGCGGATCTCGACGGGCTCCTCGGCGAAGCCCAGGATCTTGTCGCCGTCGAGCCAGCCGAGGGTCAGCAGGCGCTTGGTGGACAGGTCCGGGAAGACACTGGGGACGCGCACCGCCGCGATGTCCTTGAGCACGGCGCCGTAGAGGGTGGCGTGCTTGGCCTCCCGCTCGTAATCGAGCTCCTCGCGCACGCGGGCGCCGATCTCCTTGGCGATCTCGCGCGTATCGAGCCAGGAATTCATCCGGCGGTGGAGCGCGAACGCCACCTCCAGCTGCTTGAGATCGGCCTCCACGGCCGATTGCATGTCCGGGTACTGGAGCTTGCAGGCGAGCCGCGTTCCATCCTGTCGGGTGGCGCGATGGACCTGACCGAGGGACGCCGCGGCGGCGGGCTTCAGGTCGAAGCTGCCGAACCGCTGCTGCCATCCGGCGCCCAGCTCGGACTGCATCCGGCGCTTCACGAAGGCCGCACCCATCGGCGGCGCGTCGGCCTGGAGCTTCTGGAGTTCGGCCGCGTATTCGGGGGGCAGCAGATCCGGGACGGTGGCCAGGAGCTGGGCCACCTTCATGATCGGGCCCTTCAGGCCGCCGAGCGCCTGGGCGAGCGCCGCGGCGTTGGTGGTGCCCTCCTTGCCGAACAGCCGCGACATGGCCATCCGCGCGGCGACACCGCCGACATTGGCGCCGACGCTGGCATAACGCCCGGCGCGGGCGGAGAAGCGGTTGGCTTCGCGATCGGTCTCGGCCATTGTCCAGGATCTTCCTCGGTGCAGGCTCGGTGTAGGTGCGGAGATAAGTCGTTCCGCACCGCGCACCAGACCGCAGGGGCGCTCCGCCGCGGCGGCTCAGGCCGCCGGCCAGTAGTCGCGGATCCAGCGGGCGCGGCCGGATCCGTCGATCTCGCCGACCGCGAGGCGGCGTAGCGTCGCCACGGCCTCGGCGGCTGGGACGTCGACGTCGTTGAGGCCCAGGGGCGTGATGAGCCCCAGCAGGGCAGCCGGCTTGTTGCCGCCGACGAACGGATGGTTCTTGGCGATGCCGAATGCGCAAGCCGCGGGAAGTTCGGCGAGTCCGATATCGCCGCCCTCCTCGGCATCGGCAAGACGGTGGATCGGCCGTCACAGCGCCGATTCGAGCGCCCCCTCGTCACGTATGCCAGTGGGCCCGCCGAACTGCTTCATTTGCACTGCGTGGAACGCCGTGACGAAGCCCCTGGTGAGCCAGACGATCGCGCGATCGGTGGTCATTTCGCAAGAGTTCCGCCAAGGCATTTCGATAGGTGTTCATGGCCTTTTCCGCGACCTTCATGCCTTTCTCGAGGTCAGGGTCGTAGGGCGATAGCCTGACGGCGCCGTCTGCATTCTCAGTGACGCAGAGCCAAGCGCCCTGCGCCGGATTTAGACGGCTGACGAAACCCTTCGGCCGGATCAGGCCGGTCGAATCCCCGACGCGCGCGACCTCGAGCCTCATGGTCATCTCCGCGATGTTATACGTTGCGTAACATCGCTTTGGCCGGGCTGGGCGCGATTGGCTGGGCGTCGCCTTCCATCCCCTCCAACTCGACGATCATGCCCTCGATCATCCCGAGACCGATCTGCCAGAAGCCCGGATCCTTGGCGTCGAGGCCGAAGGGCGCCAGCAAGTCGCCGTAGGGCTTCGAGCCGCCGGCCGCGAGCAGCGCGAAGTAGCGCTCCACGAAGCCCTCCTCGGCCTGGGCGTAGACCCCGTAGAGGGAGTTCACGAGGCAATCGCCGAACGCATAGGCGTAGACGTAGAACGGCGAGTGGATGAAGTGCGGGATGTAGGCCCAGAACGGCTCGTAACCCGAATCCAGCGCGATCGCCGGTCCGAGCGATTCCGCCTGGACCGAGAGCCACAGGGCGTTGATCTGATCCATGGTCAGCTCGCCCTTGGCGCGGGCCAGATGCACCTTCCGCTCGAAGGAGTAGAACGCGATCTGGCGCACCACCGTGTTGATCATGTCCTCGACCTTAGCGGCGAGCATGGCCCGGCGCTGGGTCGGATCGGTGGTTGCGGCCAGCAGCTTGCGGAAGGTCAGCATCTCGCCGAACACGCTGGCGGTCTCGGCGAGCGTCAGGGGCGTCGGCGCCATCAGGGCGCCGTTGGGCCCGGCCAGCACCTGATGGACGCCGTGGCCGAGCTCGTGGGCGAGGGTCATCACGTCCCGGGGCTTGCCCTGGTAGTTGACCAGAACGTAGGGGTGGACGGACGGCACGGTCGGGTGCGCGAAGGCGCCGGGCGCCTTGCCGGGCCGGGTCGGGGCGTCGATCCAGCGCTCGTCGAAGAAGCGGCGGGCGATCCCGGCCATCTTCGGCGAGAAGGCGTCGTAGGCGGAGAGCACCGTGTCGCGGGCCTCCGTCCAGGGGATCGTGCGCTGTTCGACCTTCGGCAACGGCGCGTTGCGGTCCCAGTAGGGCAGCGTCTCCTGCCCGAACCACTTGGCCTTCAACTTGTAATAGCGGTGCGACAGGCGCGGATAGGCCGCCCGCACGGCGTCGACGAGCGCTTCGACCACGTCCGGCTCGACCCGGTTGGCGAGATGGCGCGCCTCGGCCACGTCCTTGAAGCCGCGCCAGCGGTCGGAGATCTCCTTGTCCTTCGCCAGGGTGTTGGTGATCA